>JABDKI010000028.1 GCA_013002295.1 Altererythrobacter sp.
ACTGCACTTTGCTGGCCTCTGCCGGCCTTGGCCGATTGGGTGAGGATTCAGTCGGCGCACGGCTTGATCCTGAAATATGGTTGCCCGCGCCTGCGCAAGGCGCGATCGGTATCGAATGTCGTACCGATGACGCGCAGACGCGAGAATTCTTGGCGGCAATAGACCACGCGCCCAGTCATCGCGCAGTCATGGCCGAACGCGCTCTGCTGAAGGCGCTGGACGGAAACTGCCATAGCCCTATCGCGATGCTAACGACCGCGCAGGACGATGTACTGGCGCTGCGCTGCGCTCTGTTCAGCCCGGATGGCCGTGAACGGATCGAAGCGACCCATAGCGGCGCAGCGGAGGATCTCGCATGGGTCGCGGCCATGGGTGAAGAATTGATCGCGTGTCTGACGCCCGGCATGGTACCGCATTTCGGGCACCACGTGGTGTGACCAAGGTCTTTGCCATCCGGCCCGAGCCGGGGCTTTCCAAGACCATCGCAGCAGGTGCGGCGCGCGCGCTACCCATCGCGGGGGTAGCGCTCTTCAAAGTGATTCCGAGTGGTTGGACTTTGCCGGATCTGGAAGCGTTTGATGCACTTTTGGCGGGAAGCGCGAATTCCTTCCGCCATGGCGGGGACAAACTCTCCGCTCTTACTCATCTGCCGGTCCTAGCCGTGGGGCAAGCGACCGCCGATGCCGCGAGTAACGCTGGCTTTAAGGTTGCGCGGGTCGGTTCTGGCGGATTGCAGCAAGTGCTTGACGGGATCGACGGCGATTTCCAGCATCTCTTGCGCCTTTCAGGCGAAGATCATGTACCGCTTTCCCCTCCCGCTGACGTGCAGATCACAGAACGCATTGTTTATAGAATTGGCAAAGTTGATTTGTCCGAAGAGGTCGCATCGCAGCTCTCCAAGGGGGCGCTTGTCCTCTTGCACTCAGCCGCAGCCGCGCAGCATTTTGTGAATGAATGCAATCGCTTGGGCGTCAATCGGGCGCATGTTTCCCTGTGTGCTTTGGGCCAGCGTATCCTCGAACCAGTCGGAGAAGGTTGGCAAGCTGCACGTGCGGCTGCTAATCCCACTGAGAACGATCTCTTGGCCTTGGCAATCGCAATGTGCCAAGACTAAATGCCGGGACAAGATAATGGTGGGTACAGGCTGGCGAAAGCCAGTGGGTCGTAGAACGGAAAAATATGGAATCTAGGTTTGGTAGCCGACGTACAAAGCCTTCGAAGGGCCCGATTTTCGGGGCGGCTGCGGCTGCGTTCCTTCTGGGTGTGTCGATAGTTGGATATTTCTATTGGCAAGATTTGCAGGTTGAAGAGCCTGTTGCGCTGACCAATGAAGGGGGCGAGGGGCAGGCCGATCTTCCTTCTATAGCCGATGACAGCGAAGAAACGTCGGAACCCAGCCCGACGCCAGCCGAAGAGGCAGCCGTAGTGGTAGCCGCGGAAGAAGCAACCGAAGCGGTCGAACGCGTTGCTGAGCAACAAGGCGGTTTGGATCAGCGCCTGGCAGCTGCAGAACAGCGGCTTGCGCGCCTGGATCTGCAAGCACAGGCTGCCGCTGGTAATGCCGCGCGTGCAGAGGGTCTGTTGATCGCCTTTGCAACGCGCCGCTATATCGAACGCGGCGAAGAACTGGGTTATCTGGCTGACCAGCTAAGGCTGCGCTTCGGCGACAGCTGGCCCAATGCGGTGCGCACTGTGATCAGCTTCTCGCGTGATCCGATAACGCTCGATTCACTCCAAGCGCGGCTCGAAGGTTTGGCACCAGATCTTCAGGAAGATGAGGGGATCAACAGCTGGGCAGACTTCCGCCGTGAAGTGAGTGAGTTGTTCGTAGTTCGACGCGAAAGCACACCGTCCCCGCAGCCAGAGCGCCGATTGGAGCGCGCGCGGCAGTTTTTGGAGAGCGGGCGGATTGAATCCGCCATTGGGGAGATACAAAACATGCCCGGCGCGGCCATGGCAGAAGACTGGGTTGCCGATGCGGAACGCTATGCTGCGGCCATGAATGCGCTGGAAACCATCGAGATGGCGGCCGTGCTCGATCCGGGCCGCCTGCGCGATGGAACGGGTACGCCGGTCGAACAACGCAGCCCGGTTGAAGCTCCCGGCGGCGAATAAGGCGTTGATTTAGCCGCGCAGCAAAGCGGGTGCGTCACCCGAAACGCCGCGCGCTTCGTCCATAAACCAATGCTTCAGGCCCGGCATTCGTTGCACGCCGGCCATACCAAAGCGTCGGATAGCCGATGCTGCTTTGCCGGGCACACCAAACAATCGGGTCAGGCCATCTGTCGCCCCCATTACCATCATCGCATCAAGCGCACGCCAATCCTCGTACTTCTTGAGCATCTGCTCATTGCCGAGATCGAGGCCGAGGCGCCGCGCCTCTTCCAGCACTTCGACCAGTGCGCCTACATCACGAAGTCCAAGATTGAGGCCCTGGCCCGCAATCGGGTGCATGCCGTGTGCGCTGTCACCCACCAAGACCAGCCGTTCGCCAATGATTTTGGCGGTGTGCTGCAGGCTCAAGGGATATGATGATCGCTGGCTGTTCAGCGATACTTCGCCCAGCAGATCGCCCATACGCTTTGTAACCTCGGCCAGAAACGCACGGTCGGACAGCTTCAGAATACCTGCTGCGTCCTTCTCGTCGACGGTCCAGACCAGTGAACTGCGATGCGTGCCATCTTCGCCATCAAGCATGGGCAGCAGTGCAAACGGTCCCGCCGGGTAGAAGATTTCCCACGCCACATTGTCATGCGGTTTGGTGTGCGTGAGGCCTACGATGATCGCGCGATGGCCGTAGTCCCACTTCGCCATCTTGAGGCCTTCTTCCTCTCGGCTAGGCGAAAAGCGGCCTTCCGCGCCGACCATCAGGTCGGCCTCCAGCTGTCGTCCGTCTTCCAGAGTGACCGAGACACCGAATTCGCCGCGCTCACGCGATGTAACATTCACTGGCGCATGCCAGCTGATCAGAGGTTCCTGCGCTGCCGCTTCGAACAATGCTAGGCGCAGCTGGCGGTTGGCAAACATCCGGCCCAGCGTGCCGTCATGCGGTTCTGGCGTGAAGTCGAGCCGCCCGGGTTTCATCTGGTCGCTCACCGCGATGCTATCGATCGGGCTGCCATACGGCTCCAGCGCATCCGCAATCTCGATATTGGTGAAAAGATTCCAGCTCGCGGTTGAGATCGCCGAAGCGCGCCCGTCAAACCCTTCGGCTGTCAGGCTTTCGGGATCCGCGCGGTCGACCACATGGCTGGAAAATCCCTTGCGCGCCGCCGCAATCGCCAGTGTCATACCAACCAGGCCGCCACCGATGATAAGGAGATCGCGCTTTTGAGGCTGTGGATCGGACATGGGGAACTGTAACTCTCAGTATGGATTTGCGAACTGTATATGAGACCCCTAGAGGGACAGGTGTGACCCAAGCAAGAAT
>JABDKI010000031.1 GCA_013002295.1 Altererythrobacter sp.
ACCCCAGTAGGGAAGCCGAAGGCAGTGCCGAGTTATCGATGCCGCCCGACTTGAAGCCGGTCTTGAACGAAGCAAATACGTTCACATCATCCGATGCTTGGTACTTCAGCGTGACTTCTGGCGACCAGTTGCTGTCCTGAAAATCGATCGGGCCAGAGAAGAAGCCGCTGTCGATAAAGGCAGGACCAGCTGAGAGGAAAGCGTGCACGTAGGGCACTGAAATCCGAGAGACTTTGCTCTCATCGGTCCAACGCACACCGCCCGACAATTCAAACTTGTCCGTGAGCTCGATGATCGCGCTACCGAACAGTGAATAGGCCTCTGTTTTGGTTTCTTGTGCCTTGTCCCAGTCAAAGGTGAAGCCGGTGATCGGGTCAGGTGCGACGAACGAGATGTTTACGGCCTGCTGTGACGTGTCGAACAGGAATTTGCGCCACTCGTAAAAGCCGCCAACCATGAAGTTGATCGGTCCGCCAAAGTCCGATTGAAGCCGTATTTCCTGCGTGTATTGTTCGAGCGTATTGCGCGGATCGCTGGTGCCAACACCGCCCGGCACGCCCGGGCCAAGAATGCCGACATAGGAATAGTTGTCAACGTCGGTAGCATCCAGATCGACAAAGCCGGTTGTCGAAACGAGCGACAGGCTGTCGGTCAATTCAAAGTCGAACTTCATGCGTGCGAACCACAATTCGGTTTCGCTAAACGGCACTCCGTTGAAGCCCTCGGCTAGCGTAGGACCTGTTGCGGTCGGCACTGACCCTGCTAGCGGCGGTGCGGTGTCCGGCAGGTAATACAAGCCGTCACTGTCATTACAGTCATTGCCCGCCGGGATTACCAAGCCGCCGCCAAGTAGGAACACGGAATCTGCAACGCCGTTCGGTCCGCAATTGATATCCGAATGCTGGATCGCGCCGTCGCCTTCGTTTTTGACGTACTGAACCTTCAGGTTTGCATTGAAGCCAGGTGTCGGCTCCCAATCAATAGTTGCGCGTCCGACAAAGTTCTTCTGGCCCCGGAACTGATTGACCGCAGGTGTGCCGGGCTGCAATTCAACAAATTCGTCGATGTCATTGTATTGCGCGGCGACGCGAATGCCGAGGTTGTCGCTCAATGGGCCAGAGATGTACCCGCCGACGACATAGCCTTTTTCCTCGAACTCATAAGAACCCTTCGCGCCGATCTCCCAGGTGGAAGTCGGATCGGCCGAACGGATCGAGAAAACGCCGGCAGAGGCTGACTTACCGAAGAACAGCGATTGCGGACCCTTTAGAACATCGATTTGCTGGGTGTCGAAAAAACCGGCTTGGACCAGACGCATGGTCGAAACCTGAACACCATCAAAGTCAAACGCGACCGCAGAATCGAACGCGGCTGAAATGTTGGATGAGCCAACTCCGCGAAGAGAAATTTGACCGCCAGAACCCGAGCCGCCGACCTGAACGTTCAACGTTGGAACCCGTCCGACAACGTCAGCAACCTGATCAACGCCGTACTTTTCTAGGACTTCGCCGCTAATCGCGGTGACGGTTACAGGCACCTCTTGCAGCGTTTCGTCCTGACGACGCGCCTGAACGATGATCACATTGCCATCAAACTCGCCTTCTTCAGCCGAAGTGTCCGCATCTTGCGCATGTGCAGCCGCAGGCAGTCCGGCAATTGCAAACACCGCCACTCCGCCCAGCAACGCTGCACGCAATGCTGACGGATTCCGAGTCATAAGCTTGGTCATTATCGCTCTCTCCCATAATGGCCCGGCTTATTTCGCCGTTGCCAATTGTCCCTGAATTCGAGGCTTTTCACCTTCGTTTCTGATCAAGAAGTCTATGGCGCACCTCCCGGTGAGACACTTGGCAAAAGGAATAGGCAGAAATTGCTAGTGCGGCCTTTGCGTCACACCACAATTCCGTAGCGTCACTCGGATGTTAGAATGCCTACAGCCGTTTCGGCATCCATCTGCACGCGACGTGGATCCTTGGGCCATATCCATTCTTCACCGATGACTTGCTTGACCCTCAAATCCTGCGGCACATTGCCAATCCCTATCATCCGGTCACAGGACTGGTGGAAGCTGTAGATACGTGCCTCTTGGTAGCTCAGCGGCACGCTGCGAAAAGCGCTGCTTTGCATCGACTGCTGAATGGCTTCGCCGAATTGCGTGTCTTCCAGGATGATAGGCGACATATCGCGGCCATTGGGTTTGGTGTCGTCCGGCACCGTCCAAAGATCGGGGGCGGGCTCATCATCCCAGTCGAGCGCCATCGTCACCAGTTCCAGTCGCGTCGTGTTGAGGCCGGTCGGCCAGAACACCAGCGGCGGCACGAAATAGTTCGACAGTGGTGACACCCAATTGGGGAACAGCGTGTAGCTTTGCGTGCAAGTCCGCCCCAATTCGCCCACGCTCTCGATCTGTTTCCAGCCCGGCGGACTGTCGATTGCGCGCACATGCTCCCGGTCGGTCTGCTCGGGCGCAGGGGCCAGCATGCGTGCGTGACCGTTGGGGTACATTGTGTTGTAATTGCGCTTGCTGTCGACAAGCGGAGCAACTGTGGTGGGATGGATAAAGGGCACATGGTAAACTTCCATGTTGGCTTCCATCGCCACCTTCCAATTGCAGTTAAGTTCAAAGCTGTGCCGTGCCGCCAATTTGACGCGGTCGAAAGCAAACTCGTCCCATTCGTTCATCAGTGGGCCAAGCCATTCAGTCAGCGGCATGGCGTCTTCATCGAAATTTACAAAGATCACATTGCCCAGCCGCTCGCAGCGCACCGGGATCAGTCCGCGGCAACTCATATCGAAATCTGCCGGAAAGTCTTTTCTCTCAGGCACACCCACCAGCGTGCCATCGGTCTTGTATGTCCAATTGTGGTATCCGCACATCAACCGTGACGACTTGCCGCGATCTTCGGTTACGACCGGCGCGCCCCTGTGACGGCACGTATTGTAGAACGCGCGAACTTGGCCATCCATGCCGTGCACGATGACAATCGGGTCGCCCGCATTGTGCCATCGCATGTAACAGCCGGGGTCCGGAATCTCGTCGATGTGGCCGGCGAACAGCCAGCTCTTGCGGAAGATATGTTCTTGCTCGAGCGCAAAATACTCAGGCGAGGTGTAGCGCGCGGCGGGCATATCAGGCAGCTTGGGGAAACCATCGGGCGGCGCGCTGCGTTGCCCCTCCCATTCCATCAGGTCCTTCAGGCGCCGTATTTCTGCGTCGCTGATCATTCGCGCTCTCCCTGTGCGGCAACCTAGCGTGTGGAGTCGGCCGCGCGACTGGCACTTTGATCGAAAATTAAGCGCTTCTGACAGTGGTGCCCGCGCTCGCCGGGGATAGGTTGGCGAGCAGAAAAGACATACGGGAGAGAGAGATGGCAGGCAGAGTCGAAGGGAAAATCGCTCTGGTCACAGGCGGTGCAATGGGCTTGGGGAAGGCCGATTGCATGCGGCTGGCCGAAGAAGGCGCCCATGTAATTGTCACAGACAGAGATGCCGGTCTGGCGCATGAAGTGGCCCACGAAGTTCATGGCGATGCCTATGAGCTGGATGTGACGGATCCGGACCAATGGCAACATGTGATCGATGCTGTTGAAGAGCGACACGGCGGGCTCGATATCCTGGTCAACAATGCCGGAAACGTGATCTTTGAAAGCATTGAGGAATGCTCGCTCGAACATTTCCGTTTGCATATGGCGATCCATGTTGAGGGCACATTTCTGGGCTGCAAAACCGCACTGCCATTATTGAAAAACCGGCATGAAAAGAACGGCGGGGCCGGCGCTTCGATCGTCAATATGGCGTCGACTGCAGCCTTGATGGGATATGGCAATATCCCGGCCTACACCGCTGCTAAGGGTGCAATCCGGGCAATGACGCGGTCCATCGCGATGGATTGTCAGGACAAAGGATATGGCATTCGCTGTAATGCGATCGCGCCGGGCGGCATAGAGACGCCGATGGTGCGCGATATCTCTGGCCGCGCGGGTGAAGAGTTGATGGATATTCCCGATGGCCCATTGCCGATTGATGGACTGGGCGCACCGAGAGACGTCGCGAACACCGTGCTGTTTCTAGCGAGTGACGATTCTCGTTTTATCAACGGCATTGTTATCCCCGTCGACAACGGCCTGGATGCCAGACCCCATCACTGAGGTGGAACAGCCTGACCCGGGTAAACCAGGTAAATACCGCTGGTATGTGCTCGGACTGCTGACCATTGTCAGCATGTTCAGCATTGCAGACCGGCTAGTGTTCTCAATCCTGCTGGAAGACATAAAGGCCGAATTTTCCTTCTCCGATTTCGAGATTGGACTGCTTGGCGGCCTCGCCTTTGCTGCGACCTATGTGGTCATCGGATTTCCCGCCGCTCGGCTGGCGGATCGTTCTGTCCGCAAGAACATTGTGGCAGGCGCGATTTCGTTTTGGAGCTTGATGACAGCGTTGTGCGGCTTGGCGACAGGGTTTTGGACTCTATTCCTTGCACGCACAGGTGTGGGCGTAGGCGAAGGCTGTTCGGGCCCAGCGTCGCAGTCTTTAGTTGCAGACTATTTCCCGCGCCGCGAATTGGCCAAGGCAATGGGCTTTCTCACGCTAGGTGCAACGATGGGCACAGCGGGCGGGTTGATTGTTGGCGGGCAATTGAACGAACTGTTCGGCTGGCGATATGCATTCGTTCTTATGGGGCTTCCTGGGCTGCTCATCGGCCTCATCATGTATCTAACAGTGCGAGAGCCGCGCCGCGGACGCTATGCGCCGGAAGGGGCGGCGACAAAGCAGCAGCCTCTTGGAGAGACCTTGAAAGAACTGCTTTCCAACAAGGTCTTTATCGGCCTCTCCTTGGGATGGGCCGCGCAGATCATGATTGGCTACGCGCTCGCGTTCTGGATGGCAGCGGTCATGATCCGCAGCTTCGGGATTTCCAGCGGTGAAGTTGGCCTTTTCCTGGGGTTGGCCTTTCTTATAGGCGGGATTCCGGGGCCTATACTCGGCGGATATGCGGCGGAATGGCTCACGCGTCGCGACGAGCGTTGGCGAGCATGGCTGCCCGGCGTAGTAAGCTTAGGTTGCCTGATCCCTCTTGCGATCAGCCTGACTTCAGGCGCATTCTGGCCGTTCCTCATTTGGTTTGCGTTTGCCTATGCGATCTACGTTGCGAGCCAGGCTCCGATCCTGTCTGGTATTCAAGCCGCGGTTGAGCCTTCGCAACGCGGTTTCGCGGTCGCGATCGCTTTGTTCTTCAACAATCTGGTTGGCCAAGCGTTAGGCGTTTCGATTATTGGTGCGATCAGTGATTGGCTCGCGCCGGAGTTTGCACAGAACTCTCTGGGAGTTTCGGTATTCGCTGTTTCGCTGGTCGCGGGGATTATCGCGATGGCAATCTTTGCCTGGACTGCAGCGCAGATGGAGCCGAGCGGATATCTGGCGCGGATGGCCGACAATTCCGCCTAGATCAAAAACCCGGCCTAGAAACCTGGATGTATGCTTAGCGCGCCACCATCGACCAGCATATCCGCCCCGGTCATAAACGGGCATTCATCGCTCGCAAGAAATGCGATCGCAGCGGCGGTTTCTGCCGGATCGGCTAATCGGTTCATCGGTGACGTTGCCGCGACAGCAGCCTTCAAGCCCGGTGTCACTTCTTCAGCAGCGTTCAATATCCCGGTTTCAGTTGCGCCGGGGATCACAGCGTTGCATCGGATCGCAAGCCCCTGCTTGGCACACCAGGTAGCGACCGATTTGGTCAGCGCGCGTACGCCAGCCTTGCTGGCCGAATAGCCGACATCGGTTGGCAGCGGTGTAAATGCGGTAGTCGAAGCAATGTTGATGATAGAGCCAGATGCGTCGCCGGGGTTGTTCTTCATCGCCGCTATTGCCGCACGACATCCTGCCATGGACCCGGTAAGATTGACCGCGATCACCTGGTCCCAGGCAGCGAACATCTCTTCATCCGATCCATCGCCGATACTTACGCCCGAAACCATGCCGGCATTGTTCACCAGGATATCGAGCCGCCCGAAGGTCTGCACGGCGGCAGTGACAATCTCGGCCCAGCGCTCACGGTCAGACACATCTTGTTGCAGGAAGGTCGCGCCTGCTTCATCGCATAATGCCTGTCCCGCCTTGGAGTTGAGATCGGTGCCCAGAACTTGCGCGCCATCGGTGACTAGACGCCGGACCGTTGCCGCTCCGATGCCGCTCGCACAGCCAGTGACGATAGCTGCCTTGCCGGATAGGTCTGGCACTATTCCGCCTGTTGCCAGATCGCGGCGCACTCACGTTGATTGTGGGTCTCGACAAAGCGCGCGAGATTGTCCGTTCCTTCGGGCAG
>JABDKI010000058.1 GCA_013002295.1 Altererythrobacter sp.
CGAATGATCATGTGCCAGATGAAAACCAGCATAGCGAGCCCGGCATAAGTGATCCCGGCAAGGCTGGTCAGCAGAAGGAAAAGCGGTACGAATGCGGATTCCGTGATCGCTTCCCATGTGCTGAAACTATAAGCTGTCCACGGCGTGGGAGTGCGCGATTTGTGATGGTGCAAATGCGTTGCTCGGAACAGTTTCTTGTGATGCAGTGTGCGGTGCATCCAGTAGAAATACGCATCATGGGCAATCACAATAAGCGCCACCTGCCACGCGATCGTGAACACATCGAGCGTATCGATCTGCAGCAGGACGATGCCAGCCTCTTGCATCAGCAGTGTGCTGAGCGTGGTGATCGCGAAGAATAATACAGTTCGGATTGAGGAACTGACTTCTCGCACGTAATCCGCGCGCCCGGCCTTGCGATCTTGGATCCGGCGAATTTCAAGCCAGCGTCCGCCCAGCCAAAGGATAGCCGTGAGCGCACCCGCAGCGATCAGATAGCGTGACAAATCGAAGTAGAATGCCATCATCATATGCTCGGCGATCTTGTCGAGCAGGGTTGGTGCGGTGTCAGTCATCGGCTGTCTCCTTTGATGCGTTGAGCAAACAATGGAGGATTCGCCCGGCCAGTTCTCTTCAACCGCGGAAAATGCCGGTCATTTGCGAAAATGACGCGCTATTTTCAGTTCTGACTGAAGGCCTCGCGACGAAAGTCGGTTGGCGTTTGAGATGTTTGGCTGCGAAATGCACGGTTGAAGGTGGGCAATGAGTTATAACCCAGATCCATGGCAATTGTGAGCACAGGCAAGTCGACATGCGCTTTGTCGGACAGGATTTGCTGCGCTTCAGCGATACGGTAGCGATTCAGGAATGCGCTGAAATTGCGATGGCCGAGTCGCTGGTTGATCAATGCACGCAAGCGGTGTTCAGGCGTGTCCAAATGATCTGCGAGCGCTGCGATCGAGAGGCCCGGCGTGCGGTAGAACCCGTCTGCCATGGCCGCTTCCAGTTTTTCTTGTAGTACCATTTCAGAGGGGGAAAGCATTGCCTCCTTTGGCCCCTCACCGGCAGAATCGACTGTTTCAACCAACAGTTCTGCATCGGCGCGCAACAGTGTGATAGCGGAAAAGATTACCATCGCTAGAATCCACAGTGCGTTGGCCAGTTGAAGCGGTGCATATGTAATCGCACCTCCGGTTACAGTCTCGTAAAGCAGGATGCTGCCCGCTTGAATGCCAACCAGCAGCGGCAGGAAAAGCCGGATCGCGCGCCGCCGCTCGATCAGATCGTCACCCCTGCCGCTCCACCCCGTGTAGATTGTGTCCGCGATTAGAGCGAGCGAGATGAGATGGATGGTATAAAAGCTGGCCATCCCATCAGGGTAAATGAAATGTCCGAATGCCCAGGACACAGTGAAGATCACGACGACCGCGAAGATTGCCCAACGCGGCGGCTCACGTTCGAACAGGCTTCGGGCGAACAACCAGATAAAGAAAGTGGTCGAAAGCGAGAGATAGTCGATCATCGCATTGATCGGTTTTGCGAAGCTGAATTGCGGTGCGCTGTTGATCAGATATGCAATCACACCGATCAACAGCGGCACAAACACCCATTTGAGTTTGGGCCGGATGTCACCAGCAATAGCTAATGCGGTCAGCAACAAGGCTGCACCGATAGTCATAAAGCGAACATAGATGTCGATTTGCTCGATCATATGGTCGTGCTTAGCCAAGCTGACTGCACGAAACCAGAGCAGCCTTTCTCACACTCAGGCATCGGGCCGAGTTTCCGAGATCGACCCGATGTTGCGGCGATCGATACTTTTGCCAGAAACCTGTTTGATTCCAACTTACCCGCAAGTAAGTAGATTACTTCTGAGTAACTAATAGATGTGAACGGGGAGAGTGTTTTGGCGGTACGATTTTTCAGCCGGATCGCGACTTGGGTTGCAGCGATCTTGGTTTTTGCCTCGCCTGCTCATTCCCAATCATTTGTAGAAGCTCCAACCGATCCTGCGATACCGACACTAACCGACACTGTCGGGCATGCGCCGGGCACCAGGATTACTTCGCCCGAAGAGGCACTCACTTACCTAGAAGCATTGGTGAATGCGGCGCCTGATCGCGCGCGGTTGGTGCAATATGCGACCAGCTGGGAAGGGCGCCCACTCGTCTATGTTGTACTGACAGCGCCTGAGAACATGGCTCGGATTGACGCAATCAAAGCGGATTTGGCCAATGTATCGGCGGGCCGCACGAGCGATGGCAACGCTTTGCCGGTCACCTGGCTCGCCTATGGTGTCCATGGCAACGAAGTGACTTCCACCGATGCCGCGCTGATGATGGCGTATCACTTGCTCGCGTCGGCAGGTGATGCGCGGGTCGACCAGATCATGCGTGAAAGCATTGTGATCATCGACCCCTCGCAAAATCCCGATGGGCGCGCGCGCTTCGTGCACAACTTCCGCGCAGCGCTAGGCATTAAGCCGTTCGGCGATCGTCAGGCAGCCGAGCATGACGAGCCATGGCCAAGTGGGCGCGTGAACCATTACCTGTTTGATCTCAATCGTGACTGGTTCACGCTGAGCCAGCCGGAGACGCGGGGCAAGGTTGCGGCGATCCGCGAGTGGTCGCCTGTTGTGGTCAAAGATATTCACGAGATGAGCGGCGATGACAGTTACTTCTTCTCGCCCGCGGCAGACCCGGTGAACCCCAACCTGACGCCTGCGCAGATCCGGCTTTATGAGCTGATCGGGCGCAATAATGCCGCGTGGTTTGACCGTATTGGAGAGCCGTACTTCACACGCGAGGTCTATGACCTTTTCTATCCAGGTTATGGCGACACATGGAACGCGCACCAAGGCGCGATTGGCAGCACGTATGAGCAAGGTTCTCCGCGCGGATTGGTGTTCGAGCGTCGCGACGGAACCATCCTCACTTACGCGGATGGCGTGCGCAATCACTTTGTCGCCAGCTTGTCGACCGCAGAGGCTGTGGCGAACAATGCGGACCGGTTCTTAGGTGACTACGCGAATTATCGCGCCAGCAACGCACAAGGAGCTGCAGGACGCGGAGCTTACGTTATCGATCTGAGCGAACGACGTTGGAACGCGGAAAGCCTTGGGCGGCGTTTGGCGGCTCAAGGCATCACAGTGCTTCGTCGCGATGGGGCCGCGACGGTTTGTGGTAAGAGCTATCCGAATGGATATCTGGCAGTTCCGCGTGCGCAACCAGCGGCTCGGCTGGTGCGCAGCCTGCTTGACGCCAACACACCGCTTCCGCGTGAATTTGTGGTCGAACAAGAGCGCCGCCGCAGTGAAGATCTGCCGCATGAACTTTATGACGTAACTGCCTGGTCGGTCGGCATGATGGCGGGGACCGATGTGCAGCTGTGCGGCTCTGCGGTTGG
>JABDKI010000059.1 GCA_013002295.1 Altererythrobacter sp.
TCTTCCGAAGAGAAAGGCGAAGTTGCCAAGAACGCTGGTGCCGACGAGGTCGTGATCTATCCCAAGACCGAGATGGACAAGTACGCGTCAAAGGCGCTTGCCAATGCGTTCAAGGCGGCTTGCGGCCCGGAAGGCGCGAACATCGTCTATGACATTGTTGGTGGGCAATATTCGGAGCCTGCGCTGCGTTCGATCGCCTGGGAAGGCAAATTCCTGGTGGTGGGCTTCCCGGCAGGAATCGCCAAGATGCCGCTTAACCTGACGCTGCTGAAAAGCTGTGACATTGCGGGTGTCTTCTGGGGCGCATTTACCGCACGCGAGCCGGTGAAATTCCGCCAACAGGTGGAAGAGCTGTTCCAGATGATGAAGGACGGCAAGATCGATCCATTGGTTTCAGAGACATTCCCGCTTGAACGCGGCGGCGATGCAATTGCAAAACTTGAAAACCGGCAAGCGGTCGGCAAGCTTGTAGTGACGATGGATTAGTGAGGTTTGAGGATGGAAACGCCTTGTCGCTTGGCAAGGCGGACCCTATTTCGACTAGAGAGATTCTCCCGAGGGGACTGACACAATGACCGATTTCAAAGACCGCGAACGCGCTGAAGAAGCCAAATTTGCGATGGACGAAGACACCGCTTTCCGCGTGGCTGCACGCCGCAACCGCCTGCTGGGTGAATGGGCCGCAGGCTTGATGGGCCTGACCGAGGAAGAAGCCGACGCCTACAAGAAAGCAGTCGTACAGGCTGACTTCGAAGAAGCAGGCGATGAAGACGTGATCCGCAAGGTGCTGGGCGATCTGACCGCAGCAGAAAGCGATGTCAGCGAGGCCGACATTCGCGCCAAGCTGGATGAATGTTCAGTCGAAGCGCGCCGTCAACTCATGAGCGAGAGCTGATCCTATGCCGATGTCGGCATCCGAAATCACTGGCATGATCACCGCTGCGCTTCCAGGCGCAGTGGTCGAAATGACTGATCTTGCCGGCGATAATGATCATTGGGCAGCGAAAGTCACCGCGCCGCAGTTTGTAGGCAAGAACCGCGTCCAGCAGCACAAGATGGTCTATGAAGCACTGGACGGGCGCATGGGCGGCGTGCTGCACGCCTTGCAACTTACGACTGCAGTTCCCACTTCGGACTGAACAAGAACCCCAATTTTCAGGTTTGAACCACCATGTCTGATTCTGACGCACGCATTTCCACTCTCGTGAATGACAACGATGTTGTCCTGTTCATGAAAGGCACACCCCTGTTCCCGCAATGCGGCTTCTCCAGCCGTGCGGTTTCCATCCTTGATCATTGCGGCGTCGCCTACGAAAGCGTCGACGTGTTGCAGGACATGGAAATCCGCCAGGGTATCAAGAGCTTCTCTGACTGGCCGACGATCCCGCAACTTTATGTGAAGGGCGAGTTTCTGGGCGGCAGCGACATCATGATGGAAATGTTCGAAGCTGGCGAGTTGCAGCAATTGCTGGACGAAAAACAGGTCACCAAAGCCGAAGGCTAGATCGAGAGCCTCATTCGTGAGGCAAATGCGCACGCAAGTGCTGCGCGAGAAAAAGAGCCAATCTGAAAAGAAAAAGCCGCCCCGGGGTACCAGTGGGGCGGCTTTGTTCGTTTCGGGGAGGCGGGCCAGGGAGACTGCGGCATCGCCTCATTCACGAAGACTAACTCGTATGCCAAACACTATGCATCGGGCGTGCCAGTTTCAGGAAACCACACGATTGTGCGGCATACGATGGTTTCTGAAAGTTTAACCGAATGCAGTGTGTCAAGAATTCCGACAGGCTGATGGTTTTGCTGGGTGGCAATTCACCGCAGGCCTGCGCATAAGATTGCTGATGAGTTCAGAAAACACACAATCGCCCGAGGGCATACCCGCTGCAACAGTCGTCATTTTCCGCAATGGGCCGCAGGAAGGCCCGCCGGAAATCCTGATGACGATCCGCAGTCGCGAAATGGTCTTTGCAGGCGGCATGGCAGTTTTTCCTGGTGGGCGGGTCGACCCGGCCGACTTTGAACTAGGAGCGATGATGGGCGGGCCGCTCCAACCGGACGAAGCCGCGCACCAAGTTGCGGTGGTTCGTGAAACGCTAGAAGAAACAGGGCTAGCAATCGGTCTCAAAGGTGAGATTGACGCGGACAAAGCCCGCGCAGCTCGCAACTATTTGCAAGAAACGGGCGAGCTAGCGCCGGTGCTTGATCACTTCGGCTGGGAACTCGATCTCGATCAGTTAACGCCCTTTGCCCGGTGGTATCCAAAGAACGAGCGTATCCCACGGGTTTATGACACACGGTTTTACCTTGCAAATCTCGGAACCGGGGCGGTCGATATTGCTGCTGACCTTTCTGAGAATACGCATCTGTTCTGGGTATCTGCGAAGGGAGCTCTGGAGGCTGCCGAGAAGGGTGACATCAAGGTCATCTTCCCGACTCGCCGCAATCTGGAACGGCTTGCACTTTTCAGCACGTTCGAAGAGGCCAAGGCTCAAGCTGAATCGATCCCCGTGCGCACGATCACACCGTTCATGGAAGATATGGAAGGCAAAACATGGCTCCAGATCGGTGAAGATCTCGGCTATCCTGTGACGGGAGAGCCGCTGGACAGCGTGATGCGGGGCTAAACACCCGTTGAACCAAATTTCTGGCGCGCCCGGCAGGACTGTCCTCGCCCGTCGGGCTCATTCATCTCCGCTTCGCTTCGATTCCGAACCTCAAGACGGTTCGGGCCACCGCAAACAACAGCCATATCTCGACCCTGATGGGCCATATATAGCTGGCGCGCCCGGCAGGACTCGAACCTGCTGCCTCAAGATTAGAAGTCTCGCGCTCTATCCAGATGAGCTACGGGCGCGCGCCGAGATCGCCAATAGCGTGCTTTGCAGCGCGTTCAAATGGAGTTAGGCCTTTCGGCCATGGAAAAAACGCCAGAACGCGTCACAAGCGACACCGCTCCACAAGCATTCCGATACTATGACATCGTCATGGCGGCTTTCGTGGCGATATTGCTGCTGTCCAACCTGATCGGCGCCAGCAAGCCGAGTTACATCCCGCTTCCCGGCGGCGAGACATGGATCTTCGGCGCAGGCGTGCTGTTCTTCCCGATAAGCTATATCATCGGCGACGTTCTAACCGAGGTTTACGGTTATGCGCGCGCGCGCCGTGTAATCTGGACCGGGTTCGCCGCATTACTGTTCATGGCGTTCATGGCGTGGGTGGTGGTTTCCCTGCCCCCGGCAGGCGGCTGGCCGTTCCAGAGCGATTACGAAAATGTGTTCGGCAATAGCTGGCGCATTGTGCTCGCTTCGATGACAGCGTTTTGGGTTGGCGAGTTCGCTAATTCTTACGTGCTTGCAAAGATGAAGGTCTGGACGGAAGGGCGCTTCTTGTGGATGCGCACCATCGGGTCGACAGTGGTCGGGCAAGGGCTCGACAGCATGATCTTCTACCCATTGGCATTCTGGGGCCTCGCCGGCTGGCCGCCCGAGACGCTGGTCCAGGTCGTAATCTCGCAATGGATCATAAAAACGCTGTGGGAAGCTTTGCTCACCCCGTTCACCTACGTCGTGATCAACCGGCTGAAAGCGGCCGAAGGTGTCGATCTGTACGATACGCAAACGGATTTCTCTCCGTTCGCGGGCAGCGGAAAACGCGACGACTAGCGGCTATTGCGCGGCATCGAACCAATCATCTTCCACCGCGGTTTCCCAAACTGTGCCGTCAGGCACAATCTCGACCGCCGGTTCCAGTTCCAGGCGATCTGCCAGCAGTTTCAGGTCTTTCTCAACCGGGACACCATAAAGGTCACGGTGGCTTTCCTGCAGCCGCAGAACCAGCTTGTCTACATCTCGCAAGAGACGGCTGACTTGCAGTGATTTGGGAGAGCGCGCACCCACGCGCCGCGCCAAACGCACGCCAAGCCCCCAACATATCGCCTCTTCCAAAGCCTCTGACGTCGCGAGTGTTTGCAATTCGGGCGGCACATCAAGTTTGTTTCCATTAGCGCAAATCGTCGCGGCCATCATGGCCCGGCCTTC
>JABDKI010000061.1 GCA_013002295.1 Altererythrobacter sp.
CAAGGCCGGACGGCTGGCCGCTGAAATTCTCGACGAGCTGACCGAATTCGTGAAGCCCGGCGTGACCACGGGCGAGATCGATGACTTTGCGCGCGGAATGATGCTGGATGCAGGCGCAGTGCCCGCAACGCTCGGCTATCGCGGCTATGCGCATAGCTGCTGCACTTCGATCAACCACGTGATCTGCCACGGTATTCCGGGTGACAAGGCGCTGAAGGATGGCGATATCGTCAATATCGATGTCACGCCGCTGCTCGACGGCTGGCATGGTGACACCAGCCGCATGTTCTTTGCCGGCGAACCTTCGATCAAAGCCAAGCGGCTGGTCGATGTGACGTACGAATGCCTGATGCTCGGCATCGACGCAGCAAGCAAACCCGGCGCGCGGCTAGGCGATATTGGCGCGGCGATCGAAGCGCATGCGCGCCAGTTCCGCTATGGCGTGGTGCGTGAATTCTGCGGCCATGGCTTGGGCCGCCTGTTCCACGATGCGCCCGAAGTGGTCCACGCGGCAAAGGCGGGTACAGGGCCCGAGCTGAAACCGGGCATGTTCTTCACCATCGAGCCGATGATCAATGCGGGCAAGCCTTGGGCGAAAGTTCTGGGCGATGGCTGGACCGCGGTGACCCGCGACAAGTCACTTTCCGCACAGTTCGAACATTCAATTGGTTTGACGGAAAACGGCGCAGAGCTGTTCACCAAGAGCCCTAAGGGTCTGGATAAGCCGCCTTATTGAGGGCTAGATCTCGGCGCAAAAGTATTCGCCGGGTAAATCAGAAAGAGTTTAGTCTTGATTGTAAGGCTCGATAAGTTCTTCACAAACCGATCTGTTATCAGCGTAGCCGTGAATTGTTGCGAGCCAGGCCACACCTCCAAAGCCTGCCTTTTTCAAGGCAACGGCTCTTGAAGTGCCGACTAGTTTGGTGGTGTAGGCCTTCGTCAAGTCGCGCTCGAACTCGAACATGTCTCGCGGTGCTTCATCACAAGCTCCAAGAAGCATTGCAGCAGCGATGCATAGTATTAGTTTTGACATTCCTTGCTCCCTAACCCTCTCTCCCCGCTCTGATTGCAGCGCCAGCCGCGAAGGGCGTGATCGCCACCAGTAGCAAGCTGATCGCGGCGGAGAAGCCCAATGTCGCGGGATCGCTGCGCTCGAGCGCGCCTGCGCCAAAGATCAGGATCGGCAGCGCGAGCGAGATCAGCAGCAGGCCTGACAGCGCAGCACCTGCACGCAGACCCGCAGTCAGCGCTGCGATCATCAGGCCGACTGCCGCCAGTCCCGGCGTTCCTGCCAACAATCCAAGCAACAGAAGTCTCAAGGTCTCGCCGTCAAGATTGAGCAGCGCTGCGGCGGGAAAGCACGCGAGCATCAACAGCGGACCAAAGCTGAGCCAATGCGCGAACAGGCGCACCGCCATCACAACTTCTTCGGTCACGCCGCGCAGCTTGAGCTGATCAAACAGGCCCAATTCGACATCAGGCAGCACTAGCCGATCCAGCGGCAGGATCGCTGCGAGCAAAGCCGCGATCCACAGCACACCGCCGCCGGTCTTCGCGAGCAGCGGCGCGTTCGGCCCCACCGCAAATGGATACAGCATTGCTATCGCGAGGAAGAACAGCAGCGGCAACATTGCGCCTCCGCCGCGCCGACCGCCGAATAGCAGCATACGCAGATCGCGTTTGACTAGCGGCCAGATCACACGACATACTCCGCAAGCGTGAAGACGTTCAGCCGCTCGACCGCAATTGGCTGGTGCGATGCCAGAACAACTATCCTGCCCGATTCCGCATGCGCGCTGAGGGTTTCGGCAATGCGCGCTTGCGAGCGATCATCGAGCCCGCTCAACGGCTCATCCAGCAGCCAGATCGGTGCATCTTGACACAGCAGTCTGGCCATCGCCGCGCGCTTGCGCTGACCGGTCGAGAGATAGCGGACGGGCACTTCCAATAGCGCGTCCAGTTCCATTGCGGAGGCCGCTTCGGAGGCGTCGGCGCACCCATCAACCTGCTGCCAGAAATGCAGAGCATCGCCCAGCGGCTGGTCCGGATCGAGCGCAGGTCGCTCATCGAGCATGCCGATTGCGCCTTCGTGCGATACTTCGCCGGAATAGGGGCTGAGCAGGCCAGCCAGAATACGCAGCAAGCTGGTCTTGCCCGTGCCGTTTTCGCCGGTGATGTGGAGCACGTCGCCCGGTGAAAGCTTCAGCGACAGCCCGCGAAACAGCAGACGCTCTCCGCGGCGGCAGGCAAGGTCAGAAGCTGTGAGGCGCGCTTGCATGATCGCCAGCGTTAAGCGAAAGGGTGTTCCGTAACAAGGAGATGCATAATGCCAGTCCCCCAGCTTACCGATGCCGAATGCGACACGCTGCTAACCGCGCATCCCGAATGGTCGATTGCGCGCGACGGCAAGGCGATTGAGCGCAAGTTCCAGTTTGGCGATTTCAGCGAAGCGTGGGGCTTCATGAACCGTGTCGCTTTGCTGGCAGAGAGCCATGATCACCATCCCGAATGGTTCAATGTTTACAACCGCGTGGAGATTACATTGACCACGCATGATGCCGATCCAGAAAACGGGGGCGGTCTGTCAGAACGCGACGCCGTGATGGCCGCTGCCATAGACGCGCTGCTCTGACGCTACGTATTGAAGTCCTCTACGCCAATGCCCTGCCGGTGCATTTCCTTGCGCACTTTGCCGGGCATCCAGCGTGAGAGGAACAACAGGCGTTTGGCCATCTTGCCGACGGTGTAGTCAAGCTTGTCGCCATGCACCGCGTTCCAGACCACTTCTGGAACGATGGATACAGGGTTCACTTCTACCCCAGCATCCTCAAGCTGTTCTTTGACTGATTGATTGGTGCCTTCTGCCGTTTGTTCGATAATCGGCGTGTCGATGAAGCCAGGACACAGCGATGCGACTTTGATGCCGTCCGGGGCCCATTCAGCATCCAGGCTATTGGTCAGTCCGCGCACCGCCCATTTGGTGGCGCAATAGACAGACAGGTTGGGCGCACCGATGATTCCCGCAAGGCTGGCTGTGTTGATCAATGCAGATCCGGGTGCGGTTTTCTTGAGGTGCGGGTGCGCCGCCTGGGCACCGTAAATCACGCCTTTCAGGTTCACGTCCAACAAAGCTTCGACTTCATTCGTCGGCTGCTCGATGATGGGGCCGCCATGGCCGATGCCGGCATTGTTGAATACAGCGTCGATACGGCCACCGGCCGCGGTTGAAAAAGCGTTGAGCGCTTCATCCCAAGCATCGCGCTCGCGCACGTCGAGCTTGTGCGCATATTTGAACCCACCTTCGATCAGGCCCAGAGTTTCCTGCATGCCTTCATCGCTGATATCCGCAATGCCGACAAACCAGCCGCGTTTCGCGAAATAGATCGCGACTTCGCGCCCGATGCCAGACCCGCCACCAGTGATGAAAATACTCTTGCGATCGCTCAACGTAACTCTCCAAATCCCGTGTGTTGCGGGTTAGGTAGCTCGCTGAAACTCGTTTGTCAGCTATTTACATGACTGTTGGTAAGGCGGGTCTAACTGGCCAGCGCATCTGCCAGTCCGGCAA
>JABDKI010000064.1 GCA_013002295.1 Altererythrobacter sp.
TTTCTTACCAGCACATCGCGCTATGCGCTGCCGCAATGGATGAATGAGGGCGCTGCAGAATTTGTCGCCGCAGCCAGTTTTGAACGCGATGGTGGAATGTACATCGGCCGGGCCGCGCAGCACCGCGCAGGAGACTTCGCTTACGCGGAAGATGTGCCAGTTGAGCAGCTCTTTGACTACGAATTATATCTACAGAATCGCAGCAACAGATTTGACACTTTCTACGCGCGTAGCTGGCTGCTGTTTCATTACCTGTTCTTCTCTGAAGAACGCACCGGACAAATGACGAGCTACCAACTGGCAGTGGCCAATGGGGCCGAACCAGTCGCCGCGGCGCGCGAAGCGTTCGGCGATTTTGACCAGCTACAGAGAGAGCTCGATCGCTATTTGAAGAACCGGGTACCCACATTCGTGTTGTCACCTGACATGACTACTGTCGGAGAGATTACCATTCGTGAACTTTCCAATGGCGAAGCTGAAGCAATGCCATTGATCATCCAATCGAAGCGCGGGGTGAATGAAGAACAAGCCGCCGAGTTGGTGGTCGAAGTTCGCGAAGTTGCTGAAGGATTCCCACAAGATGCAGCGGTTCTGGCTGCACTTGCAGAAGCTGAATATGATTCAGGCAACCTTGATGCAGCAATTGCCGCGGCGGACCGAGCATTGGCAATCGACCCAACGCAAAAGAACGCCCTAATTCAAAAGGGCTATGCGTTGTTCGCCAAAGCTGATGATGCCGATGATCAGGATGCCGCTTTCGAACTCGCTCTTGAGCCTTTCACCAAGTTGAACGCGCTCGAGAATGACCATCCTTTGCCGCTGATCTACTATTACCGCAGCTTCATCAATCGGGGAGAGGCGCCGCCAGAAAACGCGCGGTTAGCAATGGAACACGCGTCGGCGCTCGCACCGTTCGATCACTCGCTAGCGATGAATGTTGCCATCATGCAAGCCAATGAGGGCAAGATTGCAATCGCTTCCCGGACACTCGCACCGGTCGCCTCTGCCCCGCATGGTGGCAGGAGGGCCGACTTCGCCAAGCAGTTCAGGGCTGCTCTAGCCAATGCGGAAGAAGGCAAGCCATTCCGATTCTCGTCGATCCGCACAGAGACGGTCGAGGTCGAGGACGCAAGCGAATAGAGCTAGCGGCTCGCCAATCCGCCGATAATCGAACCCAGAATGCCGCCAAGCGGGCTACCGCCAGATTGGCCGCCGCTTTGACCTCCGCCTTTTGCAAGGTACCCTGCAGCTGCCATCGCCAACAGCGGCAACATCTGTTTGAGCAGCCCTTCGTCAAGGCCGGTGATCCCGGCGACCTCGCCGGCTACCGAGCGGCTCACGTCCTTGCTACCGAAAATTGTGCCGAGAATATCGTTGCCTTGCTGGGTTGGGGTTGGTTTCGGCGCGAGCACGGATTCAAGCAATCCGCCGCCTCCGCCACCCAGAATCGCGCCAGCCAGTCCGCCCAGCCCGCCAAGCGGGTCATTGCCGCTGCCAGAGGTAGCGCTGCGGCCCATGCCAGCAACAATCGCGGGGAGCAGGGCCCCGGCCGCTGTGCGAGCGGTGCCTTCATCGATGCCCAGTTCTTGTGCAATGCTGCCAATCGCACCGGTGTCGTTCAACATCTGTCCGAGATTCATCTGCAACTCCCTCCCTGAAGGCCATTTTCGGCCGACAATTCAGCGATCTTCATGCCATTTTACAACGGCAATGTCCAAGCTGTGGTATGTAAACAGTCGTAGCCGATTCCGGCCTCAATCCTCAGGAGGAACTTTCATGGGTATTTTCTCGACCATCAAGAACGCAATCTTCGGTAGCGACGATGACGATAAAGCAGCAGAAGTAGCAGCAGCAAAAGAAGCCGCACCAACTGCACCTGCCCCGATTTCAGAAGTCGATGTAGAAGCGCGTCTGGGCGCCATGGCTGGCGCGGCTGATCTGAACTGGCGCACATCGATTGTTGATCTGTTCAAGCTGCTGGGTCTCGACCCGAGCTATGGCAATCGCAAGGAACTGGCACAAGAACTGGGCCGGACCGACTACTCAGGTACGGCCGAGGACAACATATGGCTGCACAAAGCCACGATGCAGGAAGTCGCCAAGAATGGCGGCAAGGTACCGTCAGACATGCTCGGCTGATCCAGTCGACTACATGCACAAAGAAGAAGGGAGAGCAGCGGTGGCCGCCCTCCCCTTTCTCTTTTATGGGTCACGGCCCCCTACTTCTTGCCGAACAGCCCTTTGGCCATGCCCATCACATCGTTGAGCGGATTGCCATCGCCATCACGATCTAGAAGCTTGGCGACATCTGCCATCTCGAAATTGCCGTCCATCAGGCCCGAAAGTTCCCCAAGCGCATTCTCGCCACCGAGCTGGCTAACGATCCCACCCAGCGCGCCGGCATCGATGCCAGTCTTTTGTGCGGCGAGTTCGACCGTGTCACCCGATTCTGGGTGCGACTGACCAAGGGCGGCAACGGCCTTCTCAACCATTGAGGAATCCAGGCCAACCTGTTCAGCCAGACTGGCGACGGTGTCAGGTGAACCGGAAACCTGCTTCAAAACGCTATCGAGCATGCTCATGATTTTTCTCCGCATTGGGGTGAAGTGTGAGTGATGACCTACGGTCTGTGGCGCCCCCCGCCAAGTAAACAAATGAAAAGGCCCCGCTCCCGCATGGGGAACGAGGCCTTCCTCTCCTCTACGCTAATCTTGTCAGGCGGCGACAATGCTGCGCGGGGCAGCCTCGCGAACACCTTGATCAACGTGATCTGCAAACTGAGCAAAATTCTCAACGAACAGCTTCACCAACTTCTCAGCCGTGCGGTCATACTCTTCCTTGTCCGCCCATGTTCCGCGCGGATTGAGGATCGCGGTGTCAACACCAGGAACAGCAACTGGCACATCGAAGCCGAAATTGACGTCCTTGCGGAATTCGACATCATTCAGGCTTCCATCGAGCGCTGCATTCAACAGCGCGCGCGTGGCTTTGATTGGCATACGATTGCCCACGCCATATTTGCCGCCAGTCCAGCCAGTGTTGACCAGCCAGCACGCAACGCCGCCTTTAGCGATGCGTTCTTTCAGAAGGTTGCCGTAAACGCTCGGGTGGCGCGGCATGAACGGTGCTCCGAAACAGGTGCTGAATGTCGCTTCAGGCTCGGTTACGCCGATCTCTGTACCCGCAACCTTTGCCGTATAGCCGGACAGGAAGTGGTACATGGCCTGATCAGGCGTGAGCCGCGCAATCGGAGGCAAAACGCCAAACGCATCAGCGGTCAGCATGATAACATTGCTCGGCACCGGTCCGAGATTATGCTCCGAAGTGTTCGGAATAAAGTCGATCGGGTAGGCACCTCGTGTATTCTCGGCGAGCGTGTTGTCATCGAAGTCTAGCTCGCGGGTCTGCGGATCCATCACGACGTTTTCGAGCACGGTGCCAAACCGGCGAGTTGTTGCGTAAATTTCCGGCTCAGCCTCTTCAGACAAGCGGATCATCTTGGCATAGCAGCCCCCTTCAAAATTGAAGACCGCTGTGTCTGACCAACCATGCTCGTCATCACCGATCAGTGTGCGGCTTGCGTCAGCAGAAAGCGTTGTTTTGCCTGTTCCAGACAACCCGAAGAAGACCGCAGTTTTGCCGTCTGCACCGACATTGGCCGAACAGTGCATTGGCATCACGCCCTTGGCCGGAAGCAGATAGTTGAGAATGCCGAAGACACTCTTCTTCATCTCTCCGGCATAGCGAGTGCCGCCGATCAGGATCAATTTTTCGCTAAGGTTCACAGCAATCACAGTTTCGCTGCGAGTGCCGTGGCGTTCTGGACTGGCGCGGAAGCTTGGCAGATCAATGATCGTGTATTCAGGTGCAAAATCAGTCAGTTGATCCGCAGTCGGGCGAACCAACATCGTGCGGATGAACAGATTGTGCCAAGCAAGCTCGTTGATCACACGCACATTTACCCGGTGTTCCGGCTGTGAGCCGCCGTACAGGTCCGCGACGAAAAGCTCGTCCTTTTCCTTGAGCGCGGACAAGAAGTCTTCCTTGAGCGCGGCAAAGTGCTCAGGCGTCATGCTGACATTGACCTTGCCCCACCAAACGCTGTCTTCTGTCTCTGCATCGCGGACGATGAACTTGTCATTCGCACTACGGCCGGTGTGTGCGCCTGTTTTCACGACAAGCGAGCCATGACGTGACAGCTCGCCTTCGCCATTAGTTAAAGATTGCTCGACGAGTTGGGGTGTGCCGAGGTTTGAGTGGATGCGAGCGGCGGTTTCAATGCCCTGATCGGACAAGGGAACGGCAAGCGAAATGGACACGCGATTCTCCTGGATGCTTCCGGAACTGACCTGAGCTGCGATCAGGCCTGTGTTTTTCTTCATTGCGCCCTTGCATACACGGGCCCACAGCCGGGCTATGCATACGAATGCGCGGAATCGGTTTGTCCTCTAGTCTGGCGCTCAAGTGAGGTCAAACCACGAGCGGCATATAGCCACAATCTGTCCGATTCTTGCGACCATTCGTTGTTTCATTTCGCGGGACACGCTAATTGCATATGGATAGCGCGACGAAAGGGCCAGAAATGGACAATTCTGCGGCCGAATCTGGCCATACAAGCGACGAATCTGTGATCGCGCTGGTCGATGATGACCGTAACATCCTGACATCGGTTTCGATTGCGCTACAGGCTGAAGGTTTCACCACTCGTGTCTATTCAGATGGCGAAACTGCCCTGAAGGCCTTGCTGGAGAACCCGCCAGATCTGGCAGTGTTCGATATCAAAATGCCCAAGATGGACGGGTTGGAGTTACTGCGCCGCGTTCGGCGCGAGTCGGTCCTGCCAGTCATATTCCTGACCAGTAAAGATGATGAGCGCGACGAGGAGATCGGGCTCGAGTTGGGCGCCGATGACTACATCGCCAAACCATTCAGTCTGCGTCTTCTTCTGGCCCGCATTCGCGCAATACTGCGGCGCGCCGACCACATCAATTCGGGCGAACAAGGCGATCCCGATCAGTCGCAGACAATCATCGCGCGCGGCCGCCTTTATATGGACCCGTCACGGCATCATGTAACATGGAACGAGCAGCCTGTTTCGCTGACTGTCACGGAGTTTCTGATCCTCGAAGCGCTTGCGGGCCGTCCCGGGGTCATCAAGAGCCGAAACCAGCTCATGGATGCGGCGTACCCGGACGATGTCTTTGTCGATGACCGAACAGTCGACAGCCATATCAAACGCATGCGACGCAAGTTCCGCCAGGTCGACGGTGAATTTGACGCAATCGATACGCTTTATGGTGCGGGGTATAGCTTCACCGATGGCTGACCAAGAGCGCCCATCAGCCTCAGCCCCGGCAATTGACCGGCTGGGTTGGAGTGCTCGCCTATCGCTGACTTCACGAATTTTGGCAGTGAACATTCTTCCTCTGCTCTTTTTGGGCGGCGGAATTTTTTACCTCGACACCTACCGCACCCAGCTCCTTAACGAGCGCTACAAGCTGGCGCGGATCGAAGCGCAGATCACCGCTGAAGCACTTGCCGGAGCATCGCGAACCCGTCAGGAAGCTTTGCTTGTACAGATCGGCAAGGAGCAGCGCATGCGGCTTCGCATGTTCGACGCAGAAGGCATGCTGTGGGCGGACAGTTTCGCGCTCGATGAACCCTCTTTCGAACTCGATCAGCCTGGCGATGAACCGGCCGGTGAGCGTTTCGCCCGAACTCTTGATCGTGCGGTAGACACGATCGTGGGCGCAGACCCGATCCCTGACTACTTTGAGCCGGAGGATACATCTGCCGATGCATGGCCAGAGCTCCGGCAGGCGCGCGAAGAAGGCTTCTCGCAGATCAAGCTGCGCGACGCGCCCGATGGTACTCCGGTGATCAACGCCG
This sequence comes from Altererythrobacter sp., assembly GCA_013002295.1. Lineage (GTDB taxonomy): Bacteria > Pseudomonadota > Alphaproteobacteria > Sphingomonadales > Sphingomonadaceae > Erythrobacter. The sequence goes on from JABDKI010000064.1 coordinate 5,890, forward strand.
CAGCGCCGGTGGGCTTGAATGGCGCCACGCTGTTGACCACACGCAATGCGGTAGACATCACCGATTCTGTACGCGCGGCCCGTTCAACGCTTGGCCTGGCTGTGCTGCTCGTACTGACAGCTTCGATTCTGCTTTCGCTGTTTCTTGCGCGGACCATTGTCGCACCGATCAGATTACTGTCATCGGCCGCTGCGAAGGTGCGGCAAGGCCGCGACCGTGATGTAGAGGTTCCACGCCTGCCCAATCGCCGCGATGAGATCGGCACACTCGCACGCTCGGTCTCTGATATGACCAGCGCATTGAGGCACCGCATCGATGCCGTCGACAGTTTTGCCGCTGACGTGGCGCACGAGATCAAGAACCCCCTGGCAAGCCTGCGCAGCGCAATGGAATCTCTTCCCCGCGTGGAAGACCCTGAACTGAGCAAACAATTGCTCGCTGTCGCGACCCATGACGTGCGGCGGATTGATCGCCTGGTGACTGAGATTTCAGATGCCAGCCGGATCGATGCAGAGATGTCGCGGGCGAAGCGTGAACGCATCGATATGACGCGGTTGATCAAAGCGATCGTCGGCTCACGCGAAACCCGCGCGGAGAACGCGGACCACCAGATTGAGATCACTAGTCGCGGTCATGCAGCAATCGTCACTGGAGTTGCGCCGCGCCTGGAACGCGTGATCGAAAACCTGCTCGACAATGCAGTATCATTCTCGCCAGTCGAAGCGCCTATCCTAGTCGACATCAGCAATGATGGAGAGTGTGTAGCGATCACGGTTTGCGATGCCGGGCCAGGCATTCCAGAAGATGCACGAGAGAAAGTGTTCGAAAGATTTCACTCAGTTCGGCCCGACGCGGAAAGCTTCGGCAATCACTCTGGCCTTGGCCTCGCGATAGCACGCGCCATTGCTGAGGCCCATGATGGGAGGCTGATCGCAGAAAGCAGGCCTGACGGCGCGGACGGCACATGCATGCGCTTCGAAATGCCAGCAGCGCGATGACCGATGCATCGACAGTTATAGGCGTTAGCGCAGTCGCTATCGACGGTCGCGCTGTCCTGATCGAAGGCCCTCCGGGAATTGGCAAGAGCAGTTTGGCGCTAGCATTGATTGATCGCGGTGCGGTTTTGATCGGGGATGACGGTGTAATCCTGACAAGCGGCGCCGACCGAGTGCGCGCGAGCCCTCCGCCGAACATCGGTGGGAAATTGGAGATACGCGGCGTCGGCATTGTGGAGATAGAAACCGCAACCGCGCCTCTGGCTTTGATCTTTGTGCTTGAGCCCGACGCTCCAAGACTTCCCGAAGCGCTTGAGCAACGCGGAATTTTCGGTTGCTCCATCCCGGTTCTGCCGTTCCGTGTGGGCGATGCAATTCCGGCGATCCGCGCCGAATGGGCATTGCGCACACATGGGCTTAGCTTCTAGCGTCGGTCGACATGAATTCTATTGATCATCTCGGCTCGACGCATCAGCGCATCCTGTTGGTCACAGGTTTGTTGGGTGCGGGCAAGTCCACTGCACTCGATGCGCTCGAGGATTTGGGTTGGGAAACGATCGACAATCTCCCACTACGCTTTCTCGAAACGATGGCAGTTCCCCCAGGCTTGTCAGGTGCGCCCATTGCCATCGGGTTTGATTCACGCACGCGCGGGTTCGTACCGGACGATGTGATCAAACTGGTCGAGAGACTGCAGGAGAAGAGCGTTTCTATCTCGACAATGTTTATCGACTGTTCGACTGAAGAATTGGAACGGCGCTACAATGAAACGCGCCGCCGCCATGCTCTCGCAAGCGGACGCCCACTAACAGAGGGAATACGCGCAGAACGCGATCTGCTGGCACCGCTCAGGAATTGGGCCGAAGTCGTTATCGACACCACCTGCTTTAATCCGAACGAGTTGCAGCAGAAACTGCGCGAACTCTATTCACAATCGCCCAGCACTCCGATGACAGTAACCGTCTCTAGCTTTGGGTTTGCCAAAGGCTCTCCTCCGCTTGCCGATCTCGTGTTTGATATGCGATTCCTTGATAACCCGCATTGGGTTGACGGATTGCGCGAACTGACCGGGCTCGACAAAGCAGTGGGTGATCACATCAAGAATGATCCAGGCTTCACATCCGCCATTACTCAGATTCTCCCGCTGATCACGGATCTTCTGCCAAGATATCAGGCGCAGGGCAAATCGTATGTTCACATTGCCTTTGGTTGCACCGGCGGACGCCATCGCTCGGTCTTCACCGCCGAACACATTGCAGAAGGCTTGCGCGAGGCAGGATTTTCGCCCACTGTCCGCCACCGTAATCTGGGTTCACGCACCAGCGACGAGATCGAAGGGGCAAGGCGTTGAGCACCAATAGAAACACCATACGGCGCTGCGCCGCAGGAATGAACGGACTTCGCACACTCTCATGATCGGATTGATCCTCGTCACGCATGGCGATCTGGCCGACCACTTTGTGGACGCGATGGAGCATGTTGTCGGCCCGCAGCAAGACGTGGCTACGGTGTGCATTGGCCCCAATGACGATATGGAAAACCGGCGTCAGGAAATTTCGGATGCGATTGGCTCTGTCCAGCATGGCGACGGTGTAATCGTGCTGACAGATCTTTTCGGCGGCACGCCATCCAATCTGGCGATTTCGCTGCTTGATCGCGGCCATGTCGAAGTGATCGCAGGGATCAATCTGCCGATGTTGATCCGTTTGGCTGGCGCGCGCAAGAAGATGAACGTGATCGATGCCGTTGCAGCCGCAAAGAAGGCTGGCCGTAACTACATCACCGTTGCAAGCGAGTTTCTCGGCGACGAGGCGACGCCAGAAGAGGCCCGTGCGTGAGCGAGTTTCGCAAGACAATTACTATCGTCAACAAGCGCGGGCTGCATGCACGCGCCAGCGCAAAATTCGTGGGTGCAGTTTCTGCCCTGCCCGAAGGCACGCATGTACGCGTTGCGAAGGATGGCAACGAAGCAGCTGGCGGTTCTATCCTCGGCCTGATGATGCTTGGCGCCGCCAAGGGCGATGATGTAGAGCTGATCGTTGGCGGAGATAATGCCGACAGTGTGGGCGGTAATCTGGCTGCTCTGATCGAAGATGGCTTCGGCGAAGAGTAACATTTGTGACTGAGCGCCGCCTGATAACGGGCTTTTCCAACCCGACGGTCAAACATCTGCGCAGTCTGCGGGGAAAGAAGCACCGGAAGGCATCTGGCCAATTTTTGGCCGAAGGATTGCGCCTGCTGACCGATGCGCGCGAATGCGGGCATATGCCGGAAACACTTGTAATGGCCAGCGGGCGCGATCCGCACCCGTTGCTGGATGCTTTGGAAGCTGACGTCATGGCTGCAGGCGGCGATGTAATTGAAACCTCGCCCGATATTCTCAGCAAGATTACCGGCAAATCAAACCCGCAAGCGGTGGCAGGCATATTCGCCGAATTTGATGCTTCACTGGACATTATCGAGCGCGAGGAGGCGGACATCTGGCTGGTCGCGCAGGCGCTGCGCGATCCCGGAAATCTGGGCACTATGCTGCGCACTGGAGACGCCGTGGGTGCAGGTGGGCTGATCCTGATTGACGATTGCGCTGACCCATTCAGTGTGGAAGCCGTGCGCGCCAGCATGGGCGCTGTCTTCACGCAACGGATCGCGCGTGCAAGCTGGGATGAGTTTCTGCCATGGCTGCGAAGCGGGCCAGGCCAGTTGGTAGCCGCGAGCCTGCGCGATGCAGTGCCGTATCGCTGCGCGCCCTACCAAGCGCCTTGCTTCATCCTTGTGGGAAATGAATCGCAGGGATTGCCGGAGGACTACGAGGCGGCCTGTGACTTGCGGGTCACCATGCCGATGAAGGGCCGCGCGGACAGCCTCAATGCAGCGGTCGCGGGCGCTGTGCTGGCTTACGAAGTGCAAGCGAATCTTGACGGCTAAGCCTTACTCAGCCGGATACTTACCGCCATCGGTGAGCAGGTCACCCGCCGTATAACGCGGCGCGCCTTCGACCAAAGGCACTTCCTCAATCTCTTTCGAGATCTCCAGCCCTTTTTCCGCCATGCGCCGTCCGCTGGTGAGTACATTGCGTTCAAAACTGCCAACAAACTTGTTGTAGTTGGCAACAGCAGTCTCAAGGCCACCGCCCACACGCTTCATATGCTCGGCCGCGACGCGCAGGCGATCATATAGCTCCGCGCCCATCCTACCGATTTCCTTAGCTTCAGAAGCCATCTGATCCTGCCGCCAAACCTGCGCGACTGTGCGAGCAATCGCGACCAGATTTGTCGGCGTCGCCAGCAGCACCTTGTTGCGAAAGGCAAAGTCCCACAATTCGGGATCGTGTTCGAGTGCCGCGGCGACAAAATGCTCTCCCGGCACGAACATCACCACGTAGTCTGGCGCATCGTCAAACTGGCTTTGATAGCTTTTGGACCCGAGCGTCTGAACGTGGTTGCGCATCGATTTGGCATGCAAATCCATGTGCTGGACACGGTCATTATCGTCATCGGCTTCGAATGCCGCCTGATAGGCATTGAGCGAGACCTTGGCGTCGATCACGAGCTGCTTCTGGCCAGGAACATTAACGATCGCATCAGGGCGCAGGCGTCCGCCATCGCTATCAACCGATTGCTCCAAATTGAAGTCGGTGTGCTGCGACAGCCCGCACTGTTCGAGTACATTCTGCAACGCCCGTTCGCCCCAGCGGCCGCGGGCCTTGGGTGCATTCGTCAGCGAATTGCCCAGCCGCTGCGCTTCGCGGCGGACCTCCTCCTGTCCTTCACGCATCGATTGGATCAGACCGGTCAACTGGCCAAAGGCGTCGACCCGCTGTTTCTCCAGCGTTTCGACTTGTTGCTCGTACTTCGCCAGCCGTTCACCCACGGGCTGCAACAATGTCTTGATCTTGGCTTCGCCTGCCTCTTCGGACTGTTTGAAACGTTCGTCCGCACGCTTGAGGAATTCTTCCTGGCTGCGCGAAAGCACCTCTGCGCCGGTTGCCTTGAACTGCGCCAGAAGGTCGTCCTTGGCCTCTTTCATCCCGGCAAGCTGCTTGTCGAAATTCGCTGCATTGGCCTTGAGCGTGGCCACTTCAATCCGTGCTTCGCCCAGTTCTGTGATCGCGGTCTTGAATTCGTCTTCGCGGGCGGCGGCAGCGGTTTCGGCCTCGGCAAGTTTTGCCTTCGCATCCGCCGCCGGGCGAGAGCCGATAAGCCACCCGACCCCGCCTCCTATTGCGAGACCAAGAATGAGCGCGATTATGGTTAGAAGTGTCGGATCCATCGCTCCAACCTAAACGGAACGGAGCAAGAACGCTAGCACTGAGTGAGGTTTACCCGCAGCTTACGCCGCTTGCCTTAGCTTCTTCAGCTTCTTCAGCGCCATATTGCGTTTCAGGCGAGATAGATGATCGATGAAGAGAATGCCCTCCAGATGATCCATCTCGTGCTGCAAGCATGTCGCGAGCAGACCCTCAAGGTTTTCCTCGTGGCTCTTGCCGTCCAAATCCTGATAACGCACCGTACAGGTCGCTGGGCGATCCACATCGGCGTAAATCTCCGGCACGGACAGGCAGCCTTCCTGATAGGTCGACAGTTCGTCTGCCGGATCGACGATCACCGGATTGATAAAAGTGCGCGGCTCTTTCTTCGTCGCGGGGTGCGTGTGCTTGTGGCCGTCATGCTCGCATTCGATCGGGTCCGCATCGGGATCTTCCGGCTGCAGATCAATGACCAGCACACGCTTTGGCACGCCCACCTGAATGGCGGCGAGACCAATTCCGGGCGCGTCGTACATCGTTTCGAACATGTCCTCGACCAGCTGTTTCAGCTCGTCATTGAACTCGCTGTCAGCGACAGGTTCAGACACGATCTTGAGCCGGGGGTCCGGCACTTCCAGAATTTCACGTATAGCCATGAGAGGTCAGATAGTGGACCTTGCGGACAGTTTCAATCCACTGGTCGCCTTGCCCGCAAAGCCTGCGCCAGCGTGCCTTCGTCCAGATAATCGAGCTCGCCACCTACGGGCAGGCCATGCGCCAACTGCGTGATCCGCAGCGGGAACGCTTCCAGCCGTTCGGCAAGATAATGCGCGGTCGTCTGACCCTCCAGCGTGGCGTTCATTGCCAGCACTACCTCGTCGATGCCGCCCTGTTCGACCCGCGCCAATAGCGACGCCACATTCAGGTCTTCCGGACCTATGCCGTCGAGTGCGGACAGCTTCCCGCCCAGCACGTGATACCTGCCGGTGAACAACCGCGCGCGGTCAAGCGCCCAAAGGTCTGCCACATCTTCTACCACGCAAAGTGATTTCAGATCGCGGCGATGGTCAGCACAAATCCCGCAAGGGTTTTTCGTATCGACATTGCCGCAAGTGTCACATTCGACCAGCGTATCGCGAACCGCGCCCAGAGCTTCAAGCAGCGTCGGCAGCGCCTGCTCGCGGTTCTTGACCAGCCACAGCACCGCACGCCGCGCGCTGCGCGGCCCCAGACCAGGAAGGCGCGACAATGCGCCTGCTAAGCTTTCAATCTCTTGCGATGCCATGGAGTGACAGATAGGGGCTTGAGCGAATTCGAGAAAGGCCCGCCTGCACTGTTATGCGCCCCAAAATGAAAATAGCTTTCATGGGAACCCCTGACTTCGCCGTTCCGGCGCTGGTTGCACTGCATGAAGCGGGTCATGATGTGGTGTGCGTTTACACTCAGCCGCCGCGCCCGGCGGGCCGGGGCAAAAAACTGCAACCCTCCCCAGTTCATCGCAAGGCGGACGAGCTTGGGATCGAGGTTAGGCATCCGACCTCGCTTAAGAAAGAGGACGCGCAGGCAGAGTTTGCGGCATTGCAGGCAGATGTGGCGGTGGTTGCCGCATATGGCCTGATTCTGCCGCAAGCGATCCTTGATGCGCCAAAGCACGGCTGCCTCAACATTCATGCCTCGATCCTGCCGCGCTGGAGGGGAGCCGCGCCGATCCATCGCGCCATTCTGGCCGGTGATCAGGAAACCGGCGTTACAATCATGCAGATGGAGGCCGGGCTTGATACCGGACCGATGCTGGCCAAAGTGATGACGCCGATAAATGCCAAAACCACCGGCGAACTGACCGAGGAATTGGCCGAACTGGGCGCGAATGCCATGGTGGGCGTGCTCAATGATCTGGAGCATCTGACCGCTATCTCTCAGGATGACGACGCCGCAACCTATGCGCCCAAGATCGATAAAGCCGAAGCGCGGATCGACTGGAGCAAGCCTGCCGAAGAGTTAGAGCGGTTGGCGCGTGGCCTCGCACCTTTTCCCGGTGCGTGGTTTGAGCTGGATGGCGCACGCGTGAAATTGCTGCGGGCAGAATTGGCCGAGGGTTCAGGCAAGCCCGGTGAGGTTCTTGACGATGCGTTCACCATCGCTTGCGGGTCTGGCGCAATACGCCCTTTGCGACTGCAACGCGCTGGCAAACCGACAATGGATCGCGATGACTTTCTGCGCGGCAACCCCGTGGCGACGGGGACCATTCTGTCGTGACTCGTTTCGCGCTCACTCTGGAATTTGACGGCACGCCGTTTCAGGGCCTGCAGCGCCAGAAGCATGGCCCAACCGTGCAGCAGGCTGTCGAGGAAGCGGCCAATGCCGTGACTGGTGAAGACGTTCGCCTGTTCAGTGCCGGCCGGACTGATACCGGCGTGCATGCGCTGGCCATGCGCAGTCACATCGATATTGAGAAGGAACTGGCACCGTTCCGCCTGATGGAAGCGTTGAACGCGCATCTGCGCCCCAACCCCATCGCGGTCACACATTGCGAGATTGTGGCGGACGATTGGCACGCGCGTTTTTCCTGCATCGGTCGCAGCTATGTCTATCGTATCATCAGCCGCCGTGCACCCCTGACGATCGATCACAAGCGCGCCTGGCAAGTCCCGCAGGAGCTTGATGAAAAGGCGATGCACCGCGCTGCACAGGCGTTGGTCGGCAAGCATGACTTTACCACCTTCCGATCTGCGCATTGCCAGTCAGAGAGTCCGGTCAAATCGCTTGATCGCTTCGACGTTGAGCAAGACGGAGACGAAATCCGAATTCACGCCGCTGCGCGCAGCTTCCTGCACCACCAAGTGCGCAGCATGGTCGGTTGTTTGAAGCTTGTCGGGCAAGGTGTCTGGCACGAAGATCAAGTCGCTGAAGCACTTGCGGCGCGAGATCGGCAGGCATTAGGGCTTAACGCCCCGCCCCATGGCCTCTACTTCGTTGAGGCAACTTACCCGGACGATGCTTGACCTAACGTCACTCTAGCCAAGCCGGGATCGCATCCCTAACGTTGCGAACTGAAACTGAATTTGGGAGAATCCAACGTGACCACCACTGGCAAACAGCTTTTCACCACTCTTACCGCAGACGGCAAGTTAACGCTGGAAGTGAGCGAAGAGAGCTTTCCTGAACCGACAGGGAACCAAGTGTTGGTCAAAATGGAGGCTGCGCCGATCAATCCATCCGATTTGGCGATTCTGACCAGCGCGGCAGACTTCGACAATGCCGAATATTCGACCGGCAAGGTTGTCGCCGACATGCCTGAGCCATTTCTGACGGGCCAAAAGAACCGCCACGGTCAACGTCTGCCCGCGGGCAATGAAGGCGCAGGCACAGTTGTAGCGACGGGCGATGGTGACATGGCAAAGGCGCTGATGGGCCAGCGCGTTGCCTGCGTTCCCGGCAATGCTTTCAGCCAATATGCAATCGCGGATGCAATGATGTGTCTGCCGTTGGGTGAGCATTCCAGCGAAGTCGGCGCATCTTCATTCGTCAACCCGATGACCGCGCTCGGCTTTATCGAGACCGCACGGATGGAAGGCCACGATGCAATCGTGCATTTAGCGGCGGCATCAAACCTGGGCCAGATGCTCAACAAAATCTGTCAGGAAGACGGGATGAAGCTCGTCAACATCGTGCGCAAGCAAGAGCATGTCGATATGCTCAAATCGGCCGGCGCAACATACGTCGTGAACTCGTCTGATGATGACTACATGGCGCAGCTGCGCGCCGCGATTGCCGAAACCGGTGCGTTCCTGGGCTACGATCCGATTGGCGGTGGTCAAAACACAGACCATGTTCTCAAAGCCATGGAGCAGGTCGCGGCCAGCCAAATGGATGAGTATTCGCGCTATGGCTCGAACCAGGACAAGAAAATGTACATGTACGGACGGCTCGACCTTGGGCCGACGATCCTGACGCCGAGCTATGGCTTGCAATGGTGTGTACAGGGTTGGCTGCTGACTCCATTCCTGGCCAAAGCCGGCATGGAAACCGTGGTCAAGATGCGCACCCGTGTGCAACAAAACCTGACGACGACTTTTGCCTCGCATTACAAGGCGAAGGTCAATCTGGAAGAGATGCTGACCAAAGAAGCGATCAGCGACTATCGCCAGATGAAAACCGGCGAGAAATATCTCGTAACGCCCTGGAGCTAGTTTGTTGAGTTCCGCAGGCCATCCGGCCTGCGATCTCCTCGCTTACGCGATCAATGATCGCATCGCTGCGGCCGGGCGATCGCTCTTGCCGCTCGCTGGTCGCTCGAGGTTTGTTCCCAGCTTTCGCGCGTGGTACGCTACCTTTCGTCAAAAGCTGTCTGGATCGTGGCGGGGTCAGTCACCCCGTTCGCGATCAGCAGCTGAAGCAATATGCGCGCCTTTTGCGGATTAAGTGCGCGCGTAGCCACGAAACAGTTCTCAGCGTCTTCGGGTTCACGATCCACCAAGCCTTCATCCGCGCGACTTGCGCGCACGACCGGATGGCCGCTCGCCGCAAACCGACCCAGTTCTCGCCGGACAACTTCGGGCATATTGCCCTCGCCCACTCCAGCAATCACAACGCCCTTCGCATCTGCCAAAGAGCAAGTCAGAGCTTCAGGTTCCATACCCGCGTAGATGTAGGCGATGGGCACGGCGGGTAGCTGCCCTGGAAAAGCGAACTGAGACGAATCATTCTCGCGCCAGGCCGCACCAAACCATTCGACACATGACGGCGTCACCAGCCCGATCGATTCGCGCGGGAAGCCTTTGAAGGCATCGGTCCCGCGCGTGCGTACTTTGCGAACGTCGCGCGCAGCGAACACCCGATCACCCATCACGACCAGCACGCCGCGTCCCGCTGCATCGCGATCACTCGCAACTCCCACCGCATTGGCGAAGTTGCGCAATCCATCATAGCCAACCGCATCGGCGGGACGCATCGCCCCCACCACGACGACAGGTTTGTTCGCTGAAAGCGTGAGATCGAGCAGGAACGCCGTTTCCTCGAGCGTGTCCGTGCCGTGTGTAACAATCACTCCATCGCATTCATCATCAGCCAGCGCACCGGAGATGGCAGCGTGCAACTCGCTCCACACTTGCGGCCCTATATCCGCCGAATCGATATTGGCGATCTGCCGTCCAGACAGCTCTGCTTCGAGCCCTAAACCGCCGACTCGCTCTAGATATTCATCAATCTCGATCTGGCCGGACTTGTAGTCTGCCGCGATCGCAGAGCCAGCAATCCCCGCAATTGTGCCGCCTGTGGCGAAAACTGATACGTGCTTGGTCATAATTTTGCCCGCTTAGGCGCGCGAATATGCAATCGGCAATTGATTTTGCGAAAATGCACGCTAGATAGCGCCTCTCCGACGAACGGAATGGGCGATTAGCTCAGTTGGTAGAGCATCTCGTTTACACCGAGAGGGTCGGCAGTTCGAGCCTGTCATCGCCCACCATTCCCTAACATTCTGGATTTAGTCCGCGCTGGCGAGCGCATCGTCAATCGCGGCGATAGCCTCTTCCGAATTCCAGTGATACCCGCCAGCCACGCGGAACAGCTCCTGCCCTTCGGCACTGTACAACACGGTCAGCGGCATCGCCCCACTCCCGCCAAAGCTGACGCCCAGATCATTCGCGGGATCGAGCCACGGCTCCAGATGTGTGAAATCGCGATCTTCGAAAAACGGCACTACCGCCTCAGCCCCACGCATATCCTGACTGACGGTCAGCACGCGCAATTCGCCCGCTTTCAGCTCCGCGAGTTCATCCAACATCGGCATTTCAATCACGCAAGGTGCGCACCACGTCGCCCATAAATTCATCAGGACGGGTTGCCCCTGCAATGCGCCCAGATTGAGCTCTGCACCATCGGGATCGGTTACATTCACCGTCGGCATCAGTTCACCGGCAAAGCTGCAATCGATCTCTCCGGTCAACTCCTGCTTGTCGCCCGCCAACTCCTCCTGCTGTTGCGCCATGTCGCCTGCGCCACTATCGCAGGCAGCAAGTGACACAGTCAGGGCGACGATGAGCGATAAGCGGAAAGACACAGGGACAAGCTCCAATCAGATGTGGGGCGGAAGGTTCGCGGAAGGGCCTAGCGCCATAATGCGCGAAATCAATGCTTCGATCCCTTTCGACAAGGCCCTGTGGCGACAAGATATCGCTGCGTCCAAGGCGCACGCGCAAATGCTGGGGACGCAAGGCATCATCAGCGAAGCAGATTGCGAAGCGATTATTGGCGGCCTTGGCCAGATTGCGGACGAATACACGCGCGATGGCGTGCCCGAAGACTGGGATCTCGAAGACATCCACATGACAGTTGAAGCGCGGCTGACCGAGCTGATCGGGCCGGCTGCTGGGCGTTTGCACACTGCGCGCAGCCGCAATGATCAGGTCGCAACCGATTTCCGCCTGTGGGTGCGCGATACGATCGACCAAACTGAAGCTTTGTTGGCACAATTGCAGCTCGCGCTGCTTTCGCAGGCAGAGGCCCACGCGGACAGCATCATGCCCGGCTTCACCCATCTGCAAACCGCGCAACCGGTTACTTTGGGTCATCACCTGATGGCCTACTTCGAGATGATCGAGCGCGATCGGAACCGCTTCAATGACGCCCGCACGCGGTTGAGCATGTCTCCGTTGGGTAGCGCAGCGCTTGCGGGCACAGGCTTCCCGATTGATCGCGACATGACCGCTAAGGCTCTGGGATTTGCTGCACCGACCCGCAATAGCCTGGACGCGGTCTCTGACCGCGATTTCGCGCTCGATATTCTGATGGCGGCGAGCCAATGCGCTTTGCACCTTTCGCGTCTGGCGGAAGAGTTCATCATATGGGCCAGCCAGCCCTTTGGCTTTGTGCGGATGGCAGACAGCCTGTCGACCGGCAGTTCTATTATGCCGCAAAAGAAGAACCCGGATGCGGCAGAGCTCGTGCGCGGGCACACAGGACGGATCATCGGCTGCGCAACATCGCTGATGATCACGATGAAGGGCCTGCCGCTCGCCTATTCCAAGGATATGCAAGACGACAAGCCGCCGGTTTTCGAAGCCGCTGGCCTGCTGGAGCTATGCATCGCAGCCATGACCGGGATGGTGGCGGACAGCTCATTCAACACCGCCCGCATGCGGCAAGCGGCGGAGCTCGGTTATGCCACGGCGACCGATCTGGCGGATTGGCTGGTGCGTGAGGCGGACGTCCCCTTCCGCGAAGCACACCACATTACCGGCGCCGCAGTGAAGCGCGCCGAAGCCGATGGCGTTGCGCTCGATCAACTGCCGCTCAGCGTGCTTCAGGAAATCGACAGCCGGATTGATGATAGAGTGTTTGGTGCGCTCTCGGTCGACGCCTCGGTCGCGTCACGCAACTCGTATGGCGGTACCGCGCCCGACCAGGTGAAAGCGCAAATAGCCGCTGCGAAAGAGCGAATGGGAATGAAGCAATGACAAAACGGTCAATCATCACACTTTCGCTTGCCATGCTCGCACTTGGCGCTTGCGGTCAACGTGCGGACATCGAGCCGCTTGCCAATGCGAGCCTGCCAACGGCGCCCTTTGGCAGCGAAGTCAAACCCGAAGCGGAACAGCTTTTGGAGCTTGAAACTTTGGCAGCTCCGGAGCGTAGTGTTGAGCTGAGGCGTCGTTCGGAAGAACGCGAAGACGATCCCTTCGATCTGCCGCCAGAATAGGGCAATTGCAGCAAGTCTATGGACCATTTCGCACTCAAAGATGGCGCGTTGCACGCCGAAGATGTGGCATTGTCACGTATCGCCGAGGAAGTCGGCACACCTGTCTATGTCTATTCGCGGGCGACGCTGGAACGCCACGCACGCGTCTTCCGCGAAGGCTTGGCCGATGTACCCAACAAACTGATCGCTTTTGCGGTGAAGTCCAACCCCAACCTGGCCGTGCTCAAGGTCTTGCAGAGTCAGGGTTTCGGTGCAGATGTCGTATCGGGTGGAGAGCTGAACCGCGCGCTGGCCGCCGGCATGACCCCGGATATGATCGTATTCTCAGGCGTGGGCAAGACCCGCGCGGAGCTTGAGCTGGGCCTCGGCAAGGGCATCGGCCAATTCAATATTGAATCGCGCGAAGAGGGACGTGAACTGGCGGAATTGGCCGCCGCACGCGGCAAACAAGCCCAAGCGTGCCTGCGCATCAATCCGGATGTCGATGCCAAGACGCATGAGAAGATCTCGACCGGAAAGGCTGAAAACAAGTTCGGTATTCCGCTGGTCCATACCCGCGAAGTGTTCGATGAGTTGAGCCAACTCGACGGGCTGAACCTGCGCGGAGTAGCCGTGCACATCGGCAGTCAGCTGCTCGATCTGGAACCGCTGGAAACGGCATTTGCAAAAGTCGGACAATTGGTCGCGGACTTGCGCGCCGCCGGTCACACGATCACCCATGTCGATCTCGGCGGCGGTCTGGGTGTGCCTTACAAGGATGGCGAAGTGCCCCCCTCCCCAGCGGAATATGGCGCAATGGTCGCCCACATCACGAAGGATTGGGGCGTGCACCTGACGTTCGAGCCAGGTCGCGTGATTGCTGGCAATGCGGGCATTTTGTTGACCAAAGTTGTGCGGGTGAAACGCGGCGGCAATGGCCCGCCTTTCGTGATCGTGGATGCTGCCATGAACGATCTCGCCCGCCCGGCGCTCTACGGCGCATGGCATGATTTTGATGCCGTTCAGCCGACCGGCGAGCGTATGACCGCCAATATCGTTGGCCCGATTTGCGAGACCGGCGACACCTTCGCGCGGGACCGCGAATGCGATGCATTGGCTGCCGGTGACCTGGCCGTTTTCCGCACTGCGGGGGCTTATGGAGCGACCATGGCCAGCTCTTACAATTCGCGCGGTTTCGTGGCTGAAACGCTGGTTGATGGCAACCGCTATGCGGTGGTGGCGGACCGCATTGCTGCGGCAGCGATCATGGATGCCGAGCGCGTTCCGGACTGGCTCTAAATGATAAACTCGCTGCCGCTATTCCACTGCATCAAGGGCCAGAAAGTTCTGGTGCTGGGTGGCGGGGACGCGGCCGAACCCAAGATCCGGCTGATCGAACGGGCCGGCGGAATTATCGAAGACGATATGCAGCGCGCCAAAGATGAAGGTGTGCGGCTCGCCTTCGTCGCCTACGAAGACGCCGAAGCATGCAAAGCGGCCGCGATCAATCTGCGCTGCGCCGGGATGCTGGTGAACGTGGTCGACATGCCGAAATTGTGTGATTTCACTACGCCGAGCATTCTGGACCGGGACCCGGTGCTAATCGCAATTGGTACGGGCGGTGCATCTGCAGGCCTCGCCAAGCATGTCCGCTTGCGATTGGATCAGTTGCTGCCACAAACATTGGGAGCACTCGCGAACGCTTTGTTCGGTGCCCGCGGCAGGCTACGCTCAAAGTTCCCCGACGGGACGGACAGGCGGCGCGCAATCGATACGGCTCTGCGCGAAGGGGGCGAACTGGATCCGTTTGACGCTGCTAGCGCTGAGAATGTGGACGACTGGTTGGAAAGCAGGTCAGTGGCTCCTGATGGAAGCACTTACACCATACAGCTGACAAGCAATGACCCGGAAGACCTGACGCTCAAACAAGCACGCCTGCTGGGCGTGGCGGACATCATTGTGCTGGACGGCGAGATATCTGACAGTGTCCTGGCGCGCGCACGTGCGGACGCCCAGCGCATTCTGTCAGATCAGGCCAGTGACTATTATCCCGGCCAAGCCGTTGTTCGTCTTATCAGCTGGGCTCACGCCGCATAGGCGAGCGCAGAATCTTCAATAGCCGCGAAGTAGCCGGCCATCGCCTCGCGAGACTTATCACTCAAAGAAATGAAGACCAGGCGTTTGTCAGACGTGTCGCGCACCCTTTCGAATACTCGGCCGATCCACATAGATTGATAAACTGGCTTGAAGTCCTTCTGAATCACTGGCTCCATACCCAAAATCAATGGGTTTGCTCATGCCGATTCTTCTAGGTAATTGGAGAACTAACTAAGATCAAATACAGATCAAATCACGAATATGTATCGAATCGGACAAATATTGCTGCTGGAATTGAACCCTTTGCTGTCTTGAGAAGACTAACACTGTGATGACCGAGAAAACGCCTTTGCGGACGAAAGCCACTGCGCAATTCTATGACGAGTTGTTGGTGACTTTGATTCAAAGCGGAGATCGCAAAGCAGCTGACCAACTTGCCAAGCGATGGCATCCACGCCTGCTCAGAACAGCGCGGCGCTATGCCAATGACGCAGGCCTGGCCGAGCAACTGACGCAAGACTGCTGGCTGGGCATTTGGCGGGGCATAGGCGGCTTGCGCGATCCATCAAGGTTCGCGCCATGGGCCTTTACCATCCTGCGCAACAAGGGCGCAAAGGTCATCAAATTTCAGATCGCCGATCGCAATCGGTTTGAAGATGCGGACGAAAAATCCGTTCCAGCTCGGCAGGAGGACAGCGTTGCGTTAGCTCAAGCATTCGCGACATTGTCTCCCGATCAAAGGCTGGTTGCGCATTTGCACTTTGTCGAAGGACTGACCATTCAAGAAATCGCCAAGGTCCAAGACATCCCGATCGGAACAGCCAAGTCCCGCCTGTTTCATGCTCGACAGAAGTTGAAAACCGCTCTTACCTCGGAAGCAGACACAGAACTCAAAGGAGAAACCGCATGACCAATATCGACGAACGCATACGCGGCGCACTGAGCGAAGATGATCGCGAATTCCTGGCCTCTATCGATGAAGATCGCGGCATGTTTCAGCAGATCGGTGACAGCTGGCACGGACCGCTGGGCAATTGGGCTCGGTTCAGCTTTGCGCTCGCGATTGTTATCGGACTCAGCCTAGCTTACGTTGTCTATCGCGCATTCGCCGCGGACACGACCGACGCTCTTCTCGGATGGGGACTCACCTGCCTGGCGCTACTCATCATGCAGGGTTTTCTGAAAGAGTGGATGTTTGCGCGCATGAACATGATCAGCATTTTGAAAGAGGTCAAACGGCTACAGCTACAGATCGCTATGCTGAACGAGAGCGACGGTAAAGGCTGACAGTGTTCGCGTCACAGCGACAACAGCATCATCACCAAAAAAGCCCCTGCCCCGTCGCATAGCGTTGATGCCATGCTACAGCGCAGGGATTTATGCCAAAGAGTGGGTCAGGAAACAGAACCGCGAGTTTGGCCCGCGCGGTCTGCCTTACTTGGGGGGTGCTCTGCCCAAGAGACTCTCGTCACTGAATGTGTGCTACGCCGAGACCTCCCCCGCCGCAATCCGATGCAATACGTAGCTAGGCCGGTTTCGCCGCCGGGCGACCTCATCAATCCAGGAACGGATCGCGCACCAGGATTGTATCGTCGCGTTCAGGGCTGGTCGAGACCAGCGCGACCGGCGTTTCAATTAGCTCCTGAATGCGCTGGATGTACTTGATCGCGTTGGCAGGCAGATCGGCCCAACTGCGCGCACCGGCGGTGCTTTCGTTCCAGCCTTCCAGCTCTTCATAAATCGGCTCAACCTCTGCCTGGTCGCCGGCGTGGCTGGGCAGATAGTCCATAACATTGTTACGCAAGCGATAGCCGGTGCAGATCTTCACCGTTTCCAGCCCGTCCAGCACGTCAATCTTAGTCAGAGCAATCCCGGTCACGCCGCTGATCGCGCAGCTTTGGCGCACAATCACCGCATCGAACCAGCCCACGCGACGCTGCCGCCCGGTGACGGTGCCAAACTCATGGCCACGCTCACCCAGCCGTTGGCCGACATCATCGTCGAGCTCGGTCGGGAACGGGCCGCTACCCACACGCGTGGTGTAGGCCTTCACGATACCGAGAACGAAGCCCGCGCTGCCCGGCCCCAGCCCTGAGCCTGATGCTGCCGTGCCGCTTACCGTGTTGGAGCTGGTCACGAACGGATAGGTACCGTGATCGACATCGAGCAACACGCCTTGCGCGCCCTCGAAAAGTATCTTCGCGCCCGCCTTGCGTACTTTCTTCAAACGCTTCCAAACCGGTTGCGCGAACTGCTGCACAAACGGAGCAATCTCTTTCAGATCGTCCAGCAGGCGCTGACGATCCACCGGCGGTTGATCGAAACCAGCACGCAGCGCGTCATGATGCGCGCAAAGCCGATCAAGTTGGGTGTCCAGACTGTCGAGATGCGCCAAGTCACACACGCGGATTGCGCGGCGACCCACCTTATCCTCATAGGCCGGGCCAATGCCGCGCCCGGTCGTGCCAATCTTGCCTGATCCCGCGGCGGTTTCGCGCAGGCCATCCAGATCGCGGTGGATCGGCAGGATCAGCGGGCAATTGTCCGCAACCGCCAGATTGTCATCGCTGATCGCAACGCCCTGCCCCTCCAGCTTCTGCACTTCATCGCGCAGCGCCCACGGGTCCAGCACCACACCATTGCCGATCATGCTCAGCGTGCCCGATACGATACCCGATGGCAGCAGGCTCAGCTTATAGGTTGTGCCATCCACCACCAGCGTGTGTCCGGCATTGTGTCCGCCCTGGAAGCGCACAACCGCGTCCGCGCGGCTCGCGAGCCAATCGACGATCTTGCCTTTGCCTTCATCGCCCCATTGAGCGCCAATAACAGTGACGTTAGCCATGCTTACACCTTACCCCCTGCCCGGGGGATCCTCGCAGTCCTTCGACAGGACTCGACTACGGGATGTGGATAGAGGGGCGAGATGCGCCCCGAATGCGGTGCGGTCGTTAGTGCGGTGCGTAGGGACGAGTCAAGCACGGCCTCCGCATCATCCCAAATCCTACAGCATGAACACCTTGGAACACTGTCCATGGGCGAAAAAGCTTCCACGCCTAATTCTACTCTTTTTGCTAACAAACAGCAACTTGAGAGGTGGAATCGCACATTCAGTTGACGAGTATTCGGCAACCCTGGCGCAGTGGTTTGGCGTCTCCGCATCCGAACTTCCTAGGGTGTCCCCCAACATCGGGAACTTCGGAACCAGCAATCTCGGGATTATGGGATAGTTAGAGCACGGTTAGCACGCCACCAATCAGCTGGTGCGTACAACCTAGAGCCGCTGGATCTTCGCCATCGGAAATCTGTGCAAGCGTACGATAACCTTCTGTGCGGAGCTCCGCTGCTTTGGTCGCATCATGGCCTTTGGCAAGGTATACGAAAGCACTTGTATCGCTCTGGCGGCGAGCTTTGATCATCTGATCAACATAGAGCGTAAAACCTGTTGCAGGCTCTTCACTTCCGCCAACCTTGTAAGTGCCGCCACGGCCCAACGCGCCGCGAATTCCATCGGCATATAGCGTAAAGCCGAACCAGCTTTGGTACTCAAAGCCGTGGCGTTCGGTCGGATCAAGCGTAGCGCGAGCCACGCTGCCGACACCCTCTGCAATTGCTTCCAAAGCCTTGATACGGCTCGACAATGCACCACCAGCGTCAATGGCACACAGTTTCTCGAGAGCGTCAGACAATGGCCCCGTAGCATAAAGCAATGGTAGATAGGCATCGCCGCCGGCCGCTTTCAGTCCGCCAGCATCCTTCATATCCAACTCGCGGCGCACGGCATCAACTTGGTCCGGTGCGAGCGGCAAGGCTTTCTCCGCGAGTGTATCGACCAGATCAGGCAGCGTGAAATCGACTGAGATGCCCGTTAGGCCAGCCGCAGACAGAGTTTCAATCGCCAGAGACACGACCTCGCTGGCGGCGGCCACTGTGTCCGCGCCAATCAATTCAGCGCCAAGCTGAATACGTTCACGAGCTGGTGCGAGCTGATCCGCCTTGATCTGCGCCGTTTCACCACAATAGGCCAGCCGCAGTGGACGCGGCGTACCAGCCATGCTGGTCGCTGCGATCCGGCCGATTTGCGGTGTGATGTCACTGCGCAAAGCAAGTGTACGCAGACTGACCGGATCGACGAATCGGAACATTCGGCGCGGCTGAACACCGTCCATGCGGCCCGCAAGCGACTTCTCGAATTCGATCAGCGGCGGCCGCACGCGATCATAGCCATGGCTCCACAGCACATCGAGCGAAGTTCGCATCGCACGTGTGATCGCCTCCGCTTCACGCGGCAGTTTGTCTTCGAGCCCTTCAGGCAGCAAGTCATCTGGTTTAGTCATTGCACGCCGGCGCTTGCCCTATCCCCGATTAGAATTCCAGCGCTTTGACCAATTTCACACCCTCGATTTCAGTTGCCTGAGCGATCACATCGTTAGGGATTTTCTGATCGAGACTGAGCAGAAGCACGGCTTCGCCACCTGCAGCTCGGCGGCCCAGGTTGAACGTTCCGATATTGATATCATGCGACCCAAGCAGTGTGCCGATCCGTCCGATGAAGCCCGGCTTATCGTCATTGACAACATAAAGCATGTGACCGCTCAGCTCGGCCTCGATACCGATCCCAAAGATTTCCACTAGCCGCGGGGCTTCGTTTCCGAACAGCGTTCCGGCCACTGAACGCGGTCCGTCGGCGGTCTGTACCGTTACGCGGATCAGAGTGTTGAACGCCCCTTCGCGCGACTGGCGCACTTCGCTAACTTCCAGCCCGCGTTCCTTCGCGAGATATGGCGCGTTGACCATATTCACCGTGTCTGAATAGCGGCGCATAAAGCCCGCCAGGACCGCGCCCGTGATGGGCTTTCCGTTGAGCTCGGCAGCGGCACCTTCGCGCTCAATGCTGATTTTTTCAAGATTGCCGTGCGCGAGTTGCCCAACAAGCGATCCGAGCGCCTCTGCAAGGCCCATATACGGCTTCAGTTTCGGCGCTTCTTCCGCGCTGAGCGAAGGCATGTTGAGAGCATTGGTTACGCCGCCATTGACCAGATAATCGCTGATCTGTTCGGCAACCTGCAGCGCCACATTCACCTGAGCCTCTGTGGTCGAAGCGCCAAGGTGCGGCGTACAGATGAAGTTGGGCGCGCCGAAAAGCGGATTGTCCTTGGCCGGCTCGGTTTCGAACACGTCGAGCGCAGCTGCGGCAACTTGGCCGCTTTCCAAGCAATCCTTCAGCGCTGCCTCGTCGATCAATCCGCCACGTGCGCAATTGACGATACGGATACCGGGCTTGGCATTTTCGAGCCGTTCGCGGCTCAGGATATTTCGAGTTTGATCGGTGAGCGGCGTGTGTAGTGAGACGAAATCGGCCCTGCTAAGTAACGTATCCAAATCGACCTTCTCAATACCAAGCTCGACCGCGCGTTCCTCAGTAAGAAAGGGATCGTAGGCGATGACCTTCATCTTCAAGCCTTGTGCGCGGCTCGCAACGATTGAACCGATGTTACCGGCCCCGATCAGGCCCAGGGTCTTGCCCGTCACTTCAACGCCCATGAAGTCTTTCTTGGGCCATTCGCCAGCTTGCGTGCGCGTATTCGCCGCGGGGATTTGGCGCGCCAGAGCCATGACCATCGCAATGGCATGCTCCGCCGTTGTGATCGAGTTGCCGAACGGCGTGTTCATGACAACTACACCTTTGCTTGAGGCGTAAGGGATATCGACATTGTCGACACCGATACCTGCACGGCCAATCACCTTCAGGTTGGTCGCCGCATCCAGGATTTCTTTTGTCACAGTGGTCGACGAACGGATCGCGAGTCCATCATACTGGCCAATGATCTCGGCCAATTGCTCAGGCGTGTGATCAGTGATCACATCCACATTGCAGCCGCGTTCTTCGAAGATACGCGTGGCATTCGGGTCCATCTTATCAGAGATGAGTACTTTAGGTTTGGTCATGCTAATGATCCTTTGCGTGCTCTTGCGGAAGCAAGGGCCCAAAATTTCGGATAATCTCGAACTGGCACTGGGTTTCTGCTTCTGCAGAAATTCACATCAGCCGTCAGCTTTAACGGTCTCGTAGGCCCATTCGATCCAGGGGAGGAGACGCTTCAGGTCTTCCTGCTCAACCGTGCCGCCGCACCAGATGCGCAACGAAGGTGGTGCATCACGATAGCCATTGAAATCATAGCCCACGTGTCGCTCTTCGAGCATCTTGGTGATTTTCTTTGGTACCGCAGCCTGATCTTCCGGCGAAAGGCTGTCATACCATTCGCCCTGGAAGACAAAGCACACACCGGTATTGGTGCGCTGGGCGGGAGCGCTGACCATGTTGCGGAGCCAAGGCGTCGCCTCGATCCAATCGGTGACGATCTTGGCATTCGCATCAGCGCGTTCGAACATCGCCTTGCGACCACCGATCGACTGGGCCCATTCCAGCGCAGCGATATAGTCTTCGGTTGCCAGCAAAGACGGCGTGTTGATCGTTGCACCTTCAAAGATGCCGCGATTGATCTTGTCGCCCTTTTTCAGGCGGAACAGCTTGGGCAGCGGCCATTCGGGATCGTAGCTTTCGATCCGTTCCACCGCCTTGGGTGACAGGATCAGCATGCCGTGCTGCGCCTCTGAGCCCATCACTTTCTGCCAGCTGTAAGTCGTGGCATCGAGCTTCGCCCAATCCATTTCCTGAGCAAACACCGCACTGGTCGCGTCATTGATCGTTACGCCCGTGCGGCCCGGAGCAAGCCAGTCCGTGTTGGGGATCTTCGCACCCGAGGTTGTGCCGTTCCAAGTGAAGACGACGTCATTTTCTTGCGGGACCTGCGACAAATCAGGAATGTCGCCGTAGTCGGCATCCAGTACCTGCAAATCTTTCAGCTTAAGCTGCTTGACCGCATCCTGTATCCAGACATTGCCAAAGCTTTCCCAAGCAGCAACCGTGGCAGGACTCTGTCCCAACATCGTCCACATCGCACATTCGAGCGCGCCGGTGTCAGAAGCTGGCATGATCCCGACGAGGTAGTCCTCTGGCACGCCCAGCATCTCTTTCGACAGGTCGATAGCGTATTTCAATCGCGTCTTTCCCGTCGCCGAGCGGTGCGAACGACCGAGCGAATCTGTCTTTAATTTGTCGAGGGACCAGCCCGGGAATTTAACCGTAGGACCGGATGAAAATTGTGGGCGCTCCGGCTTCAATGCCGGTTCGCTGGGTATGCTAGTCATGTATTCTCTCCTTACAGAGAGCACGCGCGGCGTTGGGACCGCGTGGCCCACGGGCCGCATTAGTTTTGCACCGCAACAAGTCAAGCGACGCTGGCTGGTTGTGCAAAGCTATTCATGTCACGACTCGTCGCTGGAAAAGCGCCGCTTGCCGCAGCATTGAGCCTTGTCACCTGTTCAAGAATTCGTGGAAATCTTCTTTTTTATTATTTTTATCAATATTTTACCGCGCAGCATGAAAGTTTCACTGGAAACGAAACTTCAGCTATCCTCTCTGTTCTCCATGGGGGAGAGATTGGGAGAGAATAAATGGAAAAAGTTGGGGGACTGGCAGCTGCTTTGGCAGTTGTGCTCGCAATAATTGGTGGGTTTGTATCAATTCCAGGTCTGGAAGTCGGATTGATCATTCTTATTCTGGGAATCATAGGCGGCATTTCCGCTGATCAAGACGGCGCCGTTCGCATGTATCTGGCAGTTCTTGTCCTGCCTGCTGTTGGCGCAGCGCTTGGCGCAATTCCGGCAGTCGGAGAATATTTGACCACAATCTTTGGCAATCTGGCGGTTGCGGCCGCTGGTATGTCCGCTTCGCTGATCACACGTCGCTTGTACGAAATGGTTATGGGCGCGCTAAAAGGTCTTTCGTCAGGTTCTGACGGCTAACACAAAACCTTGCTTCCGATCATCAGATCGGGTCGGGCGGCGCGCAAGTTGATTGCGCGCCGCTTTTCATTCGCAATGCTGTGCTATATGCCGCCTTAGAATATGCAGACAAGCGATCTTCGCATTGCCCTTTTCAGTGGCAATTATAACTATACGCGCGATGGCGCGAACCAGGCTTTGAACCGATTGGTGGAGTATCTACTCCGACAAGGCGCTGCTGTGCGCGTTTACGCGCCAAAGGTGGCCGAGCCGGATTTTGAGCCCACAGGTGATCTGGTCGGCGTACCCAATGTGCGTATGCCAGTGAAGGGTCGTGGTGAATACCGTTTGCCCACTGGTCTCAGTCGCAAGGTTAAGCAAGATCTTGTTAAGTTCGAGCCCAGTATCGTTCATATCGCATCACCGGACCCGTCCGGTCATGCTGCGCTGCGTTGGGCGCAGGAATACGATCTACCGGTGCTGTCATCTGTACACACGCGCTTTGAGACATACCCACGTTATTACAACGCCGCATTCCTCGAACCAGTAATAGAGTGGATGTTGCGGCGGTTTTATAATCGTTGCGATGCGCTGGTGGCGCCGTCTCAAAGCATGGTCGATACGTTGATCGAACAAGACATGCATGATGACATTACGATCTGGTCGCGCGGGGTAGATCGAACGATCTTTGATCCAAGTAAACGCGACCTGGAGTGGCGCCGTTCACTTGGACTGGAGGATGATGATGTTGCGATCGTCTTCCTGGGTCGCCTAGTCATGGAAAAAGGGCTCGATGTGTTCGCAGACACGATTATCGAGCTCCGCAAACGGCAAGTCCCGCACAAGGTTCTGGTGATTGGCGACGGTCCGGCAAAGGACTGGTTCAAACAGGCTTTGCCAGGCGGCATTTTCGCCGGATTCCAAACGGGTGCCGATTTGGGCCGCGCGCTGGCCAGCGGAGATATCTTCCTAAACCCGTCCATCACAGAGACATTCGGCAATGTGACGCTGGAAGCCATGGCGAGCGGCCTACCGGTGGTTGCGGCCGGCGCAACCGGCGCGTCATCACTGGTCACGCCAGACGAGACTGGGCAGTTGGTGCCTCCCGGGGACGCAGCCGCTTTTGCCGAGGCAATTGCACCCTATTGCACCGACGATGCGCATCGTCGCGCACATGGCGAGGCTGGCGAGCGCAAAGCGCGCGAATATAGCTGGGACGCGATCAATCAGGTTGTCGCAGACACCTACATCCGCTTGGTCGAACAGCGCGAAGAAGATCGCGCTGCCGACGAAGCGAAGGTCAAAGCGGCATTGGAAACCGCTTAGTCCGGATCAGCGCAGCACGCCTTCGGAGTGCATTTTGCGCGCATACCAAAGCATGAACAGCGTTGTGGCCCAGATTGTCAGGTTGAGCGGCAAGCTTTGCAGTTCCGCCGGTACCTCGATCATGAAGTTCTGATAAATTGTTGTCCCAATCAGGCCGACGACAGAAATGGCGATTGACGTCACCGCCCAACGCGAGCGGAACAGCAAAAGTACAGACCCGAAAAACGCGCCCCAAACACCCATCGCCCAAAGCGCATTGGACCAAGCCGGGAATGAATCAAAGAAAGCAATCTGATCCGGCGTCATGCCAAGGTCTTCCAACTTCCCCAGATGCGTCATCATATAGCTGAAAATGCCGACAGCATTCCAAAGCAGAGTGACTATGCCAACCACCCAAAGGTGCCACGGCGCTTTCGTTGCTTCATTCATACAAAATCCCCCTCCAGTCCGGTCTGATGCCGGATCAATGGAGGGGAGATTATTGTGCGTTTTGACGCGTGGCAAATGCGTTAAGCTATTGCCAATGCAGGTCGATCACATCCGTTCGATGCGTTTGGCAACTTCATCAATAATATCAACGATCTGGTCGACGGTATCCTTGTCGAGCTTGCCGGCCCTTGCGCGATTTTTCAGTACAGAGGCAAGGTTACCCATCGCGCGAAATAGGTCAGGTGATTTTTCCTTCACCTTCTCCGCGCGATCACCATGCTCGTTGATACGGCCCATCAACTCGTCGACTTCATCTGAACGATCTTCGAGTTCAGCCGCACCCGATGTTGTGACTTCGAAAGGCTTCTTGCCGCTGGTTTCCTCATCGGCAGCCTTGCCCTTTTTCTTGGGCTTGGACTGTTTGATCTGGCCTTCTTCCTCCAGCATTTGCAACGTCGGATAGACAGCACCCGGGCTCGGTGCATAGGCACCGCCGGTCATCTCTTCGATCGCTTTGATCAGCTCATAACCGTGGCGCGGCTCTTCGTTGATGAGCGCCAGCAAGGCCAAGCGAAGCTCGCCGGTGCCGAACATTCGGCCGCGGCGTTTGGTGCGGCGCGCGCCTTCATGCCAATCGCGCGATTTGCGGCGACGGCGCGAACTGCCGATCTCATCTTCCCATTCATTTGCAGCCGAAGCGACCGCCATGGCGATCATTGGGCCCAGATTGTTCCAACCGCCGCGTCCTGACCTATTCCAACTCATCTCATCAACTCCTGAGTATCTTTGATAGGTCTAAGATATATCTTAGAAGGCACTTTACAAGTGATCTTTGGAATTGGGCGACGAACGGCTTATGGCACTCGACCAATGGCAAATTTATTTGGCAATGATCCTTCACAGCAGGCAAACACCAGCGGCGCTCCGCGAGAGGACGCGCCGCTGGCCGACCGCTTGCGTCCACGCACATTGGACGAAGTCATTGGGCAGGAACACCTGACCGGACCTGAAGGCGCAATCGGCCGCATGGTCGCGGCAGGCAAGCTGTCGAGCATGGTGTTGTGGGGGCCGCCTGGCACGGGCAAGACCAGCATTGCGCGTCTGCTGGCCGATGCAGTGAGCATGCGGTTTATCTCTGTGAGCGCGGTATTTTCAGGGGTAGCGGACCTAAAGAAAGCCTTTGCCGAAGCGGACAAGATGGCGGGCGCTGGCCAAAAGACACTGCTGTTCGTGGACGAGATCCATCGCTTCAACCGCGCGCAGCAGGATGGATTCCTTCCCTTCGTCGAGCGCGGAACGGTGACCCTGGTCGGTGCAACAACCGAAAATCCGAGCTTTGAACTGAACGCAGCTCTGCTCAGTCGTGCGCAGGTGCTGATCCTCAATCGATTGGACGCGTCTGCTCTGGAAAAGCTGCTTGCGCGCGCGGAAGAGTTGGCAGGCACCCTTCCCCTTGATGACGCGGCACACGACACGCTGATCGCCAGCGCGGATGGCGACGGGCGCTTTCTGCTCAATCAGGCCGAAACGCTCTACAACGCGCAAATCGATACTCCGCTTGATCCCGCCGGGCTTGGCGCCTTCCTGCAGCGGCGAGTGGCGGTCTATGACAAGGATCGCGACGGGCACTACAATCTGATAAGCGCATTGCACAAAAGCCTGCGCGGTTCGGACCCGCAGGCCGCGCTCTATTATTTGGCGCGCATGCTGGTTGCCGGTGAGGAGCCCCTATATGTGCTGCGCCGGCTTGTGCGTTTCGCGAGCGAAGATATCGGCCTGGCCGACCCGCAAGCTCTAACCCAATGTCTCGCCGCGAAAGACGCGTATCAATTTCTTGGCAGCCCCGAGGGGGAGCTCGCGATTGTGCAGGCCTGCCTCTATTTG
Source organism: Altererythrobacter sp. (assembly GCA_013002295.1). GTDB lineage: Bacteria > Pseudomonadota > Alphaproteobacteria > Sphingomonadales > Sphingomonadaceae > Erythrobacter. The sequence goes on from JABDKI010000064.1 coordinate 32,393, forward strand.
GCGACCGCCCCCAAATCGAATGCCGCCTACGCCGCGCAAAAGGCAGCGTGGAAAGCCGCGAAGGAAACGGGCAGTCTGATGCCGCCGACGAACATCCTCAACGCGCCGACCCAGCTGATGAAGAATGTCGGTTATGGCAAGGGCTATGCCTATGACCATGACGCAGATGAAGGCTTTTCTGGTGCGAACTACTGGCCAGAAGATATGGAGCCGCTGGAGCTCTACTCGCCGGTCGAACGCGGTTTTGAGCGCAAGGTGAAAGAGCGGATCTCCTATTGGGAAAAGTTGCGAGCTGAACGCAGAGATGCGTGACTTCACACATTATCTCGCGATCGACTGGTCCGGCGCGAAAGGCGCGCGACAGCGGGGTATTGCCCTATCGCTGGCGGAAAGCACGGGCGGTGCGCCGGTGCTGGTTAAGCCACCAAGAGGAGGTTGGGCTCGCGAGGAAGTGCTCGCCATCCTGCGCGATGATATTCCGCGAGAAACACTGGTAGGGATGGATTTGGGTATCTCGCTTCCGTTTCAGGACGCAGGCGCATTCTTTCCGCATTGGGACGACAGCCCCAAGGATGCAAAATCGCTCTGGGCGCTGATCGAGCAGATATGCGCCGACGACCCGAATTTGGAGTGCGGCAGCTTTGTTTCGCACCCTCAGCTAAGCCAATATTTTCGACACTCCAAAGATCATATTGGACGGCATTTTCACTTGGATGCTGCCCCCACTAAGCAAGGTCGCTTTCGCTGCGCGGAACTGGCTCAACGGAGACAAGGTGTGCGCCCGGTCAGCAATTTCAACCTTGTTGGTGCAGCGCAGGTTGGCAAATCTTCCCTGACCGGCATGCGGATGCTGCACCAATTGCGCGAAATCGTCTCAGTCTGGCCGATCGATCCTTTACCCGATAGCGGCCCAGTCGTTGTCGAGATGTACACCTCCATTGCTGCGAGGGGCGGTGGAGTGGGCGGTGCCAGGACCAAATTGCGCACTTTCAAAGAATTGAACGCCGCACTCGCGCGATTGGGCTCACCTCCTGTGGCCGGAACTGGTCCGATCGACGACCATTCTTCGGACGCCCTGGTGACCGCGGCATGGCTCCGCAAGATCGGTCGGGATCCAGACTATTGGTCCCCAAAAGGCCTGACACCGGAGATCGCGCGCACGGAAGGGTGGACCTTCGGCGCTCTATAGAAATTTGCAATGCCATGTCAGTTCGCACTTGAGGCCCGATTAACTTTCGCCTAGGGGACCGCTTCCGTGTCGGAGTGCCCGGTGTTGGCAGCCGAAACGGCGTACAGAAGAGTGCCGGCTTAGCTCAGTTGGTAGAGCAGTTGATTTGTAATCATCAGGCCGCGAGTTCGAATCTTGCAGCCGGCACCATTCTCTCCCAAATCCGCGAATGCGCCAAACTGCTAAGCAGGCGCGCGCAGGAAATCGACCCAGCGGTTGCGTTCTGGCGGCGCCATTTGCGCCATTTCGCGCGCCTTAGCCCACATGTTAGCCATCAATGCTTCTCCCGCCTCTGAAGGCGATAGATAGTAACTTCGGGCTCATTTCCTATAATTTTTCGCGACTCACAAAGCTCCACTACACCCTCGCCACACGCTTCTTCATTGCCCCTTCCCCTTGCTCCTGCTAGCCGCGCGGCGATTGAAAAGAGGTTTCCAAGAATGCCAGATATCAAACGTGTTGTTCTCGCCTATTCCGGAGGTCTCGATACCTCGGTCATCGCGAAATGGCTCGAGGTAGAGCGCGGCTGCGAAGTGGTGACATTCACTGCCGATCTCGGCCAAGGTGAAGAGATCGAGCCGGCCCGCACCAAAGCGCGCGCGATGGGCATCCCGGACAAGCACATTTATATCGAAGATCTTCGCGAAGAATTTGTGCGTGACTTCGTCTTCCCAATGATGCGCGCCAATGCCCGCTATGAAGGCGACTATCTCCTCGGCACCTCTATTGCGCGACCTCTAATTTCCAAACGATTGGTCGAAATCGCGCATGAGACAGGCGCCGATGCGATCGCTCATGGTGCGACCGGCAAAGGCAATGATCAGGTTCGTTTCGAGCTGAGCGCCTATGCGCTTGATCCGGATATCAAAGTGATCGCGCCATGGCGCGAGTGGGATTTGGCCAGCCGGACCGCTCTGATTGCATGGGCGGAGAAGCATCAGATCGCGGTGCCTAAGGACAAGCGCGGTGAGAGCCCGTTCTCGACCGACGCAAACCTGCTCCACACTTCGTCTGAGGGCAAAGTATTGGAAGATCCTTGGGAAGAGACCCCCGACTACGTCTATTCGCGCACCGACAATCCTGAAGATGCGCCGGAAACACCCGAATACATCACTATCGACTTTGAACGCGGCGATGGCGTGGCGCTGAATGGTGAGGCGATGTCGCCTGCCAGTTTGCTGACCGCGCTTAATGATCTTGGCCGCAAGCACGGCATTGGCCGGCTCGATCTGGTCGAGAACCGCTTTGTCGGGATGAAAAGCCGCGGCATGTATGAAACGCCAGGCGGCGAGATTTATGCCCGCGCGCATCGGGGGATCGAGCAGATTACGCTGGATCGCGGCGCAGCGCATCTGAAGGATGAGCTGATGCCCAAATATGCCGAACTGATCTACAACGGGTTCTGGTTCGCGCCAGAGCGAGAGATGCTGCAAGCGGCGATAGACCACAGTCAGGAAAAGGTCAGCGGAACGGTTCGCCTGAAGCTCTACAAGGGTGTTGCAGGCGTCGTTGGGCGCAAGAGCCCAAATTCGCTCTACTCCGAATCGCATGTGACCTTCGAAGATGATGCCGGCGCCTATGATCAAAAGGACGCTGAAGGCTTCATCAAACTGAACGCTTTACGGCTCAAATTGCTTGCAAAACGCGATCACGCCTGAAGTCGGTACGCATTTTGCGATGAATGGTTGAGTTATCCACGCGCATCCACAGATGATCTGAGGAAAAGTGGATAAGTCGGGGTTGCAAAGCTTGCGCGACTCACTTTGAGGGCGCAGTCTTAAGACATCGGAAGGGAGAGAAACTCAACCGGAAATCTGGCTCCAACGAGTTGATTTCACGAGAGTTTCTCAGAACAACCGACGCAGTGGATATTGTCCACGCGGTCTTTGAGACTGGACATGCGGAAGGTGCAAACTGGAAGCAAGTGCAGTTGCCTGAGGGGAACGCGAAGCACATTCACTGGATAGGCCAGGAACCTGGTTGTGAAACGAGGAAGGTGGAAGCTGAGGCAGAAACCAGCCGTTTGAGGGAAGCAATCGCGAAGGGAGAATGGTCTCGGTAGCGTTGAAAAAAAGGGCACCGCTAGGAAGGGCTTCGGCACGGAATAGTAGGACCGATTGGAAGGCGAGACCGGATGCCGACGCGAGCGTCGGTGAAAAGAGCCTCCAACCCGTTGGAGGGGATAGAAACCGAGTGCCAAGCGCTTCTTGAAAGGTTCGCCGGAAAAGAAGACCACGCGACGGTAAGAGTGGGGTCGGCAGCAATGTCGGCCCCATTTGCTTTTGGTTCTCCGGTTGAAGACTTCTTCCCGTACCGGGCGCGCAGCTGGCCGCAAATTCCGCACATCTTTCGCCCGATGCGGGCGCCCCAGCGGCGGTTTGCGCGGCAAAAATTTGCATCTTTCTACCGTGCGCGACTATTCTCTACCGATGGAGAGGGATTTCCATATTCATACGCGGATCTGCTGCGTCCTCATAGCGAGTCTGCTCGCTATAGCTTCTCCGCCGGTTGTAGGACAGGATGCCGACGAGGACGGTCATTCTGAAGCAATGCAACAAGATCAAAGCTTCGAAGATGGCTTTTCAGTGTTCGACATTCCTCTCCCTCCGCACGACCATCCTGACGACGCTGTCGACATTACTGAGATCGAACCGCCAGAAGAGCCGGCCGTCGGCAATGTTGTGCGCGATCTCGGTACCGGTCACGCCTCCTACTATGGGCGACGCTTCCACGGCCGCTTGACCGCCAATGGAGAGCGGTTCGACATGCGCGCGATGACCGCCGCGCACAAAACGCTTCCCTTTGGCAGTGTGGTGCGCGTTACCAACCGCCGAAATGGCCGCTCGGTTGTCGTGCGGATCAATGATCGCGGTCCCTTTGTCAGGGGGCGAACAATCGATCTAAGCCGGGCCGCAGCAGAAGAGATCGGCTTGGTAAAAACCGGTGTTGGCGAAGTACGGATCGAACTGCTCGCTTCATAACCCACCTTCGCGTCGCCAATTCGCATTTGACAGCACGCACATTGCACAGCACTCATGTGTCAACACAAAGCCGGGGACCATTCATGACACGCACAATCGCCAACATCGCATTTGCATCCACCGCTATGCTCGCTCTTGCCGCCTGCGCCGAACCAGCTGAGCAAGCCGTCGATGCGCTCGATCTCGCCAGTGACAACATTACAGAAGCATCGTTCGGTTGTATCCGCGACCTTACCCAAGTCGACCGCTTCTTTGTCGGCAATCTGGACGGCGATCTTGAAGCGACCGTTGCGGTTGCGTCTTCGGAAGACGGCGGCATCTTCCCGGTCGGCTCGGTGGTTCAGCTCGTTCCCGGCGAGGCGATGGTCAAACGCGCCAATGGCTTCAACGCCGATACCAAGGACTGGGAATTCTTCGAGTTTGATGTCTCCCCCGAGGGTACCTCCTTCCGTGCGCGCGGTCACATTGACGTGGTCAACCGCTTCGATGGCAACTGCCTGGAATGCCACGAAAAGGCCGAAGAGCGCTTCGACATGATCTGCAGCACAGACAATGGCTGCGACCCGATCCCGATCAACGACGCGATGATCCGCGCATTGCAGAAGACTGACCCGCGCTGCGGCGCCCCGCTAGACCTCACTACCGAGGAAAGCGAGAATCTCGCCGCTTTGCTCGCCGCGACCGGCCGCTAACCCGGCGCATACAGAGCAAACCACCGCACTGGCGCGCTATCCGCTGGCGCTTACCTTTTGGTAGGTGAAGCTCACGTGCTCGCGGCTGCATTCGGTCACGGTAACGCGTTCCAGCGTCACTTCTGCGCCTGCAACGCCATCATCACCCACCAGCACATGCGGGTATGTCGCCCCCATGGTGCAGCCTTCCATCGGCTGCTTGAGCGTGAGCGTTCCCGGTCCATCATCGACCGGCACCCTTAGCGGCGAGGCCTTGTCGATCGGCTTCGTGACCGTCACCGGTTTATGCTGGCGCTTCCCGGTTGCACGACCTGACGCCGCATCGCGCAAGGCTGCACGCGCCGGACGAGCCGCGCTTCCCCAGCTCAGCACATCGATCCAGGCATCGTGATCCTTGTCTGCAGTCGTCGGGCCAGTTCCCGCCCGCTGTTGCACCAGATGCGCCGCTTCGTGCGAGCCTTGCGAATGCAGCGCGCCAGCGGCGATATCATACTCGATCTCGTGCTCGTCACCCGCAGCATGATCATCATCCTCAGCCGCAACCCCGATATCCTCGGTCTCGAACGGCGTCGTCCGGTTTTCCTGCGCATTGCTCATGGTGATTACGAGGTAGTCGAGATGCGCATCACCGGAATCACCGCGCGTCTCACTCTCCCCGTCGATGTCCGGAATCTTGACGTATATCGCCGCGCTCAGCGGCCCACTCGCCACCAGTGCCAGCGCCAAAGCGCCGCTCGCCATCATTGCCTGTTTCATCACAACTCTCCTCCTGTGAAGCGCAGGATACATCCTCGCCCTCCATTGCAGCAAGCCCCGCATGCAGCGCCCGGTCCAGCGCCCGATCCAGCGCATCCTCATCGATGAGTAGAGCCACAATAATCGAGGTTTGAGCACCCACCGCTCAATCCCCTCCCTCAATGGAGGGGAGGCGTTATTCGGCAGCTTCGCTTTGCTTCCCTAACATGCTCGCAAGATCCTGCCCGGTAAAGTTGCGCGGCTCGTGCGCCACCTCCTCCGACGCCTCCTGCGCCACCACCTCACCCCTGCGCAAGCCCACTAAGGATTGTTCCAGTCGAATAGCTTCATCTGCTGCGCGGCAAAGCTGAACAGCGCGGTGCCCGTCATCAGGAACGCGAGGATCACCGCCGTCACGGCATTGCCTGCAGGTGCGTAGCCCAGCGCGCCAGCCAAAAAGAAACCCCCTGCACTCCATCCAGTGGCGGCGGAAACCACATTGTGGACCATGCCCACTTCCTTGATCTCTGCCCAAGTCATGCGGAGGAAAAACCAATTGATTACAATTCCTATCGCGCCGGTGGCAATCGCGCCGCTGAGATGGAAGGCAAACAGTGCCGTTTCCTCGCTGGCACCATAGGAGATGGCCGCCACGGGAACGAAGGGTATCACCATCAACGGGAAAGCGGTGCTGAGCAAGGCGCGGCTGTGCATCCGGTCAGCCTTGCTGGTTTCCTTCCCGCTCATCACGAATGTCAGGAAGATTGTGACAAAGCCGATCAGCACAACGGAAATCTCCGCCGTGGTCAGAAAGAACGCTTCCAATTCCATGCCTGTTTGCTCCTGCAAAGGAGCGACCCCGCGCTGACATTATCGCGCGGGGTGGCAAGGTCAATCACGGGCGGTGGAAAAGCTTTACTCTGCGGCCTGTTTCGCGGCCTTGTCGAGCATGTTCGCGAGATACTGTCCGGTAAACGACCGTGGCTCTTGCGCCACGTCCTCCGGCGTACCCTGCGCGACCACTTCGCCGCCGCGCACACCGCCTTCGGGGCCAAGGTCGAGGATATGGTCCGCGGTCTTGATCACGTCCAGATTGTGCTCGATCACCACCACCGAATTGCCCTGCTCAACCAGCCGGTGCAGCACTTCCAGCAGCTTGCGCACATCTTCGAAGTGCAAGCCCGTGGTTGGCTCGTCCAGGATATAGAGCGTCTGCCCGGTGCTGCGCTTGCTGAGTTCCTTCGCGAGCTTCACCCGCTGCGCCTCGCCGCCCGATAGCGTGGTCGCCTGTTGGCCGACCTTGACGTAGCCCAACCCGACTTCATTGAGCATGTGCATCTTGTCACGGATGGGGGGCACGGCTTTGAAGAACGCCTCCGCATCCTCGATCGTCATGTCGAGCACGTCGGCAATGCTTAACCCCTTGAACTTCACCTCCAGCGTTTCGCGGTTGTAGCGTTTGCCGCCGCACTCCTCGCACGTCACATAGACATCGGGCAAGAAGTGCATTTCGATCTTGATCAGGCCGTCGCCGGTGCAGGCCTCGCAGCGGCCGCCTTTGACGTTGAACGAGAAGCGCCCCGGTTTGTATCCGCGCGCCTGCGCCTCTGGCAGGCCGGCGAACCAGTCCCGAATATTGGTGAAGGCACCGGTATAGGTAGCGGGGTTGGATCGCGGGGTGCGGCCAATGGGCGATTGGTCAATCTCGATCACCTTGTCACAAAATTCGAGGCCGGTGACCTTGTCATGCGCGCCCGCGACCACCCGCGCCCCGTTGAGCGTGCGCGCGGCGGCGGCATAGAGCGTGTCGATGGTTAAGCTGGACTTGCCGCTGCCGGACACGCCGGTGATGCAGGTGAAGGTGCCCAAGGGAATCGAGGCGGTGACATCCTGAAGATTGTTCGCTTTCGCGCCGTGCACCGTCAGTTGGTGCCCGTTGCCCTTGCGTCGCGTAGCCGGGACCGCGATCTCGCGCCGCCCGGTCAGATAATCGGCCGTCATCGAATTCTTCGCGCGCATGATCTGCTTAAGCGTACCCTGCGCCACAACTTCGCCGCCGCGCACACCAGCCCCAGGACCGAGATCGACGATATGGTCCGCCTGACGGATCGCATCCTCGTCATGCTCGACCACGATCACCGTGTTGCCCAAATCGCGCAGCCGCTTGAGTGTTTCGAGCAGGCGATCATTGTCTTTCTGGTGCAAGCCGATGCTGGGCTCGTCGAGCACGTAGAGCACGCCGCTGAGGCCGCTGCCGATTTGGCTGGCAAGCCGGATGCGCTGGCTCTCCCCGCCCGACAGCGTGCCGCTGGTACGGTCGAGATTGAGGTAATCGAGGCCGACATTGTCGAGGAAGCCTAGCCGCTCGTTGATCTCTTTCAGGATCGCTCGGGCGATTTGCTGCTGCGTGTCATTGAGCTTGGCGTCCAGAGCGAGGAACCATGCCTTCGCGTCCGCAACGCTCATCTTGGTGGGTTCGGCAATGTCGGTGCCTGCAACGCGCACCGCCAGCGCTTTTTCGTTCAAGCGCTTGCCATGGCAGCTCTCGCACGGCTGAGCGGTCTGAAACTTCGACAGCTCCTCGCGCATCCACGCGCTTTCGGTTTGCAGCAAGCGGCGGTTCAAGTTTCCGATGACGCCTTCGAACGGCTTGCGCACGGTGTATTCCTTGCGCCCATCTTTGAAGGTCAGCTCGACCGGCATGCCGCCCGTGCCGTGCAGGATGATCATCCGCTGATCCGGCTCCAGCTCGTTCCACGGCGTGGTGATGTTAAAGTCGTACGCCTTGGCGAGGCTGGTCAGCACTTGCATGTAATAGGGCGACGGCGGGTTGGACTTCGCCCAGGGAACCACCGCGCCTTGCTTTAGAGTCAGGCTTTCGTTCGGCACGACCAACTGCGGATCGAACAACAGTTTTTCGCCAATCCCGTCACACGTCGCACAGGCCCCTTGCGGCGCGTTGAAGCTGAATAAGCGCGGCTCGATTTCCTCGATCGTAAAACCCGAAACGGGGCATGCAAATTTTTCGGAGAACACGATGCGATTGGCGGGGATGCCCGCACCCTTCATCGCCCCACCACCCTCGCCTTCATCCTCGCGGCCCGGCACAACGCCCTCCGCCAGATCGACATAGGCCAGCCCTTCGGCCAGCTTCAGCGCGGTTTCGAAACTGTCGGCAAGGCGCGTTTCCAACCCCTGTTTCACGGCTAGGCGGTCCACCACCACTTCGATGTCATGCTTATATTTCTTGTCGAGAGCTGGCGCGTCTTCGATCGCGTACGTCTCGCCATCGATCCGGACTCGGGTAAAGCCCGCCTTCTGCCACTCGGCCAGCTCCTTGCGGTATTCGCCCTTCCGCCCGCGCACGACTGGCGCAAGTAGGTAGAGCCGCGTGCCCTCGGGCAATTCCATCACCCGGTCGACCATTTGACTGACGGTCTGCGCGCTGATCGGCTTTCCCGTGGCGGGTGAATACGGCACGCCCACCCGCGCCCACAGCAAGCGCATGTAGTCGTAGATCTCGGTCACCGTCGCGACGGTCGAGCGCGGGTTGCGACTGGTGGTCTTTTGCTCGATCGAGATCGCGGGGCTGAGCCCATCAATATGCTCGACATCGGGCTTCTGCATCATCTCAAGGAATTGCCGCGCATAGGCGCTAAGGCTCTCGACATAGCGCCGCTGCCCTTCGGCATAGATCGTATCGAAGGCGAGCGAGCTCTTCCCGCTGCCCGAAAGGCCGGTTACCACGATCAAACTATCGCGCGGCAGATCGATATTTACGCCTTTGAGATTGTGCTCTCGCGCACCGCGAACTGAAATCTTGGTAAGAGACATGCTGGCTTCTATGTTCTGGTAATGTTCACGCTGTCAAGCCGCAGCTTAAACAGGCGGGAATATGGCTGTGTATGTTCAGAGCGTGCGGAGCGAATGAAGGTTCCGCTCGTGCCGAAAATCTGAGGTAAATCGAAGGAATAACTTAGGGCCGGTTTTATCGTTTACAATTGGTGAATTCAGGCGCACATTCCTCGTGTTCCCACCGGGAGGGTCACGCATAAGTTTCCGGCAGGGGTTTTGGTCACTTCTCGGGTGGCTTCGCGCATCGGGCGCGCAGCGTGGCATTGCACTCACATCCCGAAAGACCACCAGGTCGCACGAACTTGCGCACGGCGCTTCCGCCTATCCCTGCGGTCACCGCGCGTGTTGAGGAAAACGGGATGGAGAAATGACATGACGACTGAAACCAAACAGGCTCAAACACAGGAAACGCTGCCTGATCGCACGCTGACAATCAAATGCACTCCTACGTTAATCTGGCATGGCACTAATCCGAACAATATCGGTGCAACAATTGCTTTTGACGAGACTGATTCAGTACCCAACATGCCCAATGCGGTGGACAGCAAGGGCAATATCGACCTGTCCAGATTGCCGCAGAAAAATCGCTATTCTGACAATATTGACATCACGTTCGTGCTGGATCCTAGCGAGCTTAAGGACGCCAATGGCAACCCGATTACGGGAAGCAATGTCCTGCGTTGGGCGACGGCAAACGAAGGGCCGACCTATGTCGAAAACGGCATCACCAAACATCTGGGCTATGGTTGGTTCTGCCATATCAATTCGCTGGACCCATTCAGCTACAACACCACGCCGCCGATCACGATTCCGAACATGACGTGGCTTCGTGAGAATGACACAACATTGGTGCTAGATGATGATACACCTCTGAACTCGCCAGTGTACGCATTCATGCTGGCATTTGTGCTGCCGGAGTATGGCAATTACTACATCAGTGTAGATCCGCGGATTGGCACCAAGGGAGCTGGGATCAATAGCTTCATGCTCAAGAACTGACCAAGAGCGCAGCTTGATAGGCGGGGTGCTTTATACCTCGCCTATCAAGTGATCGAGCCAATTCAGCTGCTTCCTCCTTGCGCCCAAGGCGAGCGAGGAGCCGATACCTATAAATCTCTGTAGATGCTGTCTCGGGAACAAGCTTTATTGCCTCCTCCCAATGCTGCCGCGCAACGCGCAGATTGCCTCGTGTGCTTTCGGCTTCTCCAGCTAACAACATCAATCCAGCAATCCTGATAGCGTTTGCCTCTGCCTTGCTGCCAGCCAGGTCACGAAGCGCACCTCCCGTCAAAGATATGACTTCTTCCGCGTCGTCTCGAGCCAGCGCCAACTCGGCACCAACCTCCATTAGTGTTAGGCGTAGAGCTTCACTCCAAATCTCCTGTTGAGAATCGGCTATGGTTAGTTGAGTCAAGAGCTTTTTTGCCTGCAAAACATGGGCTTCTGCAGCATCATATTTTTTGGCGAACGTCAGATTCAGCCCTTGAATTGTGCGCGCTCGAACCTCCGTTTCGTGCCATTCCAAGTTGGTCGGATCGAGCAATCTCAATTCGCGATTCAGCCTCAACGAATATTCGATGGAGCCAATCGCTCCATTCAGATCTCCCAAGGATAACATAGCGTTGCCCAAAAACTGGTGTGAAATTGCCAGTTTGTTCTTGGCCGTCGCGTTTGCTGGGTTTTTAGCCAAAACTGTGGCGTAAACTGCGGCCTCTCGTTCATGCAGGCTAAGCGCTTCGCGGTTCCTTCCCAACGCTGATTTGGTCAAGGCCAGCCAGTTGATCGCTGTTCCAATTTCGATCTGCTGACTCGGATCATAATCAGTAAGACCCGCGATTCTCTCAACTCGTTCGAGTGCCAAAGCGAATGCCGGTTCTGCTTCTGCATACCGCCGTTGAGCATGGAACATCGTGCCCAGATTGCCCTCGGCATAGCTGCTTTCCATCTGCCATTCGGGCTTGTCAGGATTGAGTTCGATCAACCGGTCCGCAAGCCGCTTGTATTCGCGGAATTGTGCTTCGGCATTTTCCAGTTCGCCACGATTATAAGCGATGTAGCCCACCCAGAACACGCTTTGCGCGTGGTCGAAGATGCGCTGCTCATTGTCGGGATCGCGCGCGAGCTGTTCCTGCGTTGTCCCAGCTGCCTCGGTGAAGGCTTGCAGCGCTTCCTCGCTGTCGCCGCGAATATTGGTGATCTCCCCCACCAGCAGCAGCGCCCTTGCCCGCCGGCCGAGCGAGTCCGCATCCAGGCTGCCCGGGTTCTGCCCCGCATAATAGGTCAGCGCGCGCTGCCCGACCACGTCGAGCGCGTCGAGCCGCCCGACCGGCTCCAGCTTTTCGCGTAAATCGGTGAGCATGAATTCGATCAGCCCGTCGGCCTCTGCCCGCTGGCGATCAGCTTCGTTGCGCTGTTCGACCGCGAACCAGGTCAGCCCGCTCATCACCAGTGCCAGTGCGAGCGAGGCTCCGGCAATCACCCGCGCCCGCAGAACCCGGCGGCGATCATCGCGGCGCAGCAACTGATCCAGCCCCACGCCAAGCATCGCGGCAACCAGCTTCATCTTCGCCAGCCGCTTGCCATCACCGCCTTCACGGGCATCCGCCGCCAGCGGTGCGTCGTCTGGCGCGTCGGTGATGGTAAGATCAGGCGCGACCTTGTGCGTCAGCGCTTTGGGAAAGCACTCACGCTCTGCATCGCCCGGCTCTCCATCGACAATCAGCGCCAGGATCTTGTCCGGATTGCGATTGGTCTTGAACCACGCAATCTCGTGATTGACCCATTGCGATTGCGCCGATTGGGGCGAACAGATGACGATCAGATATTCGCTATCGGCCAGCGCGGCATCTATCGACGCACCGATGCTCGCGCCCGCCGCTTGCTCCTCGCGGTCCTTGAACAACGGGGTCAGGCTCGCGGGGATTTCGCGCATTCCCGCATGCTTTTCGATCAGTGCCTTGGGCGTGCGATAGGTCTCAACCGCTTGCTGAAGCCATTTGCCCCATTTGGCATCGGCCCAGCTGTAGCTGATGAAAGCCTTGTAAGTGTATTCCGCCATGGCCACCCCGCAGGCAT
>JABDKI010000114.1 GCA_013002295.1 Altererythrobacter sp.
CCAGTGCATAGTGCAGCTGGAAGTCTTCCACGCCTTGCTCTTCAAGCTCTGCCGCGGTCAGCTGGAAACGCGGATCATCGATTGTGTCCACTTCAACCTTCGCATCTTCAACGCCCAGATCATTAACCAGGTGTCCACGCAGATCGCTTTCGCGCATGAGATATTTATTGCGCTTCTCCAGATCTGGATCGGACAATTGCGGAACCTTGATGTCAGGTGTGATGCCGCCTTCCTGAACCGACTTTCCGGCCGGCGTGTAATAGCGCGCCGTCGTCAGCTTGATAGCGGAGTCGCGGCCCAGTGGCAGAAGCGATTGCACGCTGCCTTTGCCGAAACTGCGTTCACCCATCACCAAAGCGCGGCGATGATCCTGTAGCGCACCCGCAACAATCTCTGAAGCCGATGCAGAACCTGCATCGATCAGTACGATCAAGGGCATGTCGGAAGCGATTTCGCCCATATATTTTTGTGCTTCGCGGCGCGGCAGATGACGATAGTTGATCAGTTTGTCCGCATCGTAATGGACGTTCTCGCCGCGAGCGCGGCCACGTTGGGACACGATCCGGCCTTCCGACAGGAACAGGTCAGACAAGCCCACGGCTTCATCAAGCGAACCCCCGGGGTTGGAACGCAAGTCAAGGATCAAGCCGGACATCTTGCCTGTGGCTTCGCTTTGCAATGCGTCCCATGCCGCATAGACATCACGCCCCACATTTGTGCTGAATTCATTGACGGAGATAACGCCAATGTTGCCGCTCTGAAGCTCGTAGGTCACAGGCTCCAGCTCGATCACGCCGCGAGTCACGGCAACCTCAATCGGCTCGTCACGGCCCGGACGAAATACGGTAAGTTCAATCGACGTGCCCTCTGCGCCGCGCATCCGCGCAACCGAAGTATCCAGATCGTTGCCATAGATCAGCTCGCCATCAAGATGGGTGATGAAGTCACCCGCTTTGATGCCTGCTTTGTCCGCCGGACTGCCTTTGAACGGTGAAACGACCTTGACCGCGCCCTCATCAAGGACGACCGATAGCCCTAGCCCCGAATAGTTTCCGTCGATCATCGTAGTCAGGCGCTGCAGCGCGCTGCCGTCGACATAGGCCGAATGCGGATCAAGGGAACCGAGCATGCCGTTGATTGCGCCGCGAATGAGCTGATCATCGTCGACATCTTCAACGTAATTGGCTTTCACTTGCTGATAGGCTGCAAAAAGCTTGGCAAACTGCGGGCCGGCACGCCCGTCAATCTGCGCCATTCCGGCAGTGGTAGCCGGGATCAATGCCACAGCGGTGACCAAAGCGGCGCTGCGCAGCAGATCAGCAATTCTCATCGATATTCTCTCCAAATCTATCACGCCGTTCTATCGCGCAGTGCAGCTGAACACCAGATGATGATATCGAACCGTCCCGCAATGGCTCGTTAGTGCAGCCAAAACTATACTAAAGAGCATCCTGGAAAGCTCTGCATTCGACATATGTTCACATTATATTCAACGGGTTAATGGGCTCTCCGCGCTCACGCAGCTCGAATGAAATCTCTGGTTGATTGCGCGCTGCCATGCCGATTGGCGCACCCCCAATGACCTGAGCGCCGGTGTCAACGGTGGTTTGCGCAAGGCCAGTAATCAGGCTGGTCCAGCCATTTTCGTGCTCAATAATCACGATTCGTCCGAATCCGCGATATGGGCCGGCAAAGGATACACGCCCCAATGCCGGTGCTACGATCTGCGCGCCTGCCGCGGGCGCGATGGTAATGCCTTTGCTTCGTATACCCGCATCACCTTCTCCGCCGAATCCTGTGATCGTCCGGCCCTGTGCCGGCAATTGAAAGGGGGCTGGCGCAGATGTTTCTCGCACGCGCGGTGCCGCGTTGGTGGCAGGCATCACACGCGAGGCGTCAGGCCGTTCTGGTCGCATGATCGGCCCAGCAAGCGCTGCGAGTTCTTCTCTTACCAGGCCGGCTCGATCAAATTCGCCGACCAGCTGATCCAGGTCTCGTGCTTCTTCGGCCAGGGCCAATGCGCGCTGCGCTTCGCGGCGTGCCAATGCGCTATTGCTGCGTGAGGCCTCTTGTTGTCGATGCGTTAGTGCCACGAGCTCGTTACGGCGGTTCTGCAAATCGGTCTCGCTTGCCTGAAGCGCGGCGAGCGAGTTAGCAGCTTCGCGCTCCAACGCGCGGCCTTTCTCTACTTCGCTGCGAAGGCTGGCAGTTCGCTCCCGGATCCGTGGCAAAGTTGTCTCGAGCACAGCGCGCACATAAACTGTGTCGCGTAGTGAGCCTGGTTGCAGCGCCGACAACACAATTGGCCTGCGCGCCATGTTTTGGATCGCTGCGGTCAGTTTAACCAGCGGTTGTTGTCGCTGCCCCAGCCGAGCATCGAGCATAGCCCGCTGATCCGCAATAATCGCAAATTGCGCTGTTGCTGCGAGAATATCTGCCTCGCTTTGCTGGATCTGCGCGGCGAGCGCCGCGCTTTCATTCGCCAGCCGGTCAATCTCTGCGGTAGCAAGGCTGGCTTCCTGACTGAACTTTTCTGCCCTTTGCTGCGCGAACTCTGCGGTGGCTTGAGCGCGTTCAAGCGCTTCTCGGGCGTCTTCTGAATTGCCAAAACCGGCAACAGGGGCCGTGCTAATGTTCAGCGAGTCTTGCGCCGCCACTGCACCCCAGCCGATCGCGATCGCACCTGACCCAGCGAGCAGCAATTTCGGAAGTTTGGGGCGCTTAGCGGACATCGTCTCACCCTGCCCGATGATAGGGGTGCCCTGCAAGAATTGTCGTCGCGCGGTAGAGTTGCTCCATCAGCATTGCGCGCGCCATCAGGTGCGGCCACGTGGCTTTGCCAAAAGCCAAGAGCAAGTCAGCTTCGGCGCGCTCTTGCGCACTGTGCCCATCCGCAGCACCCAAAACAAATCGCGCCTCGCGCATGCCGTCATCCCGCCAACCTTCGAGAATTGACGCCAAGTCTTCTGATGTCAGGTTCTTGCCGCGTTCGTCGAGCAATACGGTTTTGAAGGGTGTCTGTGGGTCAGGAATTCTCCCACCGGTTTCAGGTAATTCAGTCAGTTTTATCGGCCAAGTCAAACGCTTCTCATAGCGCGCCACTAGTTCCGCCTCGGGCGAACGAGCAATTTTGCCGCGTGCGATGACGTGAAGAAGCATAGTCAGAGATTCGCGTCCGCGCTGCGCTGGGATGACTTCCCACGCTGGCGCGGCTCAAACGTTACGCGTTACCTGCAGCCGGCGTTGCTTCATCGAAGCCCCACATACGCTCCAGATTGTAAAAGCTGCGGACCTCCGGACGGAACAGATGCACGACCACATCGCCCGCATCGATCAGCACCCAGTCAGCCGCCGGGAGACCTTCAACGCGCGCGGAGCCAAAGCCCTGCTGCTTGATCTTCTCAGCCAGTTTTTGTGCCATCGCGGCCACCTGACGTGTCGAACGACCCGATGCGATGATCATGTGATCAGCAATCGAGCTCTTCCCCTCAAGCGGGATCGAGACCAATTCCTGCGCCTGGTCATCATCAAGCTGGCCAAGCACCAGCTTGTGCAGTGCCTCAGATGACAGATCGGACTTAGCCAAGGATTGCAATCCCTGACTGGCGGTTCCGGCAGAAGCCGTGGATGTTTGCGCCTGATTCATAGGCGTTTGCGATACTCCCCAATGTCAATTGGTTGATGGTAACGGGTGCGATAATGCGCACTGGATCAGATCGAACGCTGCTGCGCTCTATCATGAACCCTCCTCGGCCAATGCCTCAGGCCCGGTTTGCACCAGGCGATGAGTCAGTGGATCGCGAGGAGGAGCTCCGGCGTAACGCAAAGCCCAGTCCGGATCAGCGCGGCGGATCGCCGTGGCTGAACGTGGATCGGGATCAAAACGCAATAACACCAGTGCCGGTGCGCTCCCATTGCCCCCGTTGAACAAACTGGCGTTCGGAACCTGATAGCGCCGGAGCCAGGCCATGGCGGGGCTCGCCAAGGCCGCACCGTTATAGCCAGGCCTTGCGATGACCGCAATCGGCATTGTGCGAGCAATGGTGCGCCATTTGCGCCACAGGTGAAACTGCGCAAGATTGTCCGATCCCATCAGCCATACGAACTGCCGCTTGGGGTAGCGCCGGGTCAGAGCTTGGAGCGTATCAACCGTAAAACGTGTGCCCAATTCAAGCTCGATCGCGGTCGGCACAATAGGCAAACTGCGCGCCTGGGCCATTGCAGATTTGAGCCGTGCTGAGAGCGGCGCCATTCCCTTTTTCGGCTTGAGCGGATTGCCGGGCGAGACCAGCCACCAAACTTCATCCAGCCCTAGCGCGTCCATCGCAAACCGCGTGATTCGGCGGTGCCCCCCGTGCGCCGGGTTGAAGCTGCCCCCTAAAAGGCCTGTTCGAACGGGTGTCATGCTGCGCAGGACTTAAGGCCTTGCCTGCCCGCCACCGCGGACTTGCCACTTGTAGGTGGTAAGGCCTTCGAGAGCGACGGGGCCGCGCGCGTGCAGACGCCCGGTGGCAATGCCAATCTCTGCACCAAGCCCAAACTCGCCGCCATCTGCGAATTGGGTTGAGGCATTGTGCATCACGATCGCGCTGTCGACTTCGGCGAGAAAGCGTTCGGCCGCATCAGCATCTTCGGTTATGATTGCGTCTGTGTGGTTGGAAGAGTGACGCGCGATATGCGCCAACGCCCGATCGATATCATCAACCACCGCCACTGAAACGACTGCAGCAAGGTACTCGGTGTCCCAGTCATCATCGCTCGCGGCGATTATCCGGTCATCCTTCTGCAGCACCGAAGGATCGCCGCGCACCTCGCAGCCTGCATCAATCAGCGCTCTAACCAGACTTTGCGCGTCAGCAAATTCTCGGTCGATCAACAGCGTTTCCATCGCCCCGCAAATTCCCGTTCGGCGCATCTTTGCATTGACCACGATCTCTCGCGCCATTGCTGGATCAGATGCAGAGTGCACGTAAGTGTGACAAATGCCGTCCAAATGCGCCAGCACCGGCACCCGCGCATCATTCTGTACCCGCTCAACAAGGCTCTTGCCCCCGCGCGGCACGATCATGTCGATCAGACCGGCCGCTTTGAGCATCGCGCCAACAGCTTCGCGATCCTGGGTTGGCATCAGCTGCACGATTTCCGGAGATATGCCCGAAGCGCTTAGTCCGCGAACAAAGGCCGCGTGAATGGCTCTGTTCGAATGCACCGCTTCGCTGCCTCCGCGTAACAGCGCTGCATTCCCCGAACGCACGCAGAGTGCAGCGGCGTCAGCAGTCACATTCGGGCGGCTTTCATATATGATCCCGATCAGCCCGATCGGAACACGAACACGGCTGATCTCGAGACCGTTTGGCCGAGTTGAACTGTCGATAATATCGCCAACCGGATCGGGCAGCCCGGCCACAGCCTCCAAGGCGGCGGCCATCGATTCTAACCGATTTGGATCAAGGGTGAGGCGGTCCAGCATAGCATCGGTTAGGCCCCGCGCTGCGCCCTCGGCTACGTCCCGCGCATTGGCAGAAAGGATCGCAGCAGAGTCTTCTCGAATGTCGGCGGATGATTGCATAAGCGCATCAGCCCTTGCCGCGCTTGAGAGCGCCGCAAGTTTGCGCTGGGCAGCACGCCCTTTGTGCGCGAGCCCTTCAACAAGGCTGGTAAAATCCGCCTTTTCAGGATCAATCTTCGTAGCCATCCTGCTTGCAATAGCAGCGTGACGCCACGCTGTCAGTCAGCGAATCCTAATGCCTAAAAAAGGCGAGCTTCTGCGGTTTTTTGGTAAACCTGCCTCTCTGGGATTTTAAGGATTCGGCCCCTGAGTTCGATTCATCGCAGCTTCATTTCGACTCGGCGTGGCCGTTAAGAAATGATTCGACCTTTGCGCGTAGCGACCTTAGGCATCGTAACTGGGTCAAATACCGCACCACGAAGAGGGGTCGCATTGCAACACGAACAATCCGCTAGCGGGTGGGGCAACCGCTTGCGTCGATGGTTCCCAGACCGTGAATTCTTCATGCGGTCGCAGGGTCAAGTCCGCTTCATCAAGGTTTCATCGCGTGTGCAGATCGCTGCAGCGTCTATCGTGCTCGCCCTTCTGATCGGATGGGGCATCTCGATGGCGAGCATGGCGTGGACACAATATCGCGCCTCCGCAGATCGGGCATCGCTGCTCGCACGCGAAGCGCATGTCGCCACACAAGAAGAGCGTATGGCCGCCTACGGTGGTGACTTGGAAGGTGTGGTTGAAGACCTGAAGGCGCGGCAGGAGTTCCTCGAAGCCATTGAGCCGATGCTGCCAGAAGATATTCGCGAAGGCGAAACGGTATCCGATTCCTCAAACGAAGCGGCTGAAACTATCGAGAAAGTCGGCGCTTTGATCCCGGAAGCGCGCGGTCTTGCAGAGATCGAAGCGCGCCAGCTCGCTTTTGTGGAGCGCTTGACCCGATTTGCTGACCGCCGCGCGGAGCGTACCGCAAATGCGATGCAGAAGCTCGGCCTGGATCCACAGGCAACGCTGCGCCGCGCGGAGCGCGAGGCATTGGGTGGTCCGCTTGAAATTCTCGCGACTTCGGCCAGCGGCGAAGTTGACCCGCGGTTTGAACGCTTGGGTTTGAGCCTTGCGCGCATGGCTGCGCTTGAAGCCAGTTTGGACGCCATCCCTCAGGTCAGCCCAACCAATATGAGCCAGACCCGAATGTCGTCTAGCTTTGGCTATCGCCGCGATCCCTTCACCCGGCGGGGCGCTATGCATCGCGGGTTGGACTTCAAAGGGCCGCGTGGCTCGCCGATCTATTCCGCAGCTGACGGCCGTGTCAGCTTCGTCGGCCGCAAAGCCGGATATGGCAATGTTGTAGAAGTCAGCCATGGCAATGGCGTTATGACACGCTATGCCCACTTGTCTGGCTTCACCACGCAAGTGGGTGACGAAGTCGAAGCTGGCGATCAGATCGCGAAGCTTGGCAACACCGGCCGTTCCACCGGACCGCACTTGCATTTCGAAGTGCGCATCAATGATCGCGCGGTCAATCCGCGCCCCTTCCTGGAGACCGCGCAAGATGTTCTCAAAGAAGCCCGCGAACCCGACGCGGCCGGCACCAGCGAGTAATTCGATGGCCGGCAGCAACTCCAGTTCGACCTTTTCCGTGATCGGATCAGACGTCAAAATCAAAGGTGATGTCGAGGCATCAGCGGACCTGCATGTCGATGGTTCGATAGAAGGCGACATCAAATGCTCTTCGTTAGTTCAGGGTGAGACGAGCCAGATTACCGGCGGAGTTGTAGCTGAAACCGCGCGCCTGGCTGGCAAGGTCGATGGCTCGATCCGCGCCCGCGAATTGGTCGTGTTGCGTAGCGCGCAGATCCACGGTGACGTGCAATACGAAGCCCTGACGATTGAACAAGGCGCGCAGGTCGATGGTCGTTTCGCCCATGGCACAAAAGCCAATGAGGCGGTTGCGGGTTTGAAGAAGCCAGCGCCCCAGCCTTCGGGCGACCAGCCCAAGGGTGACGACGGCGAACCAAAGTTAGGCCTCGTCAACTAAGTTCTGCCAGAACTCGGGAAGGATGAGCGGCGTCCATTTTGGGCACCCTTATCATATACGTCTTGATCTCAAGTCGCTGTATAGCACCTCGGTGCGCACGGTTTTAGGCGACCTCAGAGAACTTCGGCGCGCAGGGCCTTGCGATCCAGCTTGCCGATCAGCGTCTTGGGCAGCTCGTCACGGATCACCACGAGGTCGACCCGCTCATGCTTGCCTACACGATCGTTGAGCCAGCTAGCGAGCTCCTCTGCCGTCGCTTCCGCACCCTCGTTAAGTGTCACAAACGCGCGCGGCATTTCGCCCAGATAGTCATGCGGCACACCGATCACGAGCGCTTCTTTGATCGCTTCGTTTTGAACGATTACTTCTTCGACCTGGCTCGGGAAGACCTTAAACCCGCCCACTGCGATCATGTCTTTGATGCGGTCAACAATCTGCAGGAAGCCATCCTCGTCGATCACAACAACATCGCCGGTTCGCAGCCAGACCTTGCCATCACGCTCAATCAATACTTCAGCCGAGGCTTCTTCGCGATTCCAGTAACCGCGCATGATTTGCGGTCCATGTACTGCGAGCTCGCCGGGTTCTCCCTCGGGGGCAAGTTTGGTGTAATCCTCTTTGTCGAGGAACATGACTTCAGTCCCCGCCACCAACTGCCCTATGGTGCCGCGTTTGCGCGCGCCTTCATAGGGGTTGGCCGACACCACGCCGGAGCTTTCCGTCAGGCCATATCCCTCAACCAGCCGTACTCCGGTGATCGCTTCGAACTTTTCGTGAACCGGCGCTGGCATCGGTGCCCCGCCGGAAATGCACACCTTCAGCGACGATAGATCGGTCTTGGCCAGATCGGGATGATCAAGCAAAGCCTGAAACATGGTCGGCACGCCCGGAAATCCGGTCGCCTTGTGCTTGGCGATGGTTGCCAGAACCTGGCCCGCATCAAAGCGCGGCACCATCGCAATCGACGCGCCGCTGGCCACAGCGTGATTGAGCAGCGCTGTGTTCGCAAACACGTGGAAGAACGGCAACGCGCCCATGAACACTTCGTCTTCGGGATTCTCGAACGGATTGATCGCCACGACCTGCTGCGCGTTTACTGAGAGGTTCGCATGCGTCAGCATTGCGCCCTTCGGCCGGCCAGTGGTCCCGCCCGTATATTGAAGCAAGGCAACGTCATCGGTAGATACTTTCGGCAGGTCGGCGGTGGGATCGAACTTGAGCTCTGACCAACTGCGCACATTGCTGTCCCAGCGCACCTTGGCGATCTTGCTGCGCCCGAGGATGCGCAAAGCCAGGCCTTTGAGCATTGGCAATTGTTCCGCCAGTGAGCCGACCACTAGAGTTTCCAGCCCGGAGCAATCGAGCACTTCACGTGCGGAATTGTAGAGCTCCGGTACATCGACTGTGACCAGCAGACGGGTGCCCGAGTCCTCTACCTGCCACGCCAGCTCCTCGACGGTGTAAAGCGGCGAGAAATTGACCACCACAGCGCCGGCCATCATCGCTCCGTAGTAGGCACTTGCATAGATCGGCACATTGGGGAGAAACAATCCGACCCGGTCGCCCTTTTTGATCCCAAGTGCCCGCAGGCGACAAGCGAACACATCCGCTTCGGCCAGGATGGATTTGTAAGAATAGGTCCGGCCAAGGAAATGCAGAAAGGGCGCATCCCCGCGATGCCTTGCCGTGTGAACAAACATGTCCGGCAGGGTGATAGGTTCAAAGACCGTGTCCCACGGCGTAGGGTGATTGTAGGCGGCGGGGTTACTAACACTCATGTCAATAGAATGGCGGATGCCACCCCGAGGCTCAAGAAAAATCGCCTCCGATTCTAGAACGAACCGTTCTTATTCAGCGTTATCCGCTGCTTCGCCTGCTTCAGCAGCACGTTTGGCTTCCAACCATGCTTCGGCTTCGGCTTCCTGCGCAGCTTCGTTCGCGGCTTTTTCGGCC
>JABDKI010000121.1 GCA_013002295.1 Altererythrobacter sp.
CACGAAAAAACGCTGGGCCAGCTGTTTTGTGACGGTCCGGCGCAGCAAATCGTCGATTTACTGCTGACCGAGTGTGAAAAAGGTGGGGTCGAAGTGCGCTGCGAGGAAGACGTCGCACAAGTCCCCCGAGCCGACGATAGCTTCACCGTAGCGAGCCAAAATGGCCGCTACACGGCTCCCGCGCTGATAATCGCCACCGGCGGTCCTTCGATCCCGAAGATGGGGGCGACAGGCTTTGCCTATGATCTTGCGCGGCAGTTTGGCCTCAAAGTGATCGAGCCGCGCCCTGCCCTCGTCCCGCTGACCTTGGGCGGCGAGCAAGTGTTATTCCGCGATATATCGGGCGTGTCCGCGCCGGTTGTGGCGACCGCCAACAAGGCAAGGTTTGCAGAAGCGGCCTTGTTCACGCACCGCGGCTTATCCGGCCCGGCGATCTTGCAAGTCAGTTCATATTGGAAACCCGGAGACGCAGTCAGCATCAATTTCCTGCCTGATCACAGCGAAAATTGGCTGCTGGAAGCCAAACGGCAGAATCCGCGCGCAACGCTAAGGTCAGTCCTTCGTGAGGCGCTTTCTGACCGGTTGGCAGACATTCTTGCGGACAAAATCGCCCTACCCACGGAGCTAGGCAATGCGCCAGACGCCAAATTGCGCGAGGCAGAGGCCCGTCTGTCACGCTGGATATTCCAGCCCAATGGCAGCGAAGGCTTTGCCAAGGCGGAAGTTACGATTGGCGGCATATCGACCGCTGAACTATCCTCCAAGTCCATGGAATCGGAGAAGATTCCCGGCCTTTATGCAATTGGTGAAGCAGTGGACGTGACCGGGTGGCTGGGCGGATACAACTTCCAATGGGCCTGGGCCAGCGCTGTTGCGGCGGCAGAGGCGATTTAGCGCACCTCTTGGCTTCCCCTGCGGAACGTCCTGACGCACACGGAATGTTGACCAAAACCTCTCGTGTGTTAGCGTCTGCAGCAATTACGGCAAAATTGCCGAAACGGGAGAGAACGCTTGCGCCAATTGCAAGGCATGGATTCGTCATTTGTCGCGATGGAATCGCCGAATTCGCCAATGCATATCGGCAGCGTGCTGATCTATAATCCTGAAACCGCACCTGGCGGCTTTGTGCGCTTCAAGGATATTCTTCAGTTTATCGAGAAGCGGCTGCGACTATCGACGACAATGCGCCAGCGGCTCGTGCGCGTGCCATTTGATCTGGATTTCCCCTATTGGATCGAAGACCCGAATTTCGATCTCGAGTACCATGTTCGCCACGTGGCTCTGCCTAAACCCGGTGACTGGCGGCAGTTGTGCATTCAAGCGGCGCGCATCCACGCCCGCCCTCTCGATCTGTCGCGCCCGCCATGGGAGTTTACCGTGGTCGAAGGGCTCGACAAGGTGCGTGGCTATCCCAAAGGCAGCTTCGCCTTCGTGACAAAGGTGCACCACGCAGCAATTGACGGGATGAGCGGGATCGACCTGATGGAGGCGACGCATACCGTCACGCCAAGCACGGCTCCGCCCAACCAACCCGACGAATGGAAACCGGAGAAGATTCCGGGTCCGGCCGAGCTGCTGGGCAAGAGCTACGTCAATGCTATCATCAATCCGCTCAAGCAGGCTCAGGTTGCGGCACAGGCAATCCCGGGCATAGCCAGCGCGGTAAAGGGTCTGATATCGCGCGAATTCAAGCTTTCGACGGACATGGTTGCGCCGCGCACGCGCTTTAATCGCACGATCTCGCCTCACCGCGTGATCGAAGGCCGCACATTCCCGCTTGCTGACATGAAATCAATCCGGGGACTTTTGCCCGAGGCCAAAGTCAATGATGTTGCGCTTGCCATCGTAGGTGGCGCACTCAACAAATACCTCACTGCCAAGGGTGATCTACCAAAATCGACCCTAACCGCGATGGCACCAATCTCAGTGCGATCCAACGATGAAAAAGGCGATATGGGCAATCAGGTTGCGGCCATGATTGCACCGCTTGGTTCGCATCTCGCTGACCCCAAGAAGCGGCTTGCCTATGTTTACGGACAGACCAGCAATTCCAAAGCTATGACCAATGCATTGGGTGCGCGGACCATGACCGAGGTGAGCAAGGTCAATCCCGCGCTCTACATGTCGCTTGGCGCGCAATTGTTCAGCCGTGTCAGCCTGGCTCACCGCGTGATGCCGTTCAATACCGTGGTGACCAACGTGCCCGGCCCGCCGATTCACATCTACTCCGCCGGCGCGAGGATGGAGAGCATGGCACTCTCGCTGATCTGTCTAACCGACGGACTGGGCCTTGCGCATGTCGTCCAAAGCTATGTCGACGAAGCCTACATCAGCTTCACAGCGTGCCGAGACATCATGCCGGACCCGGAATTCTATTCCGAATGCCTGCAAGAGAGCTTTGACGACATGTTGGCTGCTGCAAGGGCTGAAGGGGCTTTGGCTGCGAAGAAGAAGCCGGTCGCAAGGAAAGCTGCTCCGTTGAAGACAGGCGCGACCAGCGCGAAGCGAAAGGTCGCTGCCAAGAAGAAAACGGCGCCGAAAAAGCCAGCACCCAAGAAAGCAGCAGCCAAGATCGCTGCGGCGGCAAAGACTGGGGCAACCAGCGCCAAGCGTGAGACAACTACGAAGAAGCCTGCCGCGAAGCGCAAGAGCGCCGCAGCCAAGGGCAAGAAATAGGCCTAATGGGCCGCAGGAAGACAACCAGAAGGGACGCAAATATGGCCACTATGGCTGCTGTTGAGGAAGAATTTGATGTGGCCGCGCGGCCGCCAAGCCGGTTTTGGGCGTTTGCCGAAGGGCGCGCCATGTTTGAACTTGGCGCGTTCTACCTAACCCGCCCTTTTCTGAGCCAGTTGCCAAAAGGTGACGGCCATGCCGTTAAGGTATTGCCCGGCTTTATGGCCACAAACTCCTCAACCGGCCCTATGCGCCGCCTGCTCAAGGATTTGGGCTAT
Organism: Altererythrobacter sp.; assembly: GCA_013002295.1. Taxonomy (GTDB): domain Bacteria; phylum Pseudomonadota; class Alphaproteobacteria; order Sphingomonadales; family Sphingomonadaceae; genus Erythrobacter. Next base: position 2,955 of record JABDKI010000121.1, read on the forward strand.
GACGCGCACGGCTGGGACAGCGGGCGCAATATTCGTGTCGACAATGCACTGGTTGCGCGGCTCGAGGCGCAGCTGATGCGCCTTAATGACGAGAGCGGGGGCAAAGTTTCGCTTGTTGGCTGGAGCCTTGGCGGGGTTCTGGCGCGTGAACTGGCCAAGCTGCACCCTGATCGTGTGCGATTGGTGATCAGCCTGGGCAGCCCGATCTCTGATGATCGCGGCCACACAAACGCCCGGCGTCTATTCGAGCTGCTCAATGGCAAAGAGCCTGAGCCGCTGCGCGATGGCCGCTTTATGGGTCTTGATGAAGCCCCGCCTGTGCCAACCACTTCAATCCTGACCAAGACCGATGGCGTGGTGCATTGGCGCGGCTCGGTTCAAAAGCCGACACGTACTCCTAGCGAAAATATCGAAGTCTATGCCAGCCATCTGGGACTTGGCGTCAACCCGAGCGTGATGATCGCAATCGCTGACAGGCTGGCACAAGCCGAAGGCGAATGGGAGCCATTCGAACCTTCTATCGCGCAACAGTGGATGTATCCGCACACCGGCTTCAACTGAGCGCGAAAAGCTCGCTAGTTGTCAGAACACCTTGCGGATATCGATCCCGAGGTAACGCCCGTTCGGGTCAATCAGAAACGGTTGATAGCGCAGCGGCGTGTCGCCGCTGTCGTCGACAATCCGGCGCTGCGCATCGAACACATTGTTCGCCAATAGCGACACTGTAAGCCCCTTCAGCGGACCATTCTCTGCGCCCGTCATTGTACCCAGATTGGCAAAGACGCGCAGATTGAACGTCGCAATGTCGTCAAAGAACAGCGGGCTTGCTCCGGTCACAGCATTGCCGTTGATCCGCGCTTTGCCCGTGTAGAAACCTGACAGGCGGATGCCCTTGCCATCGCGGAAGAAACCGGCCTGGAGCTGGGTCGAATGCCGCGACTGACCAAAGTCGCTTTGTGCATCACCATCGAGCAGATCCAGCAGATCTCCACCCTCTGCAATCAGGATTTGGTTTTCCAATTCAATCGTGTGGCTCAGGCTTGCAAAGTAGCGCCCTCGCCCGTCGCGGCCGAAGCCGCCGGAGATCGGATTGGGGATTGTTCCCGCGGGGCGCTGTTCCGAACGATCGCCGCCGGAGGGTCCACCGCGCATCTGCTCCGGATCCATCGAGCAAATCCGTTCGCGGAATTGGCCGAGGCGTTCACGATCGATCGAGCCGTCTTCGCCCTTGAACCGTTCAAGCATGCGTTGCGCACGCGTCAAATCAAATTCTGGAAACTGTTCGGATAGATTTTCGCCGCGCTCGACCGCGCCGGCGATCTGTTCCAGAAATGCCATGCCATCATCGGCGCATAGCTGTTCACGGAACGCCATAAAGCGCTCACGCTGTTCAGGCGTAGGCGGACCGCGACGTTCAGCGCCGGGCGGTGGACCTGATCGGCCTTCACGCCGCATTCTGGGCGGAGGACCGCGCCGCTCCCCACCCGCTTGCCCTGCTGGAGACGCGCCCCACGACCCACGAGTAAACAGTCCGAATACCAGCCGTTCGCTGCGCGCGCTGTCGAAAGTCACCGAGCGTCGGTCAAGCGAGACCAGATTGCCGCCTGCATCGCGGACCACGCGATCGGGAAATGCGGCTTCGGTTTCTGCCGTCAGAGCGGGAAAACCGCGCGTCACATCGCTTGAACGGTTGCGAATATACTCGCCGAAGAACGTCGTGTTATCCCAAAACGGGATTTGCCAATTCGCGCTAAAGCGCCAATCTCGCTGAGTCTCCGCCAGCAAGTCGGGGTTCCCGCCGCTGGTCACCGTTGCAAGGACTGTCTCACCATTGACCAAATCGAACACCGGCACATTGAAGGTCGTGACGGTGGGGCTTCCCAGATCGCTCAGTCCCGGCGCAGCTTCGCGCCAAATGTAGGTAGCGGCCAGGTTAAGCCGATTTGTGGGCGCCCAATTGAGCCCTGCCGTCCAATCCATCAGCGAGCCGAAGTCTGACAAATCCTCAAAGCCGATGCTGCCATTGAGCGAGAAGCTGCCCAGCGTATCGAGAAAGCCCTCTCGGCGGCTGGTCAGAGGAACAACAATATTGACGCCGCCTTCGAATTGGCGACGCGAAAGCTGCGTCTCTCCATCGGTTCGGGTGTCTTCGCTGTTGATGCGCTGCCAGTTGACGCCCAGGTCGAAAGTCGTCGAGACCTCTCCGGCAGGAAGCAGCAGCGGGCTACCGCGCAGGGTCGCCTTGTTGACGGTTGTGATGGTCTGGCTGCGCGCCACGTCGAAGCCAGCGTCCGGCTGAGCCGGGATCGCGCCGTCAACCGCCAGCATTCCTGCGGCCACCGCGTCGATCAGCGCCTGCGTGTCAACGCGTCTGTCGATCTCGGTCTCGTTCTCGATCAGACTGGCGTCGGCGGTTGCAGTGAATTGATAGCCGCCGAGCTGGCGTGAATAGCTCGCTGAACTGGACAGCGTATCGCGCGCATTGCGTATCTCAAGCGGTTCGTCTGCCCCGAAGGTGCGAAAGGCGCTGCTGCCATCAGGCGCGGTTAGCTGCACGCTGTTCAGCCCCGAAAGGCCAGTGCCGTCAAAGCGATCATATTGCAGATTCAGACTGACCGACGCTCCGCTTCCCAAAAATGCCTTCGCCCAATTGACCGATGCTTCCAGTTCACGTGTATCGTTGAGCAAGCTGCGGAACCGCGCAGGATCAGGATCACCGGCGAGGTCTGAAACCGAACCGTCTGTCTGGACTATGCCCCTTTCAGCTTCGGTCAGTTGATTGCGATCACTGGCCTCAAAGTTGAAGTTCATCCGCGCGCCATCATTGATCGTCAGCAGCGAAAATTCCTGCTCATTGCGCCAGTAGCCGCCCCGGTCCGGCGCCTCGAGCTCCAACTCGACTTCGCGGCTTGAGAAGTTCTCTTTCAGGATGATGTTCACCACGCGGCGGTCCGGGGGGAAGCCAAAGCGCTGCGCAACCTCCTCTGGCATCACTTCGACTTTAGCCACCGATTCAGGTGGGTAGCTTCGCAACTCGCGAAAGCTGCCAATGCGGATACCGTTGACCAGAAAGACCGGTCGACCGCCGCCCCGACCTTGAGAAGAGCCCGTTTGTGGTCCGATCGCTTCGATCAACTCTTCGATCGAATTGGCGCCAAGCGAGGCAATATCTGCTTCGTTCAGCTCGAGCAGCGGCGGCTGTTCCACATCTAGCTGACCACGCAGCCGCTCCGCCTGCACCACGATTGTACCCGGAGTTGTTGCGGACGTGTTGACTTCTGCGGGCTGGGCAGCGTCTGGATCTTCTTGTTGCGCATGCGCGACAGTTCCAAAACCAAAGCTAAGGCAGGTTGCGCTCAGAAGAAGATATCGGGGGGACATAGAGGCGTATTTCTCTCAATCGAGGCGGACTGACAAGCCGCTGAAATGTATCGGTTTGCATTAATGGCTACGAAACGTGACGCATTTCAGACGCATCGAAG
>JABDKI010000142.1 GCA_013002295.1 Altererythrobacter sp.
ATGTTGCAGATAATTGGCTGGGTCTTGTGGTTGGCTCCCGTCGGCGTGTTCGCGCTCGCGGTCGGCGTAGCGGCACGCGCAGGCGGAGGAGCATTTGCTGCACTGGGCCATTACATCCTTGTTGTCAGTGCAATGGGCGGCTTCGTGCTGATCGGTGCATACATCCTTGCGTGGACGCTGGGCGGAGTTTCGCCGTGGCGATTTGCGAAGGCTGTACTTCCGGCACAGACGGTGGCTGTTTCGACGCAAAGCTCGCTCGCAAGCCTGCCGGCGATGCTCGACAGCTCTGGTAGGCTGGGCTTGCGCCAAAGCGCTTCAGAATTTGTCTTACCGCTGGCGGTTGCAATCTTCCGAGCCACGAGCCCCGCCATGAACCTGGCGGTTGCGATCTACGTCGCGCATCTGGCTGGCGTCGAGATTTCACCTACGCTCATGGCGGCAGGGATTGGAGTTGCTATCATTATCAGCATTGGTTCAGTCAGCCTGCCCGGATCGATTAGCTTTGTTGTTTCCATTGGACCAATCGCCATCGCAATGGGTGTGCCGGTAGAGCCATTGGCGTTGTTGGTCGCGGTTGAAATGATACCAGACATCATGCGCACGCTCGCCAATGTGACGATGAATGTTGCGGTCACCAGCGCGGTTGACCGTATTCAGGAAGACTAGCCCGAACTTCAGTGCGATCGCTTGCATTGCTTGCAAGCTGAGCCGTGCAACCCATATCGGTTTCGTGCGTTATATGATTGTAACGACGCACAATTTCGAATGAAACGGAGCTACTATGGCATTTGCCCTTACCCCCCTTCCATACGCTGACACTGCGCTTGAACCAGCTATCTCGGCCCATACGCTGAGCTTTCATCATGCCAAGCATCATCAAGCCTATGTCGACAAGATGAACGCCGCGATCGACGGTACCGAGCTTGATGGCAAGCCGATGTCCGATGTGATTGCCGCAGCACGTGGCAACAATCCGGGCCTGTTCAACAATGCTGCCCAAAGTTGGAATCATGCCTTTTATTGGCATTCACTGAGCCCGGACGACGGCGCACCATCAAGTGAATTGGCTGCGAAGATTGATGAAGCGTTCGGTTCGCTTGATGCTTTGAAGGAGCAACTCAAGTCACGCGGCGCAGGCCATTTCGCCAGTGGCTGGGTTTGGCTGGCTGAGAAAGACGGCACGCTATCGATCGAAGAAACGCACGATGGCGACACTTTGGCTGATAGCGCTTTCAACCCATTGCTGACCATCGATGTGTGGGAGCACGCATATTACCTTGACCATCAGAACAAGCGCCCGGCCTATCTGGATGCGGTCGTAGACGGAAAGCTTAACTGGGGGTTTGCTTCTGACAATTTCGCGCGGGGAATTGCGTGGAACTATCCCAACTGATTGACTGAGAAGCTTCGCCGAGAGCTGGCCATGGTCAGCTTTCGGCGATCTCTTCACTTTTGTTCGCGACGGACTCAAGTTCCTGCAGGATCGCACTATGCGCACCTGCGTCTTCAAGAGAACGCTGCGGAATGGAACCTTCTTCCATCATCGAAGTAAGGGCGGCGCGTGCCCGCCCGACACGGCTCTTGATCGTGCCAACAGCGCAGCCACAGATGTTGGCTGCTTCCTCGTAAGAGAAGCCGCCTGCGCCCACCAGCAACAGAGCTTCGCGGCGTTCGGGCGGCAATGTCAGTAGCGCGCGGTGGAGATCTGAAAGGTGGATGGGTTCCTCCTGGCCTGCCGGCGCTGTCAGGATTTTCTCGGCAACAGTCTCGTCATACTCCCCGCGGAAGCGGTTGCGACGCATATCGGTAAGATACGCATTGCGCAGAATAACAAATGTCCATGCGCGCATAGATGTGCCGGGCTCAAAACGCTCTTGAGCAGCCCAGGCTTTCATCAGTGCTTCTTGCACTAGGTCATCGGCCATATCCGGTCGACCGCATAGGCCGCGAGCAAAGGCGCGAAGGTGCGGTATCACCTCTTCCAGCTCGCGCTTGAATTCCAGCTTCTGAGCAGCAGTGCGCTTTGTCTCAGCCATCAGCTGTTCCCATCTGAAGACGGGTCATCCAGTTTGTCCAGCAGATCTTTAAAGCTGTCCGGCAGTGGCTCATCGACTATGGAGTCATAGAGATCCTTCAGGCCGTCGGCCCAATCAGGCTTAGGCACTGTTTTATCACCAGATTTTGGTTTGTCCGATCCCATGCCGAAATGGCGTCCTTCCGTAGATCTCCAAAGGTGTGATGCGGCTCACGTATCACCAACGCTTAAGATTGGGAACGATGCCTTAACTCTTTTGTTCCCCGAGGAATAGGTTAGGACCATTGCCAGCGATGCACGATACGGCGGAGAATTTGCGAAACAAGCCGCGGGCTAACCGCGTGAGCCGATGGCTTGTGCGTTTTCCTCGAGCCGTACCGCTTTTGATTTTCTTGGTCATTGCCGTGATTACAAGCGTGGCAGTTATCGCGATTGAATCAAGCGAAGATCAGCGCGAGCGCGTGATCATGCGCGAAGTCGCGCAGACGCTTGTTGCGGAACTGGACCGCCGAAGCAGCACAACAGAAGCGTATCTTCGGGCTGGGTCGGCTCTGTTCGCTGCGGCGGACGATGTGCGTTTGCCAATGTTCCGCACTTTTTCCAGCCAATTGCGGCTCGATTCCAACGCAAGGGGTTCTGAAGGAATAGGCTGGGCCGAAGTGATCACTGCAGGCCAGATACAGGCCTTTGAATATGCGATCAGTGCTGAAAAAGGATTCGATTACAGAGTCAGTGGCGAATCCGGCGCAAACGAAACTAGATTGGTTCCGATCACGTTTCTGAAACCTGATAGCGACGAGAACCGAGCGCAGCTGGGTTATGATCTCTATTCTGATCCCGTCAGGCGTGCAGCGATGGACGAAGCGGCTCGATTGGTTCGGCCAACTGCGACCGCCAGGGTGGTGTTGAACCAATACGAAGAGAAAACAAGAGTTGGCTTTTTGTTGTTCATGCCGGTTTTTGATGGCCCAATTGAAGCGCGACGGCTGAAAGGTTTCATCTTTAGCCCGTTTGACGCGCAGTATTTTTTGGGCACGGCGATGGATCATTCAGCGCACCGACAAATGGGTGTTCGCTTGTTCGACGGCCCAGCGGAGAGCGCAAATTTGCTGGCGCAGCACGCTCCCGCTTTTTCGACTGGAGTAACAATCGCCGAACAGGTTGAAGTCGGAAACAGGCCTTTTGTGGTAGAGGTTGAATCTGCACGAGCCGGCAGCTTGTCTCCACTATCGATGGCGACTTTGCTGTTCGGGCTGGCATTGGCGAGCTTGCTGCTTTTGCTTGCACGCTTGGTGACCCGGCAAGTGATCGAAGACGAAGTGGCCCTGACATTCTTCGAAGAACAGAATTCAATTCGCAATTCTTTGACCCGTGAACTCAATCACCGTGTCAAAAACACATTGGCCAGTATCATTTCAATCATTTCGCTCACGCGTCGGAGGACCACCAGCCTTGATGATTTCGCCGACAGCCTTGAGGGCCGCGTTCGCGCGCTTTCCGCAACACATGATCTTTTGACACAATCGGAGTGGGGCACCACACCACTTCGCTCAGTTATCGAGGTTGAGCTTGCCCCCTATAGCGGTGGTGGCAACGAGGTTGTGATGGCTGGCCCTGATATTGAGCTTGCTCCGAATGACGCGCTTTCTCTGGGACTGGCAATTCATGAGCTGGCCACCAATGCCGCCAAATACGGTGCGCTCAGTCAGCAAGGTGGCAAAGTATCCATCAATTGGATGAGCGAGGGAGAGGAACTGGTCGTTGTTGACTGGGTAGAACGAGGCGGACCGGAGGTGAGCGCAGAGCGCACGCCAGGTTTCGGTACGGATCTGATTCAAAAGATCGTGGCGCATGAGCTGCGCCAACCCGTCGCAATTCGCTTCGATCCTGAAGGCGTGAGTTGCACTTTGCGCGTACCATTAAGGGTTCGCCGCGAATTCCAGATCAGAGAACGGTTAGCGAGCCTGTCAGACTGACTAGCTGATGGACTTGCTCGAATTGAAGAATAATGCCTGGCTCATTGTTGAGCGCACGGTCTGCTCGCGGAAAGGCTTTGTCACCAGATAGGTCGGCTCAGGCCTGTCTCCAGTAAGCAGCCTCTCAGGATAGGCGGTGATGAACACCACTGGGATTTCGCCCAGCTCAAGAATGTCATCGACAGCATCGAGACCTGATGATCCGTCGGCCAGCTGTATGTCGGCAAGGACCAGCCCCGGCTTGCCATTGGATACGGCTTCCTGCGCTTGGGTTCGCGTCGCCGCGGTGGCGAACACTTCGTGTCCCAACGATTTCACCAAGTCCTCCAGCTGCATAGAGATCAAAGGTTCGTCTTCAATGATCAGCACGCTGGTTGATGCCTCGCGGTCGATCTCTGCTATGGCTTCTTCAACGAGAGTGCCAACTTCATCTCCTGAGACACCAAGAATTTCACCGACTTGCTGCGGCTGAAACTCTTCTAGTGTCGTCAGCAATAGCGCCTGTCGGTTGAGCGGCGTAATCGATTTGAGCCGGTCTTGCGCGTTGCCCTCATGCGATCCTGCAGCTCTGTTCGTGTCGCTTATTCCAGAGGTTGCGCTCCGCCAAAGGGCGGTAAAAGCCCGGTACAAAGGAGCCCGGCCTTCAGCTATGCTAGCCTTCAATGCATCGTCAGCAAGGGCAGCCTCTAGGGTCGCGCGAACGAACTTGTCGCCGCTTTCTTGTGATCCGGTCAGCGCGCGCGCATAGCGTCTCAGGTAGGGCAGATTAGCGGCGATTTGGGCGCTAAGCGACATGATGCAACTTCCCCTTGGAAATCAATTTCTGCGGGTTAACTCCGCGCGGTATGCAGCGCGATAGCAGAGCGACGATTTTTGTCTATTGTGACACCAGATCGCGATTCTCGGGAGGCAACATCAACTCATCGAAGAAGAATTCAAATTTTTTTGTTTCGACCGGGAACCGCTTTCGTGATCGGTCATTTCTACATTATCACCGCCGAGACCCCCCTCCCGTCCAAGCGGCTGGTGATACGATCCCGAGGGCCTCCGTCTTCCCAGATGGAGGCCTTTTTTTTAGACCAGATCTTTTCCGAAGACGATGTACTCACGATTGATTTTGCTATCGATCGCATCCGCAATGGCCACCATCCCTTGGTTGTCATCCAGTATCCAACCAACTTCTCCGCGCTTCGATTCATACAATTCATCCGCTGTTCTGCGGATCTGATCGATCATCATGAAGGCCAGTTGGCTTGCCATGCGTGAATTGTGGAGCTCCTTCTTCACGCCCATCAACGGAACGCGCATTCCCGAACCTTTGGGGAAGCGCAACCAGCGAAGCATATGGAACCAGCCAAAAGGGAACAGCTTGCCGTTGATCTTGGCGAGCACCTGATTCATGTCTGGAAATGTCAGCATGAATGCAACCGGCTCGCCATCTAGCTCCGCAATCATATTCAGCGGTTCAAAGATGATCGGGCGCAGCTTTTTGCCAGCGTGGGCAATCTCATCGGGTGTGAATGGGACGAAACCCCAATTGCCGGACCATGCGTCGTTCAGGATCGACAGGATGATTGCCGCTTCTGAATCCCAGCGTTTCTTCATTACCTGACGGACAGTGATGCGGTCATTGCGTTCGCCCGATTTCACTATGCGCTGAATCAATGGTGGGAATTCGCGGTCAACCGGAAGGTCATAGGTCAGCAAGGTCTTTGCCGTCGTGAATCCATAGCTTTCAATCCATCCGCGATAATGGGCCGGATGATGGCCCATCATTATCATCGGCGGGTGGTCCTGCCCGCTAACCAGCAAGCCGGGTTCTTCCCAAATCGACATAGAGATTGGACCAAGGATTCTCATCATTTCTTCGCTACGCAGCCATTTTTCAGCTTCGGCGAGAAGGGCATGCGCTACCACTTCGCTGTCTGCATCAAAGTAGCCGAACATGCCGGTTCCCGGGCCAAAGCCTTGTTCTTTGGGCACTTCAAGCGCCAGTTCATCAATATGAGCGGAAATACGCCCAACAGGCTTTCCGTCGACCTTGGCGATGAAAAGCTGTGCCCGAGCATGGCCGAAAAACGGGTTCTTGCCTGGAGTAATCAATTCGATTTGCTCGCTACGCAGCTGCGGAACAGAGTTGGGGACGCGAGCGGAGAAGGAATTGCCCACATCAACAAAGGCAGCGCGGCCTTTCTTGCCCCGCACATGCTCGATCACTATATCGCTGTCTGTCACACATTTGCCCCGTACTGATTGGCTTTCGGCAATGTGTGGTCAGAGAATGCCGCTTAAGCAAGTCATTCGATCACTCTTGCCAACACATCGCGTTTGTCCTCGGCCCCAGTTATAGGGTAAGGGCTAAGCGAAAATGAGATTTTGATGGAAAAAGCCCTCAATCCTTCCGACGCCCCGCGAGCTGAAAGAACTCCGGCGACGCGCGCGCAATTCATCGAAAGCGATGACAAGGATATGCTGCGCGCTGCGCGCGACCTTACAAAGGATTTGGGCGAAGCAAAGCCAGGTATCTATTGGCCCGACATGATCTTGTCGGCTGGCATCGGATACGGAACTTTAGCTGCTGCGATCGTCGCCGATTCAACGGCCACCGCGATTGCATTCGGCTTGATCTCGGCGCTCGCGCTTTATCGTGCGCTGATGTTCATCCATGAATTGACGCACATTCACCGTGATGCGTTGCCGGGTTTCCGTACTGCATGGAACCTTATGGTGGGTATCCCGATGCTGGTGCCAAGCTTCATGTACGAAGGCGTGCACACACTTCATCACAAGCGTACGCAATATGGCACGGTCGAAGATCCCGAATATCTCCCACTAGCCTTGATGAAGCCCTGGAGCTTGCCTGCTTTCGTTCTGGTCGCATTGTTGGCTCCGATTGGCTTGCTATTGCGCTTTGCGATTTTGCTTCCGCTCGGCCTTGTCATTCCCCCTGTGCGAAGGATGGTGTGGGAGCAGGCTTCTGCGCTCATGATCAACCCTGAATTTCGCCGCAAGCCAGCTGAAGGCGGTCTGGCTAAGCGCGTGCGCTGGCAAGAGATCGGCGGATTTGTCTGGGCGTGGACGCTGATCGGCAGCATTTCTGTGTTTGGCTGGCGACCATTGCTGATCGCACTGGGTATCGCGTCGCTGACCGCGGCCATAAATCAGCTGCGAACTCTGGTAGCGCATCTTTGGGAAAATGACGGCGAACCGATGACGGTAACTGCGCAGTTTCTTGATAGCGTAAATGTTCCCCCGCCTGGCTTGGCGGCAGAGATTTGGGCGCCTGTCGGCCTTCGCTACCACGCCTTGCATCACCTTATGCCTTCTATGCCGTACCATGACTTGCCCGAGGCGCACCGCCGTTTGCGCAAGGAGCTGGGCGATAACTCGACCTATGACGGGGCGAACCATAGCGGGATGATCGAGCTAGTTGGCCGTATCGCGCGAAGCACGATGGGTGTAGGTCGCGCTCCCTAGTCGCTGATTATCCGAGGAAATGAATCATCGCGCAGCGGCGACCAGCAGGCAGACCGTTGTCGGCCTCCAGCGCAAGCTCGCTTGCTAGCCGTGGGTGTGCATCAAGCGCAGTCACTTCTTCGAACCCGAGCCGCGAATAGAATGGCCCGTTCCAAGGGACATCGCGAAACGTTGTCAGAGTAACTGCTTTAAACCCTGTATTGTGCGCATCGATCTGACACGCTCGGACCAGACCTGCGCCAATCCCGCTACCCTGATAACCCGGATGCACATCCATCTCCCAGATGTGCAGCTCTCGGCTAAATGGTTGATTGACGAGGAAACCCACCATTTCTTCGCCGACATGCGCGACGAGGCAGTGCCCCTTGCGGATCAGAGGTCGCAGTTCGTCTGGTTCCCAAACATCGTCAAAATCAACATTGATCAAATCGGGATCTGCGCGAAACTTCTCTGCCGCAGCTCGCTCAATCTCTGGCATAGACTCCGCATCGTCTGGCCGAGCCAAACGCAACGTCCAATCGTGGCCGGTCATTCCTCGGTTCTGATGAGTACAGTCTCACCTACCAGCAAGAACAGGAAGAATGGCGCCCAGGCGGCAAGGAATGGCGGATAACCGCCAAAGCTGCCCATTGCGAGGGCCGCATTGTCGATCACGAAATAGGCGAAGCCGAGCGCCATGCCGATAATCGCCCGCACAAACAGTTGGCCTGAGCGTGCCAAACCAAAGGCAGCGACCGCACCCAGTAAAGGCATGAGGAACGCAGACAGTGGCCCTGAAAGCTTGTGCCACCATTTTGCGCGCAGCTCGGCAGTGCGACGTCCCACCGCTTCGTAGGCGGCGATTGATTCCGAAAGCTCCCAGAATGGCTTCGTGTCAGGATCGACAGTGTCGAGCTCGATATCGTCTGGGGAGAGGCTTTGGCCCACTGTCATGTCAGTGGGCTCACCGGATTGTGCGGTGCCCACATCGAATTGTACGGCTTGTTCGAGCTTCCAACCGGGTGCGGCGTAGGTTGCGCTGGGCGCTCGTACCTGCGTCAGGATCATGCCTGTTTCGCTGCGTTCGTACCAAGTTACATCGCGCATGCGAATGGTGTCGCCCGATCCCGTCAGACTGGCCGCTGACAACACGCTGTCACCATCGGTGAGATATACGTTTGCGCGCACCCCGGAATCTTCGGGGATGGCACCGTATTCGGCAGCATCCCAAGCCTTGAGCGTGGCTGTCGAGCGGGTCACAACGCGTTCATTAAAGACAAAGCTGACTACGGAAACGAGCGCCGCCGTGAGCAAAAGTGGTGCAAGTACTTGATGCGCGGAAAGCCCTGCCGCCTTCATCGAAATCACTTCACTATTCTGGTTCAACGTCACCAATGTGATCAGCGTCGCTAGCAACACTGAATAGGGCAAGAAGCGCGAAACAAGCTGTGGGATCCGTAGGCTGGCATAGGTGACCAGTTCTGCTTGCCCATTGCCTTCAACGGCCAAGATATCGCCGCTCGACGAAAGCAGGTCGAGCATCATCAGAACAAGCACCAGCATCAGCAGCACAGCAATGATGCGCACGATGAACATCTTCGCAAGGTAGAGCGTAAGTGTCCGGGAAGGGAAAAAATCGAGCTGCATGCTGGCTATGTTCTATTCCGCTGGGGCCGCTTCGGCAGCAATGATTTGCCGCGAATGTCGCCGTTTGAACAGTTTCTTGATTGCTTTGCCGCCTTTCGTAGTTGCCGTCTCAAGCGCACCGATAGCTTGTCCACCGGGGACATGGGCCACGCGCCAATACATCCACAGGATCAGCGCAGCGAAGACCACAAATGGCCCCCAAAGCGCCAGAATGGGATCAACTCGCCCAAGCGAAGCGATGTCCTCTCCGTATTGGTTCACCTTGTGATAAGAGACGACCATAATGATCGACACAAATACGCCAAGCGCGCTTGTCGAACGTTTTGGGGGGATCGCAAGTGCAACCGCCAGAAGTGGCATAAGTAGCATCATCACGATCTCGACTAGGCGGAAGTTGAAACTAGCCTGACTGGCAGCCCGAGCTTCGATGGGTTCGGTGTCGCTCCAGCCGATGCTCAACAATTCGGGTAGAATATACTCGCGCTCAGCATCTCCGCGTTCGCGGAACTCCTCAATCCGAGGCAAGTCGATTGGCAGGTCATGTCTGGTGAAACTGAGAACTCGTGGTGTGCGGCTGCCGGTGTCTTGTACAATCGTCCCATCGGTCAGCCGCAGGATGATCGTGTCCGGGCTGTCGCTAGTCGCCATGAACGCACCTTCGCGCGCGGAGATGGACAGGACCTGGCCTTTCTCGTTTGAGACCCGGGCAAAAATGCCCTTCAAGCGCCTGCCCTCGTCCTCGCTTTCCTCGATCCGCAATGCCATGCGATCTTGCAAAGTTGTGAATTCGCCAACCTTGATGGACGCGCCAAGCGCGCCAGAGCGGAGCTCATATTCCATCTGCTCGTAGTAATATCGGCTGATCGGTTGAATGTAGAACACCAAAGCTACGTTCACGGCCACCAACACGAGCGTGATGATGTATGGTACCCGCAATAGGCGCCCGTAACCCATGCCTACGGCGCGCAGGACGTCGAGCTCGCTTGAAACCGCAAGCTTCCGGAAAGCCAGAAGAATCCCGAGCAACAGTCCAAGCGGAATTGCGAGACTGGCATATTCCGGGATCAGTGCGCCAAGCATCTTGAAGACGACCGAGATTGGCCCGCCCTCAACCGCGACAAAGTCAAACAAACGCAACATTTTGTCGAGCAGTAGCAGTGAAGCGGCCAGCGCAAAAACACCCAGCATCGGGAATACCACGAGCCGGAGAATGTATCGATCAATGCTAGGCAGAAATTTCAGCACTTTTGCTTCTGTGTCGCTTGTCCGATTGCTTGGTGCTTAACCCCTAGCGACAAATTCGGCTGCGGTCATGCCTCAAAGCTTAGAGGTGGGCAAAACAGCTTCAGTCTTTTTCGAGCGTGCATTGAAGCGGATGCTGGTTTTGGCGTGCAAAGTCCATCACCTGGTTCACCTTGGTTTCAGCCACTTCGTATGGAAACACGCCGCACACACCCACGCCTTTTTGGTGGACGTGCAGCATCACGCGAGTGGCCTGTTCCAGATCCATGCCGAAGAAACGCTTCAGCACCATGACCACAAACTCCATCGGTGTGTAATCATCATTGAGCAGCAGGACTTTATATTGGCTGGGCTTTTTGGGCTTCGCCTTGGTTTTGGTCGCAATACCAACATCAATGTCAGAATCGGTATCGCCGTCATCGGTCCCCGCCATCGCGAACGGAATCGGGAGCAGGCGTGTCTCTTCCTTGTTGGAGGAACTAACCAATGGCAGGGAAGGAGGCGTCGCGTGGTTCATTGAGAGGCCAATATCGTAAGCGAACGGGAATTCGCAAGTTATGAATGGTGATGCGTCACAGAGCCCGTTCCGCTCATCGCGCATCGGCCGGTTGCAAAAGTGCTTTGCTAAGCGAAAAGAGCCGGCCAGACGCAGATGGTCTGACCGGCTCTTCTTTGTTTCCGCCGAGATTTGGGAGAGGAGAGAGATCCCGGCTAGAAACTCTGGAAGCGAAAAAGGCTTAAGCGGCCTTCTTGATCTTCTCAGCAGCAACGCTCATGCGGCTCGAAATTGGCGCGAAAGCGTCGTTGTAAAGCTTGACGAGTGCTTCGGTGTTCTTCGAACCGAAAGACACAGCCGCGTCGAAGTTACGACGTGTGAATTCGCCTTGCAGCTGAACCAGCTCTGTCGGTGACTTAACAGCTGCAACCTTTTTGAAGTCGCCTTGTACGGTCTCGACAACAGCCTTCGTAGCAGCAACCTGCGTGCGGCCCATGTCTTGCATGCCAGCGAAGAGGATCTTGCCGGATTCTACAACGGCTTCAACGTTGCCCTTGTTGAACTCGGTTACTTCTGAAGCCAGCTCGCCAGTCTTGGCGAAAGCAGTCTTTGCACGAGTCTGTGCGTCAGCGAATGCTTCCTTGGCAGTCTTGGTGAAATCGGTG
>JABDKI010000166.1 GCA_013002295.1 Altererythrobacter sp.
CCGGTTGGATCGACCGCGCTATAGAGTTGGATTTCATCGTTGTTCTGATTGAGAGTTCCATCAGGAAAGCGGTAGGGCACACCCATTTCACGCCATTCTATCCCTGCCTGCATAGTTAAGGTGTGAAACAGTGTGACCTGCTCGATCCCTTCGCCCGTCCTGCCTGTGTAGTCAGGGAAAAAGGACAGGAGTGGCTGCTCTAGATCTGCTTTCCAATCATCGCCCAGAGCAATTCCCAAAGCGATAGTCGCCACGGTCTTGGTCACGGACCGCAGATCATGTTTTCGGGTCGGTGTTTGGGTCAAACTGCCAATATCGGCTTGGCCCCATTCTTCGTCCGGAGCGGTGTAATAGCGTTCAAACACTCGCTCACCGCGATAATCGATGATGACCGCATGAACGTCCTCGATGACATCTTCATCGAGTTGCGCGTGAAGCTCCTCTAGCTTGGTCTGGTCGAACGGTTGTTCAGCAGCGAGAGGACCTGCGTCAGAAATCACCGCTACACAAAAAGCTAAAGCCAACAATCGCATGAAACATTTCCCCCAACGGACTCATCGCGCATTTGAGTAACACAGATATGCAATTGGAACAGCACCGGGGATCACCAATTGTGCACCGTCCGCTTTCCACCCCAGAAGCGGACGCAAGCTCATTTCGAGTTGGCGCCCGGTAGCAGCCAGTTTCCCGGTGTCCCGATCAAGGCCAGATTGCTCTCGATATCGCCGGTGAGGTAGCGGAATGTATTCTCTATAGGGGCATTTGGCTGCGGATTGGGCCATTCACCGCCCATTTCCTACATCGCGCGGATATGCTCAATTGCTGCCCATATGCGCACGGCCCTTTATCCTGTTTTTGACATTGCGTCGGAAAGTCACACTTCGGGTTCCGGCAATGCCCCATTCCGCCCCGGGACAGCGCCGAAAGTCACACTTTTCAAAAGTGCGGTTCGCTTTCCCCCGGTCCGCGGATCATCGCAGCGCCTCTTCCACCCAGGCAGGCACAAGCGCGCCCGCCGGTCCCTGACGCGATTCGTCGAACCAATGCGAACCTTCGCTCCGCTCCAGATTGAGCTCCAGCGTTTGCGCACCCAGCTCCCTGGCATCGCGCACAAAGCCCGCAGCGGGATAGACCGCGCCGCTGGTTCCAATGCTGACGAACAGATCCGCCTCGCGCAGCGCGGAATAGATGCGCTCCATCTGATAGGGCATCTCGCCAAACCACACGACATCGGGGCGCAAGCTGGGCGCTTGGCAGATAGGGCAATTGGGGCAGTCAGACATCGGTGCATCCCACCGGCTGCGCATCTCGCACGATGTGCACAGCGCGCTTTTCAGCTCGCCATGCATATGCAGGACGTTGCGGGCCCCGCCGCGCTCGTGCAAATCGTCGACGTTCTGCGTCACGATCAACAATTCGCCAGACCATTCAGCCTCCAGCCGGGCGAGAGCCTGATGCGCCGCGTTCGGCTTTACCTGGCTCAGCGCCTGGCGGCGCATGTCGTAAAAGCCCAACACAAGATCGGGATCGCGCGCAAAACCCTCTGGCGTGGCGACGTCTTCCACCCGGTGCTGCTCCCACAATCCGCCAGCATCGCGGAACGTATCGATCCCGCTTTCAGCCGATATGCCGGCACCGGTCAGGATCACGATATTGCGAATGTCATTCATCTGCCGCATGAAGCACGCGAAACGGAGGCAAGGCAATGACAGAATCTGCAAAGCGGTTCGGCGTGATCGGACACAAGGGACGGATGGGCCGCGCTTTGGCAGCTGTGATTGCAGAGGCCGGCCATACCATGCAGATTGGGGTGGATGCTGGAGGCAATCCCGTACCGCTAGCGTCGCAATGCGATGTACTTGTCGACTTTTCCGCCCCCGAAGCGCTGCAGGAAAATCTCGATGCAGCCAAGACCGCGCGAATTCCGATCCTGGTCGGGACAACGGGGCTGCAACAAGACCATTTCGTGATGCTGGCAGAGGCTGCGGAAGCCATCCCTGTGCTCCAGACGGGCAATACCTCGCTCGGCGTAACACTGCTCGCCCATTTGGTAAGCGAAGCTGCGGCGAAGCTGGGCCAGGGCTGGGATATCGAGGTTCTGGAGATGCATCACCGGGCCAAGGTTGACGCACCATCGGGTACCGCCAAACTGTTAGGCGAAGCGGCGGCAGAAGCGCGCGGGGTTTCGCTGTCCGATGCCATGGACAGTGGGCGGCATGGGCAGACGGGCGCTCGGCGCGAAGGCGACATCGGCTTTGCAACACTGCGCGGCGGCACTGTAGCTGGTGAACACAGCGTCATATTCGCTGGCAATGAGGAGCGGATTACCCTCTCGCACACGGCAGAGAACCGGATGATCTTTGCCCGCGGTGCAGTGCGCGGAGCGGAATGGCTGATTGGCAAGGCGCCGGGCCGCTACACCATGGCGCAAGTGCTGGGCCTGTGACCTGAAAGCATGATCCGGGAAACATGACAAACGACCAGATTTTTGAGTTCTTCCGCCGCTTGGCCGAAGACAATCCCGAGCCTGAGACTGAGCTGGAGTATGGCAACGCCTATCAGTTGGTGGTGGCCGTAGCGCTATCGGCGCAAGCCACCGATGTCGGCGTGAACAAGGCAACGCGCGCGCTGTTCCAGAAGGTGAAAACTCCGCAGCAGATGCTCGACCTCGGGCTCGATGGCTTGATCGAGCACATCAAGACCATCGGGCTATTTAATTCCAAGGCAAAGAATGTGATCGCGCTCAGCCAGTTGCTGATCGACGAGTATGGCGGTGAAGTGCCGGACACGCGCGAAGACCTGGTGCGATTGCCCGGTGTGGGCCGCAAAACCGCCAATGTCGTGCTCAATTGCTGGTTCAAGCAAGAGACCTTTGCGGTCGATACGCATATACTGCGGGTTGGCAACCGGACCGGGCTGGCAAAAGGCAAGACGCCAGAGAAGGTCGAGGAAAAGCTGGAAAAGCGTGTGCCGCAGCCGTTTCGCCTGCACGCACATCACTGGCTGATCCTGCACGGCCGCTATACCTGCAAGGCGCGCACACCCGAGTGCTGGCGGTGTGGACTCACCGATCTGTGCAGCTATCGCAAGAAGGTGCTGGAGAAGCCGAAAGGTCGCTGATCTGGTGCGCGATTTGCCAAGACTGCGCGTTAGGTCCACATTCACCGCGCTGAACGACGGGAGGATTGCTTATGATTGGCCGTATCGCACTCGCAGCTGTGGCCATTGCCGCGACCGGGGCAAACGCCAGTCCTGCTGAGGCTCAGGTGGCAGCGGAAGAGGCGGTGATCGTCTCAGGCACCAGCGCCGGCACCGGGCGTGCATCAAGCGGGCTCGGCAACGCAGTTCGCGGCAGCATCAACGGCGCCACCAGAACCATCCGTTCTATCCCGAGGGCAGCCCCAAAGGGGGCACCGCGACGAGGACGCGGAGGCACTGCGACCGTCGATGGGCCTCTCGCCGCGGATTCTGACCCATTGGAGAACACCGATGCGCCCGCTTACGAACTGAGCAATGGCGCCACGATCCGTGTCAGCGGGCGATTGCGCAATTCGGCCTCCGCGCGCTGCAAGCTGAACTGCCCGGACAACGCAGCGGCAACGCCTGAAGAAGCGCGGGTGGAAGACGCGGCAGCTGAAGCGGAACAGTCCACCACGGAGGTCGCTGAAACCGATGAGGCAGTTCAGCCTGAAGCCGAAGCTGCTGAACCCGACTAGGCCCTAGACATCATCCGCGCTGATCATTTCAGCACGGTCGATCTCATTCGTCAGGCTGGCAACAGTCGTTGCCACTGCCGCGTCACCACTGACATTGGTCGTAGTGCGCATCATGTCCATGATCCGGTCAACGCCTGCCACAAAGGCAATCGTCTCTAGCGGCACGCCGACAGCGCCAAACACCAACGCCATCATGATCAGGCCCGCGCCCGGAATGCCTGCCGCACCAATCGCGCCCAGTGTGCCGAGGATCGAAATCAGGAAGTAGTCACCCCAGCTCAAATCCACGCCAAAAATCTGCGCGCCGAACAGCGTTGCGAGCCCCAGATACATCGCGGTGCCGTTCATATTGATCGTTGCGCCGAGCGAAATCACAAAGCTGGCAACTGAATTGCTGATGCCTAGGTTGCGCTCTGCGCAGCGCAGCGTCACCGGCAACGTCGCGTTAGAGCTAGCCGTGGAATAACTTACCGCGATCGCATCCACGATCCCGCGGAAGAAATCGATCACAGGCAGCTTGGCGATGAATTTGATCATCGAGGAATAGACCACACCAATGATCAGCAAACAGCCGAGATAGTTGAGGAACACCAGCTTGCCGAGCGCACCCAGCGCATCCAGTCCAAGCGTGCCTGCCACCCAAGCCATCAGCGCAAATACACCGAACGGGGTCAGCTCCATCACAATCATTGTGACTTTCTGCATGATGACCGCACCGGAATCGAAAATGCGCTGAACCGGTTCGCCTTCTTCCTTCGCCATCAGAATACCAATGCCGAGCAGCAGCGAGAACACGATCAACGGCAGTACGTTGACGTCCGCCATTGTCTGAACCGGGCTCTGCGGGACCATGCCGAGCAACATCTCCCGCCAGCTTGTATCGTTCGGTGGCGGAACCGTTCCCATGTCGATAGCGGAAGTATCAACGCCCGCCCCTGGCTGCATAAAGGTGCCAAGGCCAAGCCCCAACCAGACAGCAATCTGCCCGCTTACAACGAACAGCAATAAGGCGCGCCAACCGACGCTGCCGAGCTTGCGCAAATCGCCAATGCTGGCCACGCCCGCGACCAGACTGAAAAAGATCAGCGGGACGACCAGCATTTTGATGAAAGCAATAAAGATATCACCAATGATCTTGATGCTTTCCGCGCCCGGCCCCCAAAACCAGCCGGTCAGGATGCCCAAGATCAGCGCGCCAATCACGCGCTGCCAGAGTGGAATTGCGAACCAGGCTTTCATGAGCGCCCCTCTTATTGTGTCTTATGCCAGCGCGGCTTGCGCGATGCGTGCGTAGATACGGCTTAGCGTGTCGAGGTCAGCCACTGCAACCGCTTCATCACGCTTGTGCATGGTGGCGTTGCAAAGCCCGAACTCGATAACAGGGCAAACGGCGCGCAGGAACCGCGCATCGGACGTGCCGCCCGTGGTTGACGCTTCGGGTTTCAGACCCGTTTCGGCCTCAACCGCTAGGGAAATGATGTGGGAGAAAACTCCCGGCGGGGTCAGAAAGGGTTCGCCAGAGATGATTGGCCGCGCGGTACCACCGTGCTTCGCTGCAATCTCAACCACGCGTTTCGAAAGCGATGCGCCCGAATGCTGATCGTTGAAGCGGATAGAAATGCGTGCCTTGGCCTTGGCCGGGATGACGTTGTGTGCGCGATTGGGCACGTCGACTTCGGTGATCTCGAGGTTGCTAGGTTGAAACCAGTCGGTCCCGTCATCGAGATGCAGATTGTTAAGCTCGGACAAGATCGTGACCATGCGCGGCAACGGATTGTCGGCCAGATGCGGATACGCGACGTGCCCTTGTGTGCCGTCGACCTCGATCCAGATATTGACCGAGCCGCGCCGCCCGATTTTCATCATATCGCCCAACTGATTTACGCTGGTCGGCTCACCCACCAGGCACATATCGGGCTGAATGCCTTGCTCATGCATGTAATCGATCAAAGCGCGTGTCCCATGCAGCGCAGGGCCTTCTTCATCACCGGTGATGATGAAACTGATCGTTCCGGTCTCTGCCGGGACCTTGGCGACGGCCGCAACCATCGAAGCGATCGCGCCCTTCATATCCACTGCACCGCGCCCGTAGAGCAGATCTCCGCGTATTTCTGGATCAAAGGGTGAGCTAGTCCAACCTTCACCCGGCGGTACAACATCGACGTGCCCGGCGAATGCGAAATGCTTTGAGCCTTCCGGGCCGCGCCGAATTGCGAAGAGGTTCTCAACCGGGGCTTCGTCTGAGCCCTCATCGCCCTCTCCGCGCGTGAAGCGATGAACCTCAAAGCCAAGGGGAGAGAGTTGCGCCTCAAGCACATCGAAAACCTCGCCAGTCGCAGGCGTAACGCTTTCAGCAGCGATCAGCTTTGTCGCGTAATCCAAGGCGCTGTTCATCAGCGGTCACCCTCCGTCTGCGGCAGAGGCCCGGGCGCAAATGCGCTTTCGAGCAGATCGGCAATGCGGATGCCCGCCTGCTGCACTCTGCGGCGCGCAACCGGCACAGCTTCGATAATGTCATCCTGCGTTAGCGCGGTTTCGCCCGGCAATTCGCTTGCACAGGGATCTTCCACGTTGAATGCATTGGGATAGACAATGTCGCGCGAAATCTGCCAGCTTTCGCGGCCCCAATCAGCGGGGGTTCCTCCACCCAGCTCTGCGCGTTCCTGAGCCGAGTAACGCCGCAGCACCCTATCTGGCCCGGTTGTGATCGCACGTTCGGCAAGCGGTCCGTCCCAGATTGAATGCAGATTGCGGTCCGGCACAATGCCATAGTCAGTCACGCGGTCATTGCCGCCGCGATCATCCTTGTCGCCCGAATGCAGCGGCATATGAATATCCCCTGCGAAATGCACCATGAACGCGAGTGCTTCCAAGCGAATATGCGCGGGCAGGCTTTCGTCCGCCAAGATACGGTGGCTGCGTTCAATCTGTGCGGTCACGCAGTTCCCGCCCGAACAATTGGCGCGCGGATTGTAGGCCTCACAGATCGGTGTCGAACGGTAATGCCAGGCTGCCGTATAACCCCAGCGCCAGAATGTTCGCCGCACACAATCGGGCCAGACAGAAGCCTCCGCAATCGTGCGTATCCGGCATTCTGGCGTGCCCAGCATAGTCTCTTCGCGAAGTAGGCGGTTGATCTTCACCCGCGTCTCCGGGCTGACATTGGCGTAGGCGATATCGGCGGTGACACCATGCGCGTAAAAGCCCCAGGCTTGTGCCTGCGCAGGAGCCACGAGCACCGCCAGCGCCGCTACAAAGCTACCGATGGCGCGCTGCATCATTCGCCGACCGCCTCGTATTGCTCGATTACCCATTCTTCATTCTCGGACGCGGCAATCCATTCCTGCGTCCACTCATGCTCCCACATGGCTTCCATATAGGCTTGCGCGAAGCCGGGAACGCCAATGCCGTAGGTGATAAAACGCGAGACGATCGGCGCATAGAAGATGTCTGCCGCACCATATGTGCCGAAAAGGAAGGGTCCACCATTGCCATGGCGAGATCGGGCCTCCGCCCATAGTGAAAGAATCCGCACGACATCTTGCTTGGTTTCATCGGTGACCGACTGCAATTCGAAGCGGCGGCGTACGTTCATCGGCAATTCGCGGCGGAGCGAACCGAACGAGCTGTGCATCTCGGCCACAATGGCCCGCGCCATGCCGCGCGCGCTTTCATCCTTAGGCCAAAAGCGATCGCGGCCAACCTTGTCGCTAAGATATTCCAGGATTGCGAGGCTGTCCCACACAACATTGTCTCCATCCCACAGGATCGGAACCTTGCCATGCGAGGGCATCATCCCGCCATCTTCGCTTTGCTTCTTTTGCTGCCATTCCTCGCCGAACATCGGGACGATGATCTCTTCGAAATGGAGCCCTGACTGTTTGGCCGCAAGCCAACCGCGCAAGGACCAGCTCGAGTAGTTCTTATTGCCGATAATCAGCTTCATCTGGAATGCTCCACCTTGCGCTTGAATGCTCGGCTGCCCTAAGTGTTCATTTATTCGCTGTCGAGCCTGAACAGGTTGCGATGCGCAAAAAGGAGCATTTGTCAGATGTCATTGCGCCCATTCCACTTGGCCTTTCCGGTTGATGATCTTGCTTCGGCACGTGCGTTTTATGGCGACGTGATGGGGTGTGCGGAGGGGCGATCATCCGATGAGTGGATCGATTTCGATTTTTACGGGCATCAGATCGTTACGCATCTCGCACCGGGGCAGGCAGGTGATCGCACGAGCAATCACGTGGATGGCCACGGGGTTCCGGTGCCGCATTTCGGTATCGTTCTGACGATGGAGGACTGGCAGGCGCTGGCGGATCGCTTGCTCGCAGCAGGGACCGAATTCGTGATCAAGCCAACTGTGCGCTTCAAGGGGCAGCCGGGCGAACAAGCAACGATGTTTTTCCGCGATCCGGCAGGCAATGCGCTGGAGTTCAAGGCCTTCGCCAGCGACGATATGTTGTTTGCGACTTAAGGCGCGAACCAATCCGCGCCTAGCGCATCCTCGACCACTGCAGCGCGCAATTCCGCAATCCCCATGCCCTTTTCACTGCTGGTCACGTGCACTTGCGGGAAAGCAGCGATGTGTTTCTTCGCTTCTGCCGACACGGCAGCAACCGTCTTGTCGAGCTCTGACTTCTTGATCTTGTCCGCCTTGGTCAGCACGACGCGGTAGCCGACAGCGCTTTCGTCAAGCATCTTCATCATATCCCGGTCGACGTCTTTCAGCCCGTGGCGGCTGTCGACCAGCACAAGATTGCGTTGCAGCACTTGCCGGCCGCGCAGATAGTCGCGCACCAGCCGCTTCCATTTCTCCACCACTTTGGGCGGGGCCTTGGCGAAACCATAGCCGGGCATGTCGACCAGGCGGAACAGTGTGGGCTCGCCAACTTCAAAGAAATTGAGTTCTTGCGTTCGGCCCGGCGTCACCGAAGCGCGCGCGATCGCCTTACGCCCGGTCAGCGCATTCAGAAGCGAGCTCTTGCCAACATTGGAGCGCCCGCAAAAGGCGATCTCCGGCACAGTCGGTTCAGGCAGGAACTTGAGCTGCGGGGCAGACAGCAGGAAGTCCACACGCCCGGAAAACAGCTTGGACGCTGCCCGTTCGCGGTATTCCTGCGCTTTCTGCTCTTCTTCAGTCACGCTCTACTTGCTTTCGCGTGTCTTGGTTCGCTCTTGCTCGGCCTTGTCCTTCTCTGCCTGCGCCCGCAACTGTGGATGCTTGGAATAGAGATATTTCTGCTGAGCCAGCGTGAGCAAGTTGGATGTTACCCAGTATAGCAACAGGCCAGCCGCGAAGGGTGCCATCACGAACATCAGGATCCATGGCATGAAGTTGAAAATCTGCTGCTGAACCGGATCCATTGCGGTCGGGTTCAGCTTGAACGTCGCCCACATGGTCACACCAAGCAATACAGCCAAGATGCCAATGCCAAGGAAACCCGGCGGGTCAAACGGCAACAAGCCAAACAGGTTCAGGATCTTCGCCGGATCGGGCGCGGACAGATCCTCGATCCACAGCACAAACGGCTTGTGGCGCATTTCGATGGCCAGGATCAGAGCCTTATAAAGCGCGAAGAAGATCGGAATCTGAATGAGCAGCGGCAAACAGCCCGCGAGCGGGTTGACCCCCTCATCCTTGTACAGCTTCATCACCTCTTGCTGCTGCTTCTGCTTGTCGTCCTTGTAGCGATCCTGGATCGCTTTCATCTTCGGTTGAACAGCTTTCATCGCGGCCATGCTCGCGAATTGTTTTTGCGCAATCGGGAACAAGAGACCGCGAATAATGACCGTCAGCGCGATAATCGCGACGCCGAAGTTGCCGAGAAAATCGTATAGTATGCGCAGCAGCGAAAGCATTGGCTTCACAAACCACTCGAACCAGCCCCAATCGACTGCTTTGCCGAAGTTCTCGATGCTCAGATCGTCGCGATATTGATCCAGCAGGGCGCTTTCCTTTGCGCCTGCAAACAGCTTGGAGGAGCTGCTCACGCTGGCACCCGCTGGCACAGTGACAGGGGCGTAAATTAAGTCCGCACGGAAGATGTTGTTACCGAGCGAACGGAAACCCGCGGTCGCATCGCCTCCCTCGCCCGGAATCAGCGCGCCGAGCCAATAGATATCGGAAAAGCCCAGCCAATCTGGCGTTCCACCTTCGGGCGTGTGCGTGCCGCTTTCTTCCAGATCATCATAGTCCGGGCCGTATTCGACCGTTTCGCCAAAACCGCCCATCGGGCCGGAGTGGACAATAAACTGACTCGGATCAGCACCAACCGAAGACCGGTTGATAAGACCAAACGACTGCACAACGATCGGGCCCGCGCCGTTGTTGGCGACAACCTGCTCAGCATTGATCATGTAATTGTCATCGATCGACATCGTGATGGTGAAAGTTTGCCCTTCACCATTGTCATGTGTCAGCGTGACCGGACTGTCAGCCGTCAGCGTCTCTCCTGAAGCCTGCCAGATGGTGTTCGCGGTTGGCAGAGTGACGCCCTGCCCGACCCAGCCGAACTGCGCGAAGTACTGTTCCGGAGTGCCTTGCGGCGCGAACAGCTGAACCGGACCGCTATCATCGTCAACGGTAGCGCGGTGATCCTTCAGCTCGATATCGTCGATCCGCGCACCAACCAGATTAATCGAGCCTTCGACACGCGGCGCATCGATCCGCACCCGTTCAGGCGCAGCAAGCGCGGTGGCCAAGTCAACGGGTGCTGCGGGCGCCGCAGCGCCTGTTTCGATACTGCCCGGAGCACCAGTAGGCGCCGTTGGCGATGCTTCGCTCGCGCCCGCGACTTCTTCGGTTTGTCCGGAAAGCGAGGCTTGCGGGTAGAAATACCGCATGCCCATGTCCCAACCGAGGATGAGCAAGCCGGAAAGTGCTACGGCGAGCAATAGATTACGCTGATTGTCCAAGATGAATGTCCGTGCGTCTGAAAATCAATGGTGTCTTATATAGGCATTACAGTGGCGCGTTCTAGGGTACCGGATCATACCCATGCCCGCCCCAAGGATGGCAGCGCATTAGCCGCTTTGTTGCCAACCATCCACCCTTGATCGCACCATATTTGCCAAGCGCTTGAATAGCGTACTCGCTGCAAGATGGTGCATAGCGGCAAGTGGGTGGCAAAATCCGGCTTGGCCCCCACTGCCAGGCCCGTGCGATAAATATGAAAACATGCTTCATTTGCGCTGATCCTTGCGATTGCCCCTGCGGGCGCGACGCCGCGGTGGATCGCCTTTACCAGCTTTTGCCCGATCCAGCGCTTCGTTCAGCTCTTCGGCCAACTTGGCGAAGTCCCGCTCAATCGCGCCATCGCGCGCAATCAGAACATGGTCGTGATCGGGCAAGCCTTTGTCAGAAAGAGCGGCCCAAAGCAGTTCGCGAAAACGGCGCTTGATCCGGTTGCGTACCACGGCATTGCCCACCTTCTTGGTCACCGTAATGCCGTATCGCTTGCCCTTGCCATCATTGGGCTGCGCCAAAAGCACGAAACCGGGGCGTGCTACGCGCAGGCCCCGGTTCGCAGAAAGAAAATCAGCGCGGTGACGCATCACCGCGATTTTCTGAGTGTCAGTCGATGCGCTTACGCACAAAGGTTCTTGCGACCACGCTTGCGACGCGCGCGCAGGACCTTGCGGCCACCGGTGGTTGCTTTACGTGCAAAGAAGCCGTGACGGCGGGCACGTACGAGATTGCTGGGCTGAAATGTCCGCTTCATATCGTCCTCGAATTCAAAAATCTGTTGCCCGTTCCGGGCACCAATAAAAAGGGCCGCCTGATCGGGGCGACCGGAAACATGGCGCGCGGTTAGGCCAAGGTCTGCGATGAGTCAAGATATATGCTGCATAGCGGCATGCATGGCGCGCCCAACCCAGAACCCTCGACAACACTATAAAATCCCTCCATTACTTTATTCAATTCAAGTATTATACGCGTGTAATTGGTCACTATTGTAAATACCGCTGCCTATTTGGGCCTCGAAGCACGTAATGTAGAAGTGCAATGTCAAGTTGCGCCTGGTCTGCCGCGCTTCATGATTGTGGGTTTGCCAGATAAGGCAGTAAGCGAAAGCCGCGAAAGCGTTCAGTCGGCGTTATCCGCCATGGGGCTTGCGCTGCCACCAAAGCGAATCACCATAAATCTCTCGCCCGCAGATCTTCCTAAGGACGGATCGCACTATGATTTGCCGATTGCGCTGGCGTGCAGCCGCGCGCTGCGCATCGGATTATCAAGGCAAGGTCTCGGGCCCAATGCTCGACCGGATTGATCTGCATGTCGAAGTCGATCCGGTAAACGCTGCAGATATGGCGCTGCCGCCAGCGTCTGATAGCTCGCAAGACGTTGGGCGGCGCGTGGCCGAAGCGTTTAGCTATAGGAGGCAAGCTCCCCGCGCTTGACAAGCATCGGTGAGTGAGAAGCGGCTCAATATCAATTCGCGGTATAGAATCGCGGTGTCACCATTCTTATCTTTACCTGATGAGCCTTGTAACTCTCCTTTTCCTTGCCCTGCTACTTGGTGCGGCTCTCTGGCTTTGGCGCAGATTGCGGCGCCGAAGACGCGACCGGCTTTTGGCGACACCGTTGAGTCCCCAACAACGCGCGGTGCTGAACCGGCTCGTGCCGATTGTTCGCAGGTTACCTGATGCCTTGCGTCCCGAACTTGAAGGGAGAATAAACCTGTTCCTCGACCAGGTGATGTTTCACGGCAATCGGGGCCTGGA
>JABDKI010000219.1 GCA_013002295.1 Altererythrobacter sp.
AATGCGATCAGTTTTTCCATCAGCAGCGCATCGCGGTCGCCGATACCGGCAGCCTGCGCGGCCTCGATCATCGCATACTCGCCGCTCACCTGATAAGCGAACACCGGAACGCCAAATTCCTGCTTCACGCGGTAGATGATATCCAGATAGGCAAGGCCAGGCTTGACCATCACACTGTCGGCGCCTTCAGCGATATCCAGTGCAACTTCGCGCAGCGCTTCGTCGCTATTGGCCGGATCCATCTGGTAGGTTTTTTTGTCGCCTTTGAGCAGCCCGCTTGAACCCACCGCATCGCGAAACGGGCCGTAGAACGCGCTGGCGTATTTGGCGGCATAGCTCATGATCTGGACATTCGGATGCCCGTTCATTTCCAGTGCCATGCGGATGGCATGCACTCGGCCATCCATCATGTCGGATGGTGCGATGATATCCGCGCCTGCCTCTGCCTGATTGAGCGATTGATCGACGAGCACTGCTACAGTGTCATCATTTACGACATAGCCCGCGGCATCAATCAGCCCGTCTTGCCCGTGCGCGGTATAGGGGTCGAGCGCGACATCGGTCAGAATGCCAATATCGTTTCCGCATGCATCGCGGATTGCCTTGATCGCACGGCACATCAGATTGTCCGGATTTAGAGCCTCTGCGCCATCGTCGCTTCGTTTGTCCACGGGCGTGTTGGGAAACAGCGCGACACATGGAATTCCCAGATCGACGGCCTCTTTCGCGCGAGCCGCTATACCATCAACCGACCAGCGAGAGACACCAGGAAGCGTTGCGATCGGCTCTTCCACGCCGCTTCCTTCCGTGACGAACAACGGCCAGATCAGGTCCGCAGGCGTCATCACGGTTTCGCGATACATATTGCGGGCCCAGCCGCTCGCTCGGGTGCGCCGCATGCGCACATTCGGGTACGATCCACTCATAGGCCAGAGTGTTGCCGCATTATCTGCCGCTTAGCAATGTGTCAGCACGCTATGTCAGCGAACTTGGCGCGGATTGTCGAGCTTCTCGATCTCGCGCTCAGGCTCCGCAACTTCGCTGGGGCGGATTTCGAGATCCACCAGCGCAGCACCCGGTTCAATCTCCTTGAGGCGCGCCAAAGCAGCGCGGAATTCGACCAGTTCGCGGCCTTCTAGCTGAGCGCGACGGACAAACCGCACTCCCCGCGGATCGATTGCGCGCCCACCGCGATACATCTCATAGTGCAGATGCGGGCCGGTCGACAGACCGGTTGATCCGACATAGCCGATCACCTGGCCGCGACGGACGCTTTGCCCGCGGCTCGCCGCGATCCGGCTCATATGGCAATAGCGGGTCGAAAGCCCATTTCCATGATCGAGCCGTACCGCATTGCCGCAGCCGCCCATACGCCCCGCCGCGCTGACGCGTGCATCGGTGACAGCAACAATGGGTGTGCCATGGCGCGCGCGGAAATCGATGCCGGAATGCATACGGCGATAACCAAGGATCGGATGGCGACGCATCCCGAAGCCCGAGGTAATCCTGCCTGGCACTGGTGCGATCAGCCCGTTGCGCTGTTCGCCTGCGCCGGATGCTTCATAGAAGATACCATCCTGTCCCCAACGCATCATCTGTGTCTTGGGCTCACCATTGCGCTCGATACCGGCGTACAGCACTTGGCCCGCCTGCCGCTCGCCCGTCGCGGCGCGACGGTAGGCAACGATCATGTCGAATTCGTCGGTCGAACGAACGCTCCGGTTGAGGTCAATCTGGCCATCCAGCGCCTTGATGAAATCCTGCACCGCGCTGGCAGGCGCACCGGCAGCGCGGGCCGAGCGGTATAGGCTTTGGCCCACTATTCCGCGAATACGCAGCGGCGTATCATCGACCCGAATGGTGTTGCGGCGCAGAGACAGGCGGCCGTCATTGTTCTCTACTCGCAGCTCAAGATCAAACTTGGCCCGAAAGGACAATTCATCGAGCGGACGCGGCGTACCCTCAGCTTCGCGGCGGCCCAGCACAATATCAAAGCGGGTGCCAGCAGTGAGCTCTTCCATCTCAATCGCTCCGCCGATCAGCTCCTCCACGCGCGACGCATCTGCAGAACTCAATCCGGCGCGTTGAAGCATTCGGTCAAAGCTGTCTCCACGGCCTAGTGTCGCGACAAGCTCTACCTGCGGGCGCTCCGGTGCCGCTTCGAGCGCACGAACCTTGGGCCCAGCACCCATCTGGCGCCCGCTATCTGCGCCCAGAGCCAGCGGCATGATCATGTGACTGCGAAATTCGTCACGCGCCACTTCGTCAATTTCCATTGCCGGACGCGCCTCCAGAGGCGCAAAGTCTGGCCATAGCAAAAGCGCGACCGCGCTCAGGCCAAGCATCGTGCCAAGACCGCGAAACCAACGTCCGCTACCTATGTTCTGCGCGAGATCAGGAGCGAGGTCGGCATGCTCCAGCTTACGAGAGGCCTCATCGCGCCATTCTTCATAGCGAGACCGCCAATCGGTGACACGCTTCAGGACGATCTTGGCATTGCCCGGCGAATTGCGAGGTGCACGAGCAGAACCGGTTTCACCGAAGTCCAGCATCGGCTCTTCGGGATCAAACGGGCCCAAAGACGGATCGTCCAGTGGCTTGTCATTACCGCCACCCATGTCACGCATGTGATCCAATTGATCTCAACTCCCAGGTGGCGCCAAAAAAACGCTACATCCCAATCGAACGTCCCAATTCGGTTTAATGCCGAAGATTTCTCGCAGATCAAAGTAAATTGCGTCTTAATCATCGACCAGATGAGTCCCCAAAGCGACGAAGTGTTGAGAAGCGGCGCGCCGAGCTGACTAGGCGGTTGCCGCGGCCCGCGCGCGGTGCCACTAAAGGCCAAGTGAGCGACAGCACCATCAAGGCGGTTCTCGGGCCCACCAATACCGGCAAAACCCATTTGGCGATCGAGCGGATGTGCGGGCATTCGTCGGGGATGATGGGATTCCCGCTGCGGCTGCTGGCGCGCGAAGTCTATGACCGGGTCCGCGCAATCAAAGGTGACAAGGCGGTCGCCCTGATCACCGGTGAAGAACGGATTGAGCCGCCCAACGCGCGGTACTTCTGCTGCACCACCGAGGCGATGGATCGGCTGGGGGCGGGAAAAGGCGGGCCGCACGCCTTCGTAGCACTGGATGAAGCCCAAATCGGCGCTGACCCCGAACGCGGGCACATATTTACAGATCGCTTGCTCAACGCGCGCGGCCGCGAGGAAACCATGATTCTGGGCTCGGCAACGCTCGAACCCCTGGTCAGAAAACTTGTTCCGCGCGCAGAGATGGTCGAACGACCTCGTTTCTCTACCCTCAGTCACGCCGGGAGCTGCAAATTGTCTCGCCTACCTCCGCGCAGCGCGGTCGTCGCATTCGGCACTGACCAGGTTTATGCCATGGCAGAGGCTTTGCGCAGATTCAGAGGCGGGGCCGCAGTGGTGATGGGTGCACTTTCACCGGAAACTCGAAACAAGCAGGTTGAATTGTTCCAGAATGGTGAAGTTGACTACATCGTCGCCACCGACGCAATCGGCATGGGCCTGAACCTCGATCTGCACCATGTTGCGTTTGCGGGCCTTTCCAAATTCGATGGCAAGCGCAAACGCCGCCTGACACCCTCTGAAATGAGTCAAATTGCGGGCCGCGCCGGGCGGCATCAGCGCGACGGCACATTCGGAACGCTTTCGGGCATGCGTGATAGCAGGGGCGCGCCCCCTGAATTCACCGATGAAGAGATCTACGCGATCGAAGAACATCGCTTCGCGCCATTGACGCATTTGTTTTGGCGCGAAGCCGAGCCACGATTCGACAACCTCGCAACCCTGATCGCCGACCTGGAGATGAAGCCGGAAGAGCCAGAGCTTCGGCCCGCACCGGAAGCGATCGATTTGGCGATCTTGAAGCGCCTGTCTGATGATCCAATTGCTGACAGCGTTAAGGGTGCCGGATCTGTCCGCCGTTTCTGGGAGGCATGTTCTCTGCCCGATTTCCGCTCTGTGGGTGCCGGCGTTCATGCCAGTTTCGTCAAAAGGTTATGGCAAGATCTTCGCGAGGGCTATCTCGGTGCCGATTTCGTCGCCGCCCGCATTGCAGAGCTTGATCGGATGCAGGGAGACATCGACACTTTGCAAGGAAGGATAGCCGCGATCCGAACTTGGGCCTATATCAGCCAGCGGCCGGACTGGGTATTGGCGCGTGACGAGATGTTTGCGCGTGCCCGCGCAGTCGAAGCCAAACTGTCAGATGCGCTGCATGCGCGATTGACAGAGAGATTTGTAAACCGAAGGACGTCGCTTTTGATGAAATCGCTGGGCCAGGATGGAAGTGCATTGCCGGTCGAACTCGCGCCAGATGGCGCGCTGACAGTTGACGGGGAGCTGATTGGCCGGCTGGACGGTTTTCGGTTTGCGGTCGCACCGGATGCAACAGTAGCCGATCGCAAGATGTTGCTCGCAGCGGGCGAGAAAGCCTTGCCCGCGCTGTTGGCGCAGCGGGCC
>JABDKI010000198.1 GCA_013002295.1 Altererythrobacter sp.
ACAAGGCTGTTCGTCCACAGCGTTTGCGCAAGGTTTTTCGGGCGGAGTTACAAGGTACGAAGTAGGTTATGGGTTACGATAGAGGACGCCGCCGCGGACGGGATAAGCGCGACGGGTTCGGCGAAGATAGCTTCGATCCATTTGGCGGCGGTGGTGATTCTTTCCCCCCACGCGACAATTTTGGTCAGCAAGATCGGTTTGGCGGCGGTGGCCGCGGCTTTGGTGATGATCGCGGCTCCGGCGGCGGTGATCGGTTCGGTGGCGGCGG
This sequence comes from Altererythrobacter sp., assembly GCA_013002295.1. Classification (GTDB taxonomy): domain Bacteria; phylum Pseudomonadota; class Alphaproteobacteria; order Sphingomonadales; family Sphingomonadaceae; genus Erythrobacter. The sequence goes on from JABDKI010000198.1 coordinate 269, forward strand.
ACGCGGCCCAGGTGGCGGCGCTGGCCGTGGACCTGGCGGCGGCGCTGGCGGCGGTGGTGGCGGTTTCAGCCGTATGCCCGCTCAGGTTGTTGGCACCGGCAAAGGAACTGTGAAGTTCTTTAATGGCCAAAAGGGCTTTGGTTTCATTCAGCAGGAAACAGGCGGCGAAGATATCTTCGTGCATATCAGCGCCGTCGAGCGTGCCGGGCTTGAAGGTCTCGCAGAGGGTCAGGAGCTTGAATTCAATCTGGTCGATCGGGGCGGCAAAGTGTCCGCACAAGATCTTCAGGTTGTTGGTGATGTGATCGCGGTTGAGCAGAAGCCTGCGGCTCCGCAGCGCGAGCTGACCGGCGAAAAAGCCACTGGTACAGTCAAATTCTTCAACTCGATGAAGGGCTTTGGCTTCCTGACTCGTGACGATGGTCAGCCAGATGCATTTGTGCACATTAGTGCGGTAGAGCGCTCTGGCCTGCAGGAAATCAATGAAGGTGAGCGTTTCGAGTTTGATCTTGAAGTTGACCGACGAGGCAAGCACTCTGCGGTCAATCTCGTTCCCGTCCAAGATTGATACGCGCTGACGGCGGCATGTTTGACCGCTGACCAGCACATGACTAGATGACGTGGAGATGGCGGTCCGATGGGCCGCCATTTCTCATTCTCGAGCGCGCACATTAATTGAGGGTTTTGCGATGTCGATCACACCATTGATGCCTGTTTATCCCCGTTGCGGCGTACGTCCTGTACGCGGCGAGCATTGCCACCTGATTGATGAGGACGGCACGCGCTATCTCGATTTCGCCAGTGGGATTGCCGTCAACCTGCTTGGCCATTCGCACGAAGGGCTGATCTCTGCGATCCAGGAACAGGCCGCCACATTAATGCATGTGTCGAATCTGTATGGCAGCCCGCAAGGAGAGAAGCTGGCTCAGCAGCTTGTCGACAACACCTTTGCTGAAACGGTTTTCTTCACCAATTCAGGTGCCGAAGCAGTTGAAACGGCGATCAAGACCGCGCGCGCCTATCATCAGCATGAGGGCGATACCACTCGCTTTGAACTGATCACATTTGCCAACGCATTTCATGGCCGCACGATGGCGACGATCAGCGCGTCGAATCAGGAGAAGATGCACCACGGTTTCTCGCCGCTTCTTGCTGGCTTCAAATATGCCGAGTTTGATAATCTGGAGTCGGCCAAGGCTTTGATGGGGCCAAATACAGCCGGTTTTCTGGTTGAACCTATTCAGGGGGAGGGCGGAATTCGCCCCGCATCTGACGAGTTCATGAAAGGCCTGCGTGCGCTCGCAGACGAGCACGATTTGATGCTGGTGCTGGATGAAGTGCAATGCGGCGTCGCGCGCACCGGTACTCTTTATGCCTATGAACAATACGGCATTGTGCCCGACATTGTAGCAACGGCGAAAGGTATTGGCGGCGGTTTCCCGCTTGGCGCTTGCTTGGCGACAGAAAAAGCCGCGCGCGGTATGACCTTCGGCACACATGGCTCGACCTACGGCGGGAACCCGCTCGCGATGGCGGCGGGCAGCGCGGTCATGGATGCGGTCGCGAATGAAGAGTTCTTAGCGAGCGTTCGCGAAAAGGGGGAACGTCTGCGCAGCCGCCTCGAACAGTTCATTGGCAACTATCCCGAGCTTTTCGAGCTTGTCCGCGGCAAGGGGCTGATGTTGGGGATCAAGATGAAGGTCGAAAGCCGTCCGTTCTTTGTGCATTTGCGCGACAATCATCAGCTTCTGACCGTTGCTGCGGGCGACAACACATTACGTGTGTTGCCTCCCTTGGTCGTCGGCGACGCAGAGATCGAAGAGTTCTTCGAGAAGCTGTCGGCTGGTGCAGCCAGCTACGAATATCCGTAGGGCGGCTGATGTCAGAAACACTCGATCCTGCGCCTGAGGTGCGCAGCTTTCTCGATCTGTCCGACGCTGGCGGTGATGCAATCGCGGCGATGATTGCAGATGCAATCGATCGCAAAGCCGCGCGCTTAGGCTGGCCTAAGGGAAAGCCGGACAGTGATGAGCCGCTTGCCGGTCATGTCTTGGGGATGGTGTTTGAGAAGAACTCAACACGCACCCGTGTGAGTTTTGACATCGCGATGCGCCAATTGGGGGGGTCTTCTTTGATCCTCGATTCCGCTTCAAGTCAGCTTGGGCGCGGGGAATCGATTGCGGATACCGCACGCGTACTAAGCCGTATGGTCGACGTAATAATGATGCGGACAGATGACCATGCCAAAGTCGAAGAGATGGCGCACTATGCGCACGTGCCGGTCATAAACGGTCTGACTGATCGATCCCACCCCTGCCAGATCGTGGCCGACCTACTGACGATTATCGAGCATGGCAAGACACTGCCTGGTCTTGAATTGGCGTGGTTTGGTGATGGCAACAATGTGCTGCATTCGATTCTGGAAGCTGCCGGATTGATGAAATTCAATGTGCGTGTGGCAACACCAGCCGGTTATCAGCCGGAAAGTGAGTTTGTGGACCTCGCAAGAACTAGCGGTAGTAAGGTCATGCTAACTCAGGACGCAGCGCTTGCGGCTGACGGTGCCGACATCATCGTCACCGACACCTGGGTCTCGATGGGGCAAGATCACGCGCACAACAAGCTCGCTGCGATGGCTCCGTATCAGGTCAATGGATCTCTAATGGCCAAAGCCAAGAGTGATGCGAAGTTCTTGCACTGCCTACCGGCGCATGTCGATGAAGAGGTCAGCAAGACAGTGTTTGAAAGCGATCAGTCGGTCGTATTCGACGAGGCTGAAAACCGACTCCATGCGCAAAAATCGATATTGCGCTGGTGCTTTGGCCAGCTTTGAAAGTTGAGAGGTTCCGGTCTTTCAATTGTTCCCATCAGCCCCATATTGTCGCCGATGACCAAGCACATCGAAACCTATCAGGATCAGTTGCTCAATTTTAGCATCCCGGCGCGTGATGCGCGCGGAAGAATCGCTCGTCTGGACCATGTGGTCGCAGAGGTGCTGAGCGCGCATGACTATCCCGCTCCAGTGAAGCACCTGTTGGCCGAGGCGCTGCTGCTTGGAGCACTTATGGGCGGCCTACAAAAGGAAGAGGGCGCGCAACTAACTATGCAGGCGCAAACTCAGACTGGTCCGGTTCGGTTGCTTGTGGCCGATTTCAAGGAGGGTGCACTTCGCGGCTATGCCGACTTTGATCGCGCTGCATTGGATGATGTTGGGGCAAACCCCTCGCTCATGCGCCTTTTCCGCAGCGGATATCTCGCGATCACTTTCGAAACTGGGAGAGGGCAGAGGTATCAGGGGATCGTCCCCCTAGAAGGCGCATCGCTGGCCGAGGCTTGCGAGCATTACTTCCTGCAATCAGAGCAGATACCAACCCTCGTGCGGCTGGGTATTCGCTTTCACGATGGGCAGTGTATCGCGGGAGGTATGTTGCTTCAACATTTGCCGCAAGGCGAAGTGGGGCGCCAGCGCCTCGACGCGCAGGCCGACCATCCGGATTGGGAGCATGTCGCAGCGCTAGGCGGGAGCCTTAGTCACGCCGAGCTGGTGGACGAAAAGCTTTCGATGGAAGCTCTGATATGGCGGTTATTTCACGAAGAAGAGAAAATTCTAATCGAGAAAGGCGCGGCCCTGTCAAAGGGCTGCCGTTGTACTGTCGAGCACTATGACGAGGTTGTGGCGCGTTTCCCCGAAGGAGAGCGGGATGCTATGCGGAACGAGCAAGGGCACATCATTGTCGATTGCGCATTCTGCTCACGAGATTTCGTGTTGAACCTATAGTTTCCGTCTGTCGACGTTCAGGAACAGTTTATCGCATGCAAGCTATTCCTTTTCGCGCAATTCTTGCCTGCAAGGCGATAAGGAAATGATGAAAAAACTGACCAACGCATTGATAGTAACCCTTAGCAGCGCTGCCGGATTGTTTGCGCTTGCAATGGCGGTGCCTGGATCAGCACAATCGTCAGCGCTTGCGATGTTATCTGGGCTCGACAAAGGCGAATGGACATTAACTTTTCGCGACGGAACTCCGAGTCGCCAGATCTGCGTTCAGGCTGGGATTGAGCTCATCCAGCTCCAGCACACAGCGCAGAATTGCAGCCGCTTTGTCATCGAAGACAATGCTACAGAAGTGACGGTCCAATACACATGCCGTGGCAACGGCTATGGCCGGACGACAGTGCGACGTGAAACTGGTGCCTTGGCGCAGATCGATACGCAAGGCATCGTAGATGGACGCCCTTTTGATCTGAGTGCTGAGGCGCGCCGCACCGGCAGCTGCTGAGACCGCACGTTTCAATAGGAATCCCGTTGCAAGCAGGGTCAAATCTTCTAAGTCGGCCGCATGGCTGAAATCCGACAACCGAACCATTCACCTGCGGTCGTTCTGCTCTCAGGCGGATTGGATTCCATGGTCACTGCTGCCCTTGCCATTGAACAAGGCTTCGCGGTGCACGCAGTTACGATCGACTATGGGCAGCGGCACAGGCGAGAGCTTGCAGCCGCTACCGCTATTGCCGAGAACCTTGGCGTTGAGCGCCACCTTCGGCTTGATCTCGACATGCGTTCCATCGGCGGCTCCGCCCTCACCGATGAAATCGATGTTCCCAAGTCAGGAGTGGGTGATGCCATTCCTGTCACATATGTACCCGCTCGGAACCTCGTGTTTTTGTCGCTATGTGTCGCAGCGGCCGAGGCTGCAGGTTCGACTGACGTATTTATTGGCGTGAATGCGCTCGACTACTCGGGCTACCCCGATTGCCGGCCAGAATTCATTACAAGTTTTATGAGAACTGCCCAGCTTGGCACAAAGTCAGGAGTGGAAGGTGGAGCGTTCACTGTGCATGCGCCGCTGCAAAACATGACCAAAGCGGATATAGCGCGCGAGTGTAATCGACTAGGCCTCGAACCATCGTTGAGTTGGTCTTGCTATGATCCCAGTCAAGCCGGAGAGGCGTGCGGACTTTGCGATTCTTGCCGGTTGCGAAAAAAGGGCTTTGCCGAGGCTGGACTTGTCGATAGCACCTCCTACGTGGCCTGATCCCTCCAGGAAGAAAAGCAGAAAATATGAGCGAACCCACGGCGCCAGCCGAGAAGTCGATCGATACTGAGCAAGCCGTTCCAGCCTATAGCTGGTACGCGCTTAGCGTTTTGGTTCTACTCTATGTTCTGAACTTCATTGACCGGCAGATTCTTTCGATTCTTGCCAATGATATCAAGGCCGACCTGGGGGTCGACGACGCATATCTGGGGTTTCTATACGGAACGGCTTTCGCGATATTCTATGCGCTCTTCGGCATTCCTCTGGGGAAGCTGGCCGACAGCTGGAAACGTATTCGGCTCATCACGCTCGGACTGACATTGTGGTCCGCAATGACAGCGGCATCCGGGTTCGCACGTGATGCCGCGCAGCTCACAGTTGCGCGCATTGGTGTTGGGGTGGGCGAAGCCACGGCAAGTCCTTCGGCCTATTCGCTTATCTCGGACTGGTTTCCGGCGAGGCTGCGCGCCACCGCGCTCGCAATTTATAGCTCTGGACTATACATTGGCGGCGGTGTCTCGCTGGCCATCGGCGGCGTCATTGTTGACCGCTGGAACGCAGCGTATCCAGGCGGAGACCCTTGGTTTGGTCTAGCTGGTTGGCAAGCAGCATTCGTTGCCGTCGGCGTACCTGGCCTGCTGTTGGCGATCTGGGTGGCGACGCTGCGCGAACCTGTTCGCGGCGCGATCGATGGGCTGCCAACGCCCGAAGATCCCAGGCCGTTTCAAGGCTTTGTCCGTGAGCTTTATACGGTCATCCCGCCCTTTACTTTCGTAGGTGCGGCATCTCGTGGAGCTTCTGCCCTGGCGCTAAACATTCTTGTTTTTGCTGCGTCTTTTGTGATTGCACATTTCATTACAGTGGCATTGGCTTCTGGCAACGGCGTCATTGTTGAAGCGCTCGGAGAACTTTTGGGGCTCAGTTTGCCGGCGATCACAGACCAATGGTTTCTCTTGGCGATCGGATACTATTCAGTTTTTTGCTGGGCAACAGCGCTCAAGCACCGTGACTATCCCACGTTTGCGCTGACATGGGGATCACCAGCGTTTCTTTGTACCATTCTTGGGTACGGCACGGTCGCGTTCATGGCATACTCGGCATCCTATTGGGGAGCTCCCTATGCAGAGCGCGTATTCGATGTGTCCAAGGCCGAGCTTGGGTTCTGGCTGGGCGGTGGCGGTGCAGCTGGTGGTTTCTTGGGTGTGATCCTTGGCGGCCGGATGGCAGACTTTCTCTATACCCGCATTTCCTCGGGGCGGGTTTGGGTGATCTTATTCGGGCTGCTTTCGCCGATCCCGTTTGCGATCATCCAGTACACTACGGATAGCTTTGTCCTCTTTCTGGTTCTCAATGTGATTGTCGGCGCGTTGGCAGCCTCTGCATTGGGGGCCGCCGCCGCCAGCAGCCAGGCCCTTGTCCTGCCGCGCATGCGGGGGACTGCTACAGCGACCTTCTTCCTCGCAACTACCTTGGTTGGATTGGCGTTGGGGCCCTACATGGCTGGTTATGTTTCTGCGCAAAATGATGGGGACCTAAGCGCAGGGGTGTTATCGACCTTGTGGATTACACCAATCGGCTTGGCATTATTGCTCACAGCTCTGAAGCTTGTTCCCAAGGCAAACGAGACCGTTCTCGAGCGCGCCAGAGCAGCCGGCGAGCCTGTCTCAGCCTAGCCTGCTGGCTCAACTACTCCGCACGCGATTCGCGGGCCGGCAGCCCCGGCGGGGTCGCTTATATAGTCGTCTGGGCCAGCATGGATCATCACTGCTGTTCCATCGGCGTCAAATATTTCCTGGATGAGATGGTCAGGGCCATCAGAAAATGTGAAGGCGAGTTTCGCTTGGCCATCATTGTCTGTAGTAATGTTGGGCATGTCCCCGAGATGCTGACCATCCGGATTTAGGCTGCCGTGCGCCCGCCCGAAGGGATTCAAGTGACCGCCGGCGCTTGCGAAGTCTGGCGCGTCGCAGTTCCCAATTGAATGTAGATGAAGTGCGCGCTCGCCGGCCTCAAGTCCGTCGATCATGACTGAAATCGAGATGGCACCATTCGCGCGGACGATTTCGGCACTGCCGATCTCCGTCCCGCTCGCTGTAGATATCAATGTAGAGCCAACTACCGTGGGGCCCGATGTCACATCACCTTCGTCCTTGGAAGAGCAGGCGTGAAGAGCCGTAGCCAGGGTAGCGAGTGCAAGTGCTTTCGAATGCAAAACCAAAGTCTCCAGAACAAACAAAAAGGGCCGGATTGCTCCGGCCCTTTTCAATCATTTCACCTGAAGAGGCAACTTACATACCGGAA
>JABDKI010000244.1 GCA_013002295.1 Altererythrobacter sp.
GCGCCCAGTGTCCAGCCATCCTTGGCGATGAAATAGGGGAAGAAGGGAACCGTATCGCTCTCGCTCTTCACCGGAACGCCGGTCGGGTTGCTGGAGCCGGGAATGTGCAGCGCCCAGATATGCAGCACGACTACCCCGACAATCACGAACGGCAGCAGGTAATGCAGCGAGAAGAAGCGGTTGAGCGCGGCATTATCGGGTGCGAAACCGCCCAGCAGCCATTGCTGCAGAGGCTCGCCGACCAATGGAATGGCCCCAAACAGCCCGGTAATAACCTTGGCGCCCCAAAAGCTCATCTGACCCCAGGGCAGGACATAACCCATGAAACCGGTCGCCATCATCAACAGGAAGATGACCACGCCAAGCAACCAGATCATCTCACGCGGAGCCTTATACGAGCTGTAGAAGAAGCCGCGGAAGATATGCAGATAGATCACCAGAAAGAAGAAGCTGGCGCCATTGGCATGCGCGTATCGCATCAGCCAGCCCCAGTTGACGTTGCGCATGATGTGCTCAACCGTCTCAAACGCGACCAGCTGGTTTGCGGCGTAATGCATGGCGAGCACAACACCGGTGACAATCTGGAACACGAGGAAGAAACCGGCCAAAACGCCGAAATTCCACATGTAGTTGAGGTTGCGCGGAACCGGATATCCGGCGCCGACTGCATTGTAGACCAGACGTGGCAGCGGTAGCCGCTCATCCAGCCATTTGGTCAGTCCCGTCTTGGGTTCGTACTGGCGTGCCCAGGCAAAGCTCATCGCAAATCTCTCAACAATTAACCGACGCGGATGACAGTGTCGGACGTGAATTCATATTCGGGAACGGCGAGGTTCGTCGGCGCCGGACCTTTGCGGATACGGCCAGCCGTATCATAGTGCGAACCGTGGCAGGGGCAGAAATAGCCGCCGTACTCACCCTTGTTCTCGCCTTCAGCGGCACCCAAGGGGACGCAGCCCAAGTGCGTGCAAAGGCCCATGGTGACAAGCATGTCTTCACGGCCTGCCTTGGTGCGGTCCGCGAGCGATTCTGCATCGCGCAGAGAGGCCACATCCACAGCATTTGCTTCATCAATCTCGGCTTGCGTCAAGCGGCGCACGAACAGTGGCTGCTTGCGAAATTCGCCCTTGATCGCTTGGCCAGGCTCAATCGCCGAAACGTCAATCTCGGTGCTGCTCGCCGCGAGCACGTCTGCTGTCGGCGCCATCTGGCTTACCAAAGGATACAGCACAGACGCGCCGCCGACCCCCGCAAAGCTTACTGCTGCAATATGAATGAAGTCGCGCCGACGAACGCCGTCATCGCCTGCCATTGCGGCGGCATCGGGTGTCGCGGTGCCAGTTGTGTCAGCCATTAGCCTAAACCCTGCTCTAGTTATCTTCTTTCGCGCATCAATTGCGCTTAGAACCCCTGGCGAATTCCCGTAAAGCGCGGGATACACCTATTTGGCGGCGCTGATAGACGCAAAGGCGGGCTATGCCAACCGTGTTTTGGGCATCAATTGTTCGGTTTCATGCAAGCAAGCGCGATGCCCATCAGGAAAGAGCAATCATGCTTATCTGGCGGCCATAGTTGGGCTGCCTGTGATGCGTGGCCCGTCGATAGGAATAATATTTGTTTTCAAGTGTATATGTATCAAGGGCGAGATCGTCGATTTGCGCAACACCGCGCTGCGTCAATCGGCTGCCGATGTAAGCAGGCAGATCGAATTGCCACTTTTCTCCATCGCCTTGCGCAAAGAAGCGCGCGTCATCGGTTGTGAATTGCTGCCGGAATGGATCATCCACTTCATAGCTCGCTTGCGCGATCGTCGGCCCGATAGCTGCTGCAATGCGCTCAAGCGAAGCGCCAAGCGAAACCATGGCTTCAAGAGTGTTCTCAAGCACGCCGCCCTGCTCATTTCCACGCGCCCCGCGCCATCCGGCATGCGCTGCACCGATGACGCCAGCCTCGACATCGGCGAACAGCACTGGCGCACAGTCCGCTGTAACAATGCCAAGAACCAATCCGGGTGTAGCAGTGACCAGCGCATCGCCTTCCGGACGTCCGGTTGCGACGTCGCTCCACGCCTCGGTCACCATGATCACGTCAGGCGAATGGACTTGATGCGGCGCGACAAGTGCCCCGCCTGCCAACACCGCATCGGCAGCTGCCGCGCGTATGCCGCCAATGACTGCCTCATCGCCTTCACCGCCATATCCGAATTGGTGTGCGCTCGCTTTGTGGCCAAAGAATCCGTGCGCGACGCCATCCAGCGACGCGGCCCGCACAACATCAAAGGCTGCCTCTTCAGCCATCAAGGCTGCGCGTGACTTGCTCGAATGTATCGCGGGACAGGTGCTCTGCCGCTTTGATCCGCTCCAGCTCGGCCCTCATCAGTGCCGCACGCTTGCTTTCCAATCGCCGCCAGCGACCCAGCGAAGGAACAAAGCGCGCAGCGGTTTGCGGGTTAATCGGATCAAGCGCGAGGATAAGATCCGCGATCATCCGATATCCTTCGCCACTTGCCGCGTGAAACGCCGGCGGGTTTGCCGCCAATGCCATATAGAGCGAACGCACACGGTTCGGATTGTGCAGCGTGAAATCCGGATGCTCTGCCAATGCTTCCACGTGTTCAAGCACTTGCGGGTGCAATGACCACGCCTGAAGCGTGAACCATTTGTCGATCACCAGCGC
>JABDKI010000046.1 GCA_013002295.1 Altererythrobacter sp.
AGTCGAGCGTGTAGTGAAGCCCGCGGCTTTCCTGCCGTCTCAATGCACTCGCGACGATCAGTTCGGCCGCTTTCAGCAGGTTGCGCAGTTCGATCAGATCGGTCGTGACGACAAAGCTGCCGTAGTAGTCCTCAACCTCATCCTGCAGCATCCGGATCCGGTTCGCCGCTCGCTCAAGCCGCTTGGTGGTGCGGACAATCCCGACATAGTTCCACATGAAGCGGCGAATTTCGGTCCAGTTCTGCTTGATCACAACCTGCTCGTCGGAATCCGAAACGCGTGTAGCGTCCCAATCCTTGATCGCAGGCGGGCCATCGAGAGCATCCCAGTTTTCCAGGATATCCTTCGCTGCGGCTTCACCAAAAACGAAACACTCGAGCAGAGAGTTGGATGCAAGACGGTTCGCACCGTGCAGCCCGCTTTCTGTGCATTCGCCCGCAGCCCACAGTCCCGGCAAATCGGTGCGCGCATCAAGGCCAACCAGCACGCCGCCGCAAGTATAGTGCTGCGCCGGAACAACAGGAATCGGCTGCTTGGTCATATCGATGCCAAGGTCCATCAGCTTTTCATAGATTGTCGGGAAATGCTCACGCACAAATTCCGCCGGCTGATGGCTGATATCGAGATGCACATAATCGAGGCCATCGCGCTTGATCTGATCATCGATCGCGCGGGCCACCACATCACGCGGGGCCAGCTCCATCCGCTCTGCATCATAGTCCGCCATGAAGCGGTGGCCGGTTTCCGGGTGCAACAAGTGCCCGCCTTCACCGCGTACCGCCTCTGTGATGAGGAAGTTTTTGACCTCCAGATTGTACAGACACGTCGGGTGGAACTGCATCATCTCCATATTGGAGACACGGCATCCCGCGCGCCATGCCATCGCAATCCCATCTCCCGTGGCGCCGCGCGGGGCAGTGGAAAAGAGATAACAGCGACCAGCACCGCCCGCCGCCAGAACGGTTGCCTTGGCAATATGTTTCTCGACTTCGCCGGTCGCTTCATTCAGCGCATAGGCGCCCCAAACGCGCCCGCCACCAGAGAAACGCTCTGCATTGCGGCCTGTGATCAGGTCGATACAGCTGCGCCCAGGCAGCATGGTGATATTGGGGTTGGCCTCAGCAGCTTTGAGCAGCGCGGACTGAACGGCCCAGCCTGTCGCGTCATTGACATGCACAATCCGCCGGTGACTGTGCCCGCCCTCGCGCGTCAGGTGCAAGTCTTCGCCTTCGCTATTGAAGGGCACGCCCAGCTCGACCAGCCGCGCAATCGATTGCGGCGCATTCTCGATCACGAACTCGACCGTTTCGCGGCGGTTGAGGCCAGCGCCCGCCACCATGGTGTCGCGGATGTGGTTCTCGAACGTGTCGCCTGCATCCAGCACGGCAGCGATCCCGCCCTGCGCCCAGGCTGTGCTGCCGCCGGTGAGCGAACCCTTGGCCAGCACCAGCACTTTCGTCGTTTCAGCCAGCGCCAATGCGGCAGTCAGCCCGGCGGCGCCGGAACCTATAATCAGGACATCGTGTGATTGAATGCTCATCCCCGCCTCATGGCGGCACTCGTGCCGGTGAGCAAGTTTCTGATGAACGGATCGTCGATCACCATGCTAGATCGAAAGAGCAAGCACCCGGCTGATTTCCGTCAAGCTGCGGCCCGATTCACTGGACCATTGATTGAACGCATCTTGTGCTGCCTTTTGCGCAGAGCGTGAGGTTGCCGCTTTTTCAATCACCCCTTCGGCAATTAGGCGCGCAGTCACATCCTGCGACAAGATGAACCCGTCCACGCCCATTGATCGCAAGAAGTATTGCGCGGTTGCTCCGCCAAGACGGGAGCCGCGCTCGCCCAGTTCAGCCACAAGGCCGATATATTCATCGCCCGGCCAATCGGCGATCCACCTGCCGAAACTTCCGTGTGCATCGCTGACCTCATCTATGAACAGTGCATTCGCTTGCACTGCCCCAATCTTGGCCGGGTTGCGGACGATCCGGGTGTCCTGCGTCAAGGCATCGTAGCTTTCGGGCAGACGATAGGCGCAAGTGGCAATGTCGAAGCCGTCAAACGCCTCTTCAAATCCAGGCCACTTGTTTGCGATGACTTTCCAATTGAACCCCGCTTGGAAAATCGCGCGCGCCATCCCCGCCAGCCAGCGATCATCCGGAATCTCGGCGATCTCGGCCAACGGCAATGGGCGCGAGAGCTTGCCTTCTACCGCTTGCGCGCCGCCATGTCTGTCCGCAGAAATTGCGATTATCTCGTCGAAGCTGCGCATTATGCCGGCTCTAGCTGAATGACGCAGCGATCTGGATAGAAAGCCACCAGATCAGACAGCGCCTCTGCGCCGCTGACAGGGTTCTCATATGCCCAGACCATATCCTTGCCAGATCCGCCCGCTTCCCGGACGGAAAAATAGCTAGCGTCGCCTTTGAGCGGGCAATGCGTCACCTTATCGCTTTTGAGTAGATTGACCGCGACATCCGGTCGCGGAAAATAGACCACAGGCGGATAGAAATCCCTGCTTATCTCAATCGCGAAGAATGCGTTTTCGCTTTCTGCCAGTGTCGTTCCATCGGGCAGCTTGGCTGCGGCACGCCCCGGCACCGGCACCAGTTTCATGAAATGGCGCGGCTCAGCCGGATTATGGACAGCATCCGCCATCATCGTAACTGCCGTGTGTTCGCTGGGCATGAACCATTCCTCACGAGTTTCGCGCGATGAAGTATAGCCGTATCGGGACAGATGGACACTGCCAAACGCGCGACCATCGGTCGCAGGCAAATGGCCCTTTAGCCTAGGCAGCGCTTGTCAGCTGGACAAACACATCCTCAAGATCCGGCTCGCGCGTTGTCACATCTTCGATTGTGTAGCCGTGTTCCTGTATCTTCAGGAGAACTTGCCCGGCACTTGCCTGATCACGGTCGTAGGTGATCTCAAGCACACGCGGATCGATCAGCTCTGCCTTGCTGAAGCCCGGCTCCATGATCGGGCCGGCCAGATCCCGGTCAACTGTGACGCGTACAATCTTCTCGCGCGCCATCTCGATCAGTTCGCGCGTCGGCTTCTTCGCAATTAGTTCGCCGTGATTGATGATCGCGATCTGGTCACACAGCTCCTCGGCTTCCTCAAGATAGTGTGTCGTAAGGACGATTGTCACGCCGTCATCATTCAACTGCGTGACAAGATCCCACAGCTGCTTGCGAAGCTCCACATCGACGCCAGCTGTCGGCTCATCGAGCACCAGGATCGGCGGCGAATGCACCATCGCCTTGGCCACCATCAACCGCCGCTTCATCCCGCCAGAGAGCGTGCGCGCATAGGCATCTCGCTTGTCCGAAAGGCGCACGGCTTCGAGCAATTCCTCGCTGCGCCGCAGCGCCTTCGTGATGCCGTAAAATCCGCCCTGGTTTTCCAGCACTTCAAAAGGCGTGAAGAAAGGATCGAACACGATTTCTTGCGGGACAATCCCGATCGAACGGCTGGCATTGCGGCGTTGTTCGTCAATATCAAAGCCCCAGATCTCTGCGCTGCCTCCGGTCTTGTTGACTAGGCCCGCCAGAATATTGATCAGGGTCGACTTGCCCGCGCCATTTGGGCCCAGCAGGCCAAAAATCTCGCCTTCGGGCACATCAAAGCTCACGCCTTTCAATGCTTCCTTGCCCGGTTGGCCTTTGGCCCCGGCATAGGTTTTCCTGATATCGCGGATCGAAATGGCTGGTGGTATAGTCATCGGTAGAGCGCCCTAAGACCTTAAGTCGAGTCTGCAAAGGGTTGAGGTGCACCGTTGCGAATCTGGCGGTTCCGCCTTATCGGCAAGGACTATGAGCATAGACACACCAGAAGTGATCACTGTCGAGACCAAACGCGTCAGCTGTGACGGAGCAAGCGCCATTCGCGGAGGCGCCAACTATCGCCCTGCAGCGCTCGGCCATCCGAAGATCTATCTCGAGATTGACGAGCATGGATATGTCGATTGCGGCTATTGTGATCGTCGGTTTGTATTAAAGGGCGGACCAGCCGATGGTGCTGACCATTCGCAGCTGCCCGACATCTCGGAGGGGGCAAGCCCCCAATAGGATTGCACTTTCTGCGACTCATCGCGGGTTCATCAAGAGCTGATACCTTGCGGAGTCCTGATGGGAGACTCGCGCCTTAGGAGAGAAGCCATGACTAACCTGTTCCGACCTGCATTGCTTTCCGCTGCTTCGCTTGCCTTGCTCGCTGCACCGACATTGGCGCAAGACGAGGAACAGGCTGATGAAGAGCAAACCGAGAAAACCAAAGGCGAGAAGGAGCTGGCAAAACTTCTTGAAGGCCGTGTAGCGGGCGAGCCGACGTCATGCATTCGCACCCCCCCGAATGACCGTGTGCGGGTCATTGATGACACCGCCATTGTGTATGGTCGCGGAAAGACGATCTACGTCAATCGCACTTCTCGCCCTAGAGACATCGATGATCACGACACTATGGTCGTACGTCGTTTCAGCGGTTCGCAACTCTGCAAGACTGACATTGTCACAACGATCGATCGCGGCAGCCAGATGTTTTCCGGCGTGATTTTCCTCAGCGAGTTTGTGCCCTACACAAGGGTCGAAACAAACGCTCCTGCGGAAGGCAGCTGACTGATTGCGCTTCGTGCGGCTCTCTGCCGAGTGCAGAGAGTAAGCGCGTCAGCCTGCAACCGAGTAGCCATTCATCCGCGCTAGGACATCCTCCGCCTGCTGCATGATCCCGTCGATCAATTCTTGGCACGTCGGGATATCATTGATGAGGCCGGCCACCATGCCGCAAGACCATGCGCCTGCGTCCATTTCGCCTTCCATCATGATGCGGGGATAGACGCCGGCAACCTGTTCGATGATGTCTTCGAACTTCAGGTCAGCGCCCTTTTCCTTCTCGATCTTGAGCAGCTCTTCCACCGCATCATTGGTCATCACGCGCTCTGTATTGCGCAGTGGGCGCATAACTAGCCGCGTGTCGAGCTCACTCGCGGCAACAATCGCTGCTTTCACATTCTCGTGAACCGGCGCTTCTTTCGTCGCAATAAAGCGTGTGCCCATGTTCATACCCTGCGCGCCCATAGCGAGCGATGCAACCAGACTGCGCCCGTCTGCCATGCCGCCTGATGAAACAAACGGGATCTCCAGCTCGTCCGCGGCGCGCGGCAGCAGAATGAAGTTCGGGATATCGTCTTCACCTGGGTGGCCGCCACATTCAAACCCGTCGACGGAAACCGCGTCGCAACCAATCGACTGCGCCTTCAAAGCGTGCCGCACCGCGGTGCATTTGTGGATCACCTTGATCCCCGCGTCCTTCAGATAAGGCAGCACTTGAACCGGATTGTTGCCGGCGGTCTCCACCACCGTGACACCGCCTTCGATGATGGTCTTGATAATCGCCGGGTAATCGGGCGCATTCACAGTCGGCAGGAACGTTACATTCACGCCAATCGGCTTGTCCGTCATATCCTTGCACCGCGCGATCTCATTCGCGAGGTCAGCAGGGGTCTTTTGCGTCAGCGCGGTGATGATGCCTAGCCCACCCGCGTTGGAAACTGCCGCTGCCATTTCCGCAAAGCCGACATAGTGCATGCCGCCCTGGATAATCGGATGCTTGATGCCGAACATTTCTGTGATCGCGGTTTTCATCGGTGGTCTCCCTGCACTCAATCTGTGTTGCCAGGAGGAATTGCGGGATTCGCCCGTGCTTGCAAGGCTCGATTTTGTGGGGGCAACGCAAAGCCCGTTCGCCGTAGCGTCAGGTTTGGCGCTTTGCTGTTACGCAATAGCTTTGCGCAAAACATTTTCCGCAATCGGGCGTTCGCGGGCGGCAATGTCTCTGACCCAGTTTTTTGAGCAGCAAATGATGCTCATCTATATCTTCGGCCGACCATTCGTCAGGGACAATCGGCATTAACGCGTCATAGGTTCTGGCTGTGTCTGCTTTGGACGGCACAATCTCCATGCGCTGCATGATCCGGCGATGATGCCCGTCGATCACCATGGCTTTACGGTTGAAACTGCTGGCATTCATCACGCCCGCTGAGTTCTTGCGCGCGACACCGGGCAAATGCTCCAGCCACGCCATCGCGTCTTCTATGGGAAGGTTATCCAAGTGCCTTAGGTCGACCGCGCCGCGCTCGGCGATAATTGCTTGCAGGCAATCTTTGAGGCGTTTGGCGGCAACGGACGGGAAAGTCTGGCGCTTCAGCCGCGCTTCAAGCTCTTCAACCGAAACCTGCGCCACCGCTTCCCATGTGCAAAACTCGGCCAGCAATCCGTCGGTCGAGGCATTGCTCGCAGCTGTCTTGGTCTGCGCCCCGATCACACCATGGACCAGCACCCAGACCGGATCCCGACGTTTTTCTGGCGGTCGAATGATACGCCCGAATGCCGAGATCAAGTCTGCCTGCAGTTGCCGCAGTATATCTGTGCGTGGATCAGAGCCGAAGGGGAGTTGCACGCCTAGCGCATCACTCCCATTCGATCGTCCCAGGCGGCTTTGACGTGTAGTCATAAACCACGCGGTTGATGCCTTGCACTTCGTTGACGATGCGGGTCGCACAGCCGGTCAGGAAGCTCGCGTCGAAGGGATAGACATCCGCCGTCATGCCATCCGTGCTGGTCACGGCCCGAAGCCCGCAGACGCTGTCATAAGTGCGTCCATCACCCATCACGCCCACGGTCTTGACTGGCAGCAGCACCGCAAACGCCTGCCAGATCGCGTCATAGAGCCCGGCATTGCGAATTTCCTCAAGGTAAATCGCGTCGGCCTTGCGCAGAATGTCGCAGCGTTCCTTGCTCACTTCGCCAGGGATGCGGATCGCGAGGCCGGGTCCAGGGAACGGGTGGCGGCCGACGAATTGCTCATTAAGGCCAAGCTCACGGCCCAGCGCGCGCACCTCATCCTTGAACAATTCGCGCAGCGGCTCGACCAGTTCCATATTCATACGTTCTGGCAGGCCGCCGACATTGTGGTGGCTCTTGATGGTAACCGATGGCCCGCCAGTGAAACTGACGCTTTCGATCACGTCTGGATAGAGCGTGCCTTGCGCAAGGAAATCCGCCCCGCCCAGCTTGTTCGCCTCTTCCTCGAACACGGCGATGAATTCGCCGCCGATGAACTTGCGCTTCTTCTCAGGGTCTGTGACACCTTCGAGGCCCGCCATAAAGCGTTCCTCGGCATCCACGACGACCAATGGGATATTGTAGTGATCGCGGAACAGGCTCTCGACCTGTTCCCGTTCGTTGAGGCGCAGCAGGCCATGATCGACGAATACGCAGGTCAGCTGATCACCGATTGCTTCGTGGATCAGGATCGCGGCGACAGAGCTATCAACCCCGCCTGACAAGCCGCAAATCACACGGCCATCACCCACTTGCTCGCGGATTTCCGCAACCTTGGTGTCGCGGTAAGCGGCCATGGTCCAATCGCCTGCCAGCCCGCACACCTTGTGCACGAAATTGGCGAGCAGTTTCGCCCCGTCTGGCGTGTGGACGACTTCTGGGTGGAACTGCGTGCCGTAATACTGGCGCTCCTCGTCCGCGATGACCGCGAATGGCGCGCCGTCGCTGGTGGCGACGATTTCAAAACCCGGCGCGAATTTGGTCACCTTGTCGCCGTGACTCATCCAGACCTGATGGCGTTCGCCTTCATTCCATAGGCCATCGAACAATGCACAAGACTTCGTAACAGTCAGATAAGCGCGGCCAAACTCGCCGCCATCTCCCGTCTCGTGCCCCGGGCGAACTTCGCCGCCTAATTGCTGGCTCATCACTTGCTGGCCGTAGCAAATGCCCAGAATGGGAAGCCCGCTATCGAACAGTATCTGCGGCGCGCGCGGGCTATCGTCATCGCAAACACTGGCTGGCGAGCCGGATAGAATGATGCCCTTGGGCTTCATCCGATGGAACGCCTTCTCGGCCTCACTAAAGGGCGCGATCTCGGAATAGACGCCAGCTTCGCGCACGCGGCGTGCGATCAGCTGCGTCACTTGACTGCCAAAGTCTACGATGAGGATGGAATCGGGAATGTGCTGTGGGTCCATGTGCGCCGATTAAGGATGCATGCCCGCGCTGGCAAGCGGGCAAGGGCCGACAATTCACGGACGCGGGCAGAGGTGGCTAGCCGCTGCCATCATGAGCAATGATGCATTGTGTGCAACCTTTGTGCAATTCTTCGCAACTGCAGCATCGGGAACGTTGCACTGCACCATGGGTATTAGATTGCAACCCGTTTGTGCTTGCAGATGGATTTCTGTTTCAAGGAGAATAATCATGCGTACTATCCTCGCTTCTGCCGCCGCCGCTCTGGCTCTCGTAGCAAGTCCTGCTGTAGCCAACACCCAAATGGTTGAAGTTCGTGTGTCAGTTTCCGGCCTCGACCTCAATACAGCGGCCGGTCGTACCGCGCTGGAAGAGCGCGTCGCGCGCGAAGCCCGCAAGGTTTGCAAGATCGAAGCTGCATTCGACCGCGCACCGGAAAAGACTGACTGGGCCTGCGTAGAGGCAGCCAAGAGCGCTGCCTTGGCCAAGGTCGATCGTGATCAGAACACAGGCGTTGCAATGGCAGCTGAGTAAGCCAACTCGCTTTCAAATGAAAAAATTTCAGGCCGGCCACTGCTCGAACGAGTGGGGGCCGGTTTTACGTTCTGGAGCGCATTCGCCCTCTTTGTTGCGTTTCACGCAACGCATCTCCGCGTTTTTTCATTTGTGTTTAATGTTGAGCAACATTATTTCACTGCCATCGCAGCGGACCGGAACTCTCTCCCTCCCCCCATCCGGTCGCATGCGAGCCCAAGGTCTTCCGGATCCTCTCCCCCGGAATTCCGCAAGCGCCCTGGATGGATGACAGGCTCTTAGAGCCGCCCAGCCCTAGGGCAGCGAGCGAGACGCGGTCACCAGTTCCCAATACTTAAGTGACCGCGTCTCCATCGCACATTTCAAAAAAATTCTGTCCTGCGCGTAACCAATCGGGGATTGCGCGCGAATTCCCATTCAACATGGTCTGTTGAGCATTGTTTGGCAGTCATGCCCGGCTGTTACCCCGCAGCCGAAGCGCAAAAGACTAAGACAAGGAATTCATCATGCGCAATTTGAGTGAAAAGCTGTTCTCGCTGGTCCTCGCGGTCAGCATGAGCAGTGTGGTGTTCAGCACCGCTATCGTCTGAAGTTTCCCCTGACTTCAGACATGCGAGGCGCGGCTAACGTGCGAAATTGACCCCTCCCCCCCCTGAACGGACGGTGGTCGCGCCTCCAGTATTCTGCAAAATGTGTGAGTCAAAAAGTCTGGCCGCTCGCAGCGACCCGGTCACGCAAATCGGTCTTCAGCAGCTTGCCAATATGGCTGCGCGGCATTGTGGTGATGGCTTCGAGTGCCGAAAGCCTTTGCGTCTTTCCAAGCCGCGAGTTGACCGTACCTAAAATGTCTTCGACTTCCTGTGCTGCAACGCCGGGCATCAACCGCACGAAGCCATAGGGCGTCTCGCCCCAACGCTCTGACGGCACACCGATGACCGCTGCTTCCGCCACGCGCGGGTCCTTCTCCAACTCGACCTCAAGATCGCTCGGATAAATATTGAAGCCGCCAGAAATGATCATGTCTTTCGCGCGGCCGACCAACTCCACGAAACCATCCTCATCGACCCGGCCGATATCGCCCATACGCTGCCACACCTCGCCTGTTTCGGGATCGGTCCAGTACCCTTCACGTGTCTTGCCCGGCTGGTTCTTGTATCCGCTCATCATGGTCTGGCTGCGCCCGATCAGATTTCCCGGTGTGCCCGGAGCCACAGGCTTATCGTCATCATCCAGTACTTTCAGCTCGCTGCCCGGTGCGGGTCGCCCCACAGTGTGCAGCTTATCCGGGAATTCATGGGCCGCGAGCAAGCACACCACACCGCCTTCGGTCATGGAATATATCTCGATCAGCCCGCCGGGCATGCGCTGCAGAACTTCAGCTTTCAGCTCTGCCGAGAAGGGCGCGCTGGTGCAGTATTTGAGCAAAAGCGATGACAAATCGAACTCGTCAAAGCGCGGTTCCGTCATCAGCCGTTGATATTGCACCGGCACCAGCATCGTTATCGAGGCACCGAACCTTTGCGCGGTCATAAGCCAGCCGACCGTATTGAACTTGCCCATGACGTTGACCGTTCCGCCAGCAAGCAGAACGGGCAAAAACGCGACCATAGTGGTGTTTGAATAGAGCGGCGTAGAAGCAAGCGAGATGACCGGGATGCTCGCCTCCAGATAGCTCGATGCAGTGCTCGCAAACTGCCGCCAACGCATCAGATGCGAATGGACAATCCCCTTGGGGATACCGGTGGTGCCGGAGGAATAGATAATGTTGAACGGATCTTTCCGATCTGGCTTCACATCGGGCGCGCGCGTGCCGTATGGTGCCATCCAGATGTCGATTTCTTCCAGTGCAATGTGATCAAGTTCCGGCAGGAAGTCGTCAGTTAGCTCCGCCGATTTCGCGTCATCGATAAACAGATGTGTGGCGCCGCTGTCGCGCGCCATGCCGATCAGCTGATCTTTAGAAGCACTTGTGGTCAGCGGCGCAGCAACTCCTCCCGCACGCACCGCAGCCAGAAAAACCAGCGCATAGTTGATGCAGCTTGTGCCGAGAATCGCCACTGACTGCCCGGGGCGCAAACCGGCTTCGATCAGCCGAGCGGCCAGCCGCTCAACCTTGTCATGCAGATCGGCCCAGCTAAGCTCGGCCTGTTCATCGCGCAGCGCAATCTTATCCGGCTGCTGCTTGGCCCATTGACCCAGAATATCCGAATAGCTGCCGAATTCCGCTTTAAGTTTTTCCAGCACGCGGTCACTCTCCTTACGCGGACCCCAAGCGGTCAGTCACGCATCTGGTCGAGTATTTCCCTTAGTTGCGTCAAGAGCGGATCGAGTTTCTCTATCAATTCACTGGGGACATGGGCCTGCATCCGAGCAAGCGGATCACCCAAGCGAGCGATGCAATCATCGCGCATCGCGCGGCCCGTTTCCGTTATGCTGACCCGTTTGCCGCGCCCATCATCCGGATCTGGCGTGATCTGCACCAGTCCCGCGCGCTCCAGCCGCGCCAGAGTGTTCGACATGGTCGGACGCGAAACCTGAAACGCGCTCGCCAATTGCGCCGGAGTGCGAAAGTCGTGCTCCAGCCGAACGAAGTGATTGAGCACGCTAAATTGCGCGATCGTCATGTTGCGCGGCAGAACTTGCGTGAAGGCATGGCTCGCCAGTTGATCGATGATCCCGATTTCGTTCAGGACCTTGAAGGCAAGCGGATCAGGTGACGTCATACAATATGGGTCTCTAGCGGCCATCGCGGCGTAGGCGCAGTTTCAGGACCATAGCCCACCCGCGCAAGCATCTGTACCCGCTCTTTCCCGCTTGCACCCAGCAATTCATGCACACTCCGGTACATGGGCTGAACTTCGGTATATTCCTGCAAGCACTGGCTCATCGGATGCATGCCCAGGCCGAGCGCGGTCGCTTCCAGGTTAGCGCGCACATATTGGCGCCCCGCCTCCAGTTGATCGAGCCGTGAGTTGCCCGGTGTTGTGAGCCAGATCAGCGCGGGGATCGACCCATAAGTTCTGCGCAGCATATCGATGCCTTGCTGGAATCCCGTGCTCGCAGGGTCAGCAAGCTCTTCGCGGCTGACGACCCCAGCCAGCTTACCTGCCTCGATCATCGGACCGTGAAGCTCGATGCCGTCGGGATTGGCGTCAACCTCTGCATGTCCAATCCGCATCAGCTCTACGCTTTCCATATTGGCTTCATGCGTCAGGAGCTCAGTTTCGATGCCAGCGACAATTTCTGCGCGCAGCCTTTCGATGCGTTCTGGATCAACTGCAAAGCTGCCTCCTGCGGCGGTGATCGCGTCCAGATCGGCTTCCGAAACCGCACGCGCCAGATCATATTCCTCTTTGTTAGAGCGCCGCCGCAATATCTGTGCGAACAGCGGATCGCGCGCCACTTGGTCACTGCGCACAAATTTGAGGTGCGCCACCGGGCGTGCATCAAGCGACGTTGCGTCTGCCCCATCGGGGAAAGGCACGATCTGCATGTCCACACCGCGCTCAGCGGCAGCGATGCGGGCAATCTCCAGGAATGTGCCAATGCCGATAGTGATCTGACGATCATAGGGGTCAGTGACCGGTAGATTGCGCGAGAGATCGGTCGTGATCAGTGCTTCATCATCGCCCACCATCTCGATCAGCCAAGGCTGACGGTTGTGCGGATTGGGCGCGAGAATCGCATGCCGGAACGCATCGAGCCGCACGTCTGACGGCGGGCTCCGCTCCAAATCCCATGGGGCAAACGCAGTTTGCGGAGTACGGGTTACGCGCCACACACCACCCGCGAAAACCAAGGCCAAACCACCCAGACCAGCCGCCATAACCCTGCGCCGCGACACCGGAACCATATCAAACCTCCTGGATAGTTAGATAGCTAACTACTATCGGTTTGAGGGAAAGGCAATAAGGCTGGTGGAAAAGCTCCGTCCATAACGCACCAGAGCTTGGGTTTTGGTACTGCAGAGCCTATATCTTGGGTATGTCCGAAACACCCGAAAATACCCCGGAAAAAGCCGTCCAGATGGGCGAGTATGGTGCCGACTCTATCAAGGTACTCAAAGGCCTGGATGCCGTGCGCAAGCGCCCTGGCATGTATATTGGCGATACCGACGACGGCTCTGGCTTGCACCATATGGTGTTCGAAGTCTCCGACAATGCCATTGACGAGGCGCTGGCGGGCCATTGCGACCTGGTTCTGATTGAACTCAATCCCGATGGCAGCGTTTCAGTCGAAGACAATGGACGCGGCATTCCCGTTGGCATGCATAAGGAAGAGGGCGTGTCCGCAGCCGAGGTCATCATGACGCAGCTGCACGCGGGCGGTAAGTTTGAAAACACGTCTGACGACAATGCCTATAAGGTCTCAGGCGGCCTCCACGGCGTAGGTGTCTCTGTTGTAAACGCACTAAGCGGATGGTTGGAGCTAGTCATCTGGCGCGAGGGCAAAGAACATTGGATGCGCTTTGAGCACGGCGATGCTGTGAATTCGCTGGAGGTGAGAGGTGACGCGCCACCGGTTGATTCCAACGGGGATGAAAACGGCCTCAAGAAGGGAACACGAGTCACCTTCATGGCGAGCCATGACACCTTCAAGAACGTGACGGAATTCGATTTTGACAAGCTTGAGCACCGCTATCGCGAACTCGCCTTCTTGAATTCTGGCGTGCGCATTTTGCTGCGCGACAATCGCCACGAAGAGCCACTTGAGCATGATCTGTTTTACGAGGGCGGTATTGGTGCATTCGTGAAATATCTCGACCGCAACAAGCAGCCGTTGGTGGCTGAACCGATTTCGGTGAGCGCGGAGAAAGACGGCATCGGCATCGACGTCGCGCTGCAATGGAATGACAGCTATTACGAAAACGTCCTGACCTTCACCAACAACATCCCGCAGCGCGATGGCGGCACACATTTGGCGGCATTCCGCGCCGCGCTGACCCGCACGCTCAACAACTACGCGTCGAGTTCCGGCCTGTTGAAGAAGGAAAAGGTCAACCTGTCGGGCGAAGATATGCGCGAAGGGCTAACCGCGATCGTCAGCGTCAAGCTGCCTGACCCCAAGTTCGGCAGCCAAACCAAGGACAAGCTCGTCTCATCCGAGGTACGCCAGCCGCTGGAATCGCTCATGGGCGAGAAGATGAGCGAATGGCTCGAAGAAAATCCCAACGATGCCAAGGCGATCATCCAGAAGATCATCGATGCGGCCGCAGCGCGCGAAGCCGCACGACGGGCGCGCGAAATGAGCCGCAAAGGCGCGATGAGCGTCGCTTCTCTACCCGGCAAGTTGGCTGACTGTCAGGAGCGTGACGCGACCAAGGCTGAACTGTTCCTTGTCGAGGGCGATTCCGCAGGCGGCTCAGCCAAGCAGGGGCGCGACCGCAAGACGCAGGCTATCCTGCCGCTCAAAGGCAAGATCCTGAACGTAGAGCGCGCCAGATTTGACCGGATCATCAGCTCTAAAGAAGTCGGAACCCTGATTCAGGCCATGGGCACCGGTATCCGTGACGAGTTCAATCTTGAAAAGCTGCGTTATCACAAGATCGTGATCATGACTGACGCCGATGTCGACGGCGCGCACATCCGCACATTGCTGCTCACCTTCTTCCATCGCCAGATGCCGGAGATTGTGAAGGCGGGGCACCTCTTCATCGCGCAGCCGCCGCTTTACAAGGTCAGCAAGGGCCGCAGCGAAGTTTATCTGAAGGATAACGCAGCGCTCGATCGCTATCTGGTCGACGCTGGCCTATCTGGTCGCGTGCTTGAGGCTGCCGGCGGTTCGCGATCAGGCGAAGACTTGCGCGGCCTCGTTGAGCATGCGCTGCGCTTTCGCAACCTGCTCGCCTTTGTGCCGCGCCGCTATGATATTGCGATTATCGAGCAGATGGCGCTCTCGGGCGCGCTCGACCCGTCGCTTGATCGGGAAACGCGAATCAGAGCGCTGGAGTTTACCGCGCAGCGGATCGGTCTGGGCGACAAAGAGGCCAAATGGTCTTCTTACATTGGCGAAGACGGCAATGTTCGTTTCGAACGACTGTGGCGCGGTGTGACCGACGTGCACGAGATCGAAGCCAAATTCCTGGTCAGCGCAGAGGCACATAAGCTGCATGGGCTCGCCGGAAGCGAAGCAGAAACCTATGCGCAGCCCGCGTTCCTTGTGAAGACCTCAGCTGAGGCAGACACAGTACCTGACGGCGATACGCAGGAAGATGATGCGCCGGTCGCTAGCAATGAAGATGGTATCATGCGTCCTACGCAATTGCTGGATGCCGTGCTCGCTGTGGGTCGCAAGGGTCTTTCGATTGCGCGCTACAAGGGCTTGGGCGAAATGAATGCCGAACAG
>JABDKI010000052.1 GCA_013002295.1 Altererythrobacter sp.
CCCAGAACTTCTGCGGCTACCGTCGTTGCGCTGGCGAGCGCTTCGCGGTCGGACATACCAGCGCTCCTCATCAGCACCAGTTCACCGGCATTGAGCCCGTGCGTGAACACGCCAGCATCCGTGCCAAAAGCCACCTTCACGTCATACATGATCGCTCGCTCGACGATTGTATCCGCAAAGGCCGCGACAGCTCGAACCTTGTCCTCAACCACCGGCGTATAGATGCCCTTGCCAAGCCGCTGCTTGATGCCTTGGAACGCCATCAATGTCGGGATCAGGATCGTGCCATTCTCGCGCATCGCCTTGCCCGCAGCTTCATCGATGTAAGTGCCGTGCTCAATCGTCTGAACGCCAGCACGCGCCGCCGCCTCGATCCCGCGCGCGCCATGCGCATGGGCCGCCACTTTCAAACCCAGCGATTCTGCGGTTTCAACGATTGCGCGCATTTCGGCGTCGGTAAAGTGCGCTTCCAACCCGCGCCCTTGCTGAGAGAGTACACCGCCGGTGGCCGTGATCTTGATCAAGTCCGCCCCGTATTTCGATGCCAGCCGCACCTTTTCCGAACATTCAACCGGGCCAGTACAGGAGAAATCATTGTCGAGCGCGTCATTCACATGCTCGGTGAAGCCGTTCACATCGCCGTGCCCGCCAACAATCGCAATTGTGCGAGTCGAGGCAATGATACGCGGTCCTGGCACCAACCCTTCAGCGGTGGCGCGACGAAGCGATTGCATGACCTGATCGGTTCGCGCGCCCAGATCGCGCACAGTTGTAAAGCCGGCCAGCGCCGTTGTGCGCGCATTCTTGGCAGCAATGAAGGAATACCATTCAGGCGGATTGACAGCTGCATCACGGAAATCCCCGCCGGGATCGCCCGACAAATGGGTATGCAGGTCGATCAAGCCCGGAATCACCGTATGCTCGTCTAGATGCACCATTGTCGCGCCATCCGGTGTCGGCGTGAAACCATCTTCGATGCTGACGACCTTTCCGTCAGTGACAGTTATCGTCGCAGGGCCCGTCGGTCTGCTATCCGCATCGGTCAACACCGATCCGGCATGGATAATTACTGTGTCAGCTAGCGCAGGGGCCGCGATAAACGCCGCAGCCGCTGCAATCAGTCCCGTGATTGCACGCATTTTTGTCTCCCTTTTCGGGACCTGTGATGCGCGTTCTGCATTAAGCTGACAAGAGCCGAAAATCACGCGGTTCGCTTTGATATTCTGCGCGCAGTCGCTATCAGGCGCGCAACAGTCAAACACGAGAGGACAATTTTCGTATGAACCGCATAGCTTTAACTGCTGCGACTCTGCTCGCATCTGTCTCTATTGCGGCGACCGCATCGGCCCGCCCAATGACACCGGAAGACGTCGCCAAGATCGAAAGCATCGGCGCGATTGCTGTGTCGCCTGACGGTACGCGCGTCGCCTACACTACCGCCAGCCTGCCCGATGTGAGCGAAGGCGAAGACAATGGTGGCTTCACGCAAGTGCTCAAGGTTGCGACCGGCCCGAACACATCGACCGTCTATTTGCCCGAAGATGTCAGCCCGAGTGGTGTTCAATTCAGCCCTGATGGCAGCATGGTCAGCTTCACCTGGAGCGCGGAAGATGAAGATCGCGCGGTATGGGCCGTGCCAGTAGCCGGCGGTACCTATCGCAAACTTGCCGAAATCGCCGACAGCGATGTCCTTTCCTATGTGTGGGGCCCCAACGGCGACACCATCTTCATGCTCGCAACTGCAGAGGAAGATGAGCAGCGCACCACGCAGCGCAAGGCCGGGTTCAACTCTGTAGTATACGAAGAAGAAGCGAGCCTGCGACGCCTGTTCGAAGCCAAGGTTGGCGAAGAAGTAGACGCGGAACCACGCGAAATCCCCGTCCCTGCTTACGTGACCGGCTTTGACATCACTCCCGATGGCAAGACGGGCATCGTACAGAGCAAACCGACCCCTCAGATCGACGACACTTACACATCGTTGCGCGTCCACATCATCGACCTGGCCGATGGCAATGTGAAAGCGATTGTGCCCACACCTGGCAAGCTGGGCGATGTCGAAGTCTCCCCTGACGGCACACAGCTGTCGATGATTGCTGGTGTCGACAAGCACGATCCGGCGGAAACCACACTTCATCTAGTTGATGTTGCAACGGGTGAGTATCGCGCACTCAATGAAGGCGCTGCCGAAGCAACCGTCGACGCAGAATGGATGGCCAATGGACGTTTGGCGAGCGTCGTGCATGTTGGGGCGCAGAGTGTTCTGCGCATCTATAACGCAGATGGCAGCGTGCGCCGCGAAGTCGATCCGGGCTCGCTTATCCTGACCAGCGTAGAATCGGCTGGCGGCAAGGTTGCGGTTTCAGCCAACTCACCCAAGCACCCGACCGAGCTGTTCGTGTGGAACCCGCGTTCGCGCGGCGATGCGTTCGAACGCTGGACATCGCATAACCCGTGGCTCAGCGAGATCACCTTTGGCGAGCAGCGCACATACACTTACACCGCGCGCGACGGACAGCAGGTCGAAGGCGTGCTGGTACTGCCGGTTGGCGGAGTGCCTGAAGGTGGCGCACCGACAATCATGAATGTCCATGGCGGCCCAGAAGCTCACGAATCGAACGGCTGGATCACCGCCTATTCGAAGCCGGGCCATGTTGCTGCAGGTCAAGGCTATGCCGTGTTCCTGCCCAACTATCGCGGTTCAACCGGCTACGGGACAGCATTCTCGAAACAGCATCAGGGCAATTACACCGACCCTGAATTCGCTGACATAGTCGATGCGAAGCGGGCACTGGTCGCAGAAGGTATCACCAATGCAGACCGCACCGGTATTACCGGCGGATCATACGGCGGCTATGCGAGCGCGTGGGGCGCGACTTATCATTCTGCTGAGTACGCTGCGTCTGTGATGTTCGTGGGCATCTCGAACCAGGTCAGCAAGTTCGGTACAGGTGACATCCCTTACGAAATGTACAACGTGCACAGCCGCGCTTGGCCGTGGGATGACTGGATGAAGATGCTTGAAGTTTCACCTGTCTATCACGTCGACAAGGCCAATACGCCAACGCTGATTATGCACGGTGAAGAAGATACACGCGTCGATCCGGGCCAGAGCCTCGAGCTTTATCGCGCGCTCAAGGTTCGCAAGCCTGACGTGCCGGTGCGCCTGGTGTTCTATCCGGGTGAAGGTCATGGCAACCGCAAGGCGGGCAGCCGTTATGACTACAATCTGCGCATGATGGAATGGTTCGATACCTACCTCAAGACCGGCGACCGCAAGGCCGAAATGCCCGGCCCGCGTCCGCAATTGGGTGAAGGTGCGAAAGGCGCGTCAGCAGACAGCGATGACTAACGCGCTACAGCTGGACTGCAATTGAGAAAGGGCCGCCAACTGTGCGGCCCTTTTTTTGCATGACCCCTAGAAAGTATAGCCGACCCCAATGGCGATGAAGAACTGGTTAGGATCACCGCGCGGCGCGGTGTAGGGTGTATCGGCACTGCCACCGACGAGCCGCGAATAGCCGCTGATCGAGACAATACTGAAACCGCCGTTAAGCGCATTTCCATCGAGATCAAACGCGGTGAACGCGGTTGCGCCCAGGCTGTTCAATCCGCCATCGGCGCTGAATTCCGTCAAGTCGCTGGCCGCGCTCTGCGCCGGGCTGACCGAATAGTAATAGTCCGCGAAACTATCATCGACGATCTCTGCGTTCACACTGATCAACTGGAATGTGCCGCGGCCGATCGGGCGTGACCAGGCGATTCGTGGCTCGATTACCATGCCGTCATGTGCATCTGCCACATCCCAACGTGCGCCGAGATCGAATGACAGGCTGTCCATTCGGGTAAACACCCCGGGCAGGGTATAACTTGCCGCGAACCCGACTTCGAATGCACTCTCGAGCTCTCCTGCAAGCTTGACCACTTCGTCTTCGATATTGTCCGCGCGGTCATTGCGAAAGCGGACAGCAGGGCCGATGGCGAAATCCGATTGCCCCCGCGCCGCCTGCGGCGTCAGATCAAGCGCGAGGCCGGCCGGCTGGGGGCTAATCCCGATCCCGCCTAACCGCCCTTGCACAATCGGAGCAGGGATCAGAGTGTAGTCG
>JABDKI010000054.1 GCA_013002295.1 Altererythrobacter sp.
TTCCATGTTCCCAGCAGCCAGCTGAAATCGTTGCAAGCTTGCTCGACAGTCGATGACTGCGCCGCTGCGGGCTGCGGCAAAGCGAGCGAGAACGGGGCCGACAGTGTAAGGACGAGAAAGCGCTTGAACATGGTCGTCTCCCCGCGCCGTGGCGGTCCATGCAGAACCGAGCGCGATAAAGTGACCCTGTGTGGCTGGAGGCTAAGGCACTGGTCTTGATAAGGCAAATTTCACCAGCGGTGCTTGCCTATTTGACCGGTTGAGCCTGCTCGCAAACGAGTTCCACCGACGTTGCGGGGCCGAATGTAGACGCGCTGACACGTTCCGGCATGTGTGACAAATCAAGTCTGTCTGTCAGTCGGTTGTAGATTAAATGTTATTCTTCAGCCGCAACGTTGGCGGCACTCGCTAACGTCCGTAATCGGGTCGTTTGCAGCCGGTCCGCTCGTGGCACCGCAACGCGTGGGCAAATCGGTCGCGAGCTTTGGGTCGGTATTCGACGTCCACATTCCGATTGTCGGGGTTCAGATATCGTTTGCTGGCCGGGCGAGCCAATCGCACATAACACGCTGCGTGAGCTGTGCGATGGCCGCGACGGGTCCGGGCGAGTGTCCTGCCCATTCCATTGCAGGGGACTGCGGTTACCGGTTGCTGCCAAACTCGCGTTCGGAATTGGCGCCTGCGCTGGTCACAGCGGTCTCGAAATCTTTCTTGAGCCGCAGATACTCCAGTTCGACAACGTTATACCGCTCGATCAATCCAGCCACATAGGCCCGGCTTTCGGTGGCCGCGAGAGCGCGCGGCATCGCTTCCTGGCTGACCCCCCAGAGCGAATAGAGGTTCCTCGTCGCATTCACGATCTCAGCCACGTCAAACAGGGCCTTGGCCACGCCCAGGCCTTTGCTGCCCTTCTGGAGCACGGATGGTGCGCCGTTCGCAATAAGTCTCGACACTACATAGCCTGCGCTAAGCCTTGCTGATTTCGCATAATAGTTGGGCAACTCCGCCTTGAAGTTTTGCCACAAGCCGTTTGTCTCTGTTTCCTCAAGAACCCTTGCGAAATCGGCCTCGCGCTGTTCATCGCTAACCGGCCGCCCCTCCGCCGCCATTCGCGCATAGAGCTGCCTCAGTTCTTCCGAGCGTTGCATCAGCCTTTCGGTGTCCTCTTCGTTGACGTTCTCTACGCCCAGCATGTTCACTATCTGCTCGGCTGCCCATTTCTGTGCTCTGTCCATGATCGATCTCGCGCTATCGAGATCGTCCCAAACCGCTTGCGTCAATATCTGATCGGCGTTCTCAAGCTCTGCCAGAAGGGGTTTGAGCGCTGTGTCGCGACGTTCGCGCAGCGCGGCCAGCTTTGCCTCAGCCGACTGAAGCTGGCTGTAAGGCCGCGCCTCCGTGTAAAGGGGGCAAGGTTCGAACGCGTCATTAGCCCGCAAGGCTGCGCCATCATATTGATCGCGCGCTCGCACGTGGAAAGTGCGCAACTCCCTGCGTGCCTCCTTGAGCCAGTCATCAGCACCGCGATTTCTGATCAATTCGGAAACCAGCGGATCGCTCACCCGCAACTGGGCAATCGCATCGGCGCCCAGCAATGCTGTGACTTCCTCGCTCTGCCAGGATGGCGAGGCATAGAGGCGAGCCACAGGCAGCGTTCGCGTCCCGGTGCCGGCGGCGTCCTCGGTGTCCCCTTCAAACCGTCGGATGAGGCTGCTGGCCGAGCCATTGAGCGCGCTGACATATTCGCGGTGGATACAACGCTTCGCGAGCTCCTCTTCCGATGAAGGCGGCAGATCCTCGCGGCTAGTCCGCGCGGGTACTTCCACCTCGGCGGTCGTGAGCAGATTGGATTGTGATTGAGTAGCGGGCGATCCGCACGCAGATTTGGTCCGGCTACCAGCCTTGCGAAACGGTCCGTGGCCGGAAAGGTGACCAAGCGCGGGCGGCGACATGTACAGATCGCCATTCTCGCGCTCGCCAACGCCATCCACGCGCCAATAACCCTCGCCATTGTCGATTTGATAGAACTCGCCGGAAGTTTCGTAAAAGGTTGTGCGGTTAGGACCATACACGCGAACCTCGCGAAAACCGCGATAGACGAGCATTCCTACCTCGTATCCCTCTTCTTCCATGTAATTGTTCAGAGAGCCGA
>JABDKI010000062.1 GCA_013002295.1 Altererythrobacter sp.
GTTTCCAATTACGTGCTTAACTGCTTCGGTGGTGCCGGCGGCCAACATGCTTGCCTTGTCGCCGAGCGGCTGGGCATCAAAACGATAATGCTTCACCCGATGGCAGGTGTCCTATCGGCACTGGGCATGGGCCTGGCGAAGACACAGTGCGAGACGCAGCGCGTGATTGATGCAGCGCTTTGCGAAGAAGCGATCAAGACGCTGCGTTCCACGATTGCTGAATTGGAGGCGGTGAATACAGACAGCCTAGCCTTGCAAGGTGTGGCTGCGAGCGCGGTCTGCCATACGGTTTCCGCGCTGCTGCGCTATCGCGGGACTGAGACATCGATCAGCGTGCCAGTGACTGATCCGGGGCAAATGGCCCGTGAGTTTGAAAGTGCACATAATCGCCAATTCGGCTTCGTCGCGCCCGACAAAGAGCTATTGCTCGACACATTGGTTGTCGTGTCGGAATGCGGAGCGGATGACTATGTGGAGCAGCGGACGGCAGCACCATCATCGCAACGGCTTTTGCCGATCGCCCAACGAGAAATCTTTGCTGGCGGCGAGTGGCATGCTGCTTCGGTTTATCGGGCAGATCAGCTAGAGTTTGGTCATGAGCTGGCCGGCCCTGCCATCATTACCAGCGACACCGATACGATCATTGTAGAGCGCGGCTGGCGTGTCTCGGTCAATGGCTTCGGGCATTTAATCCTGACGCAGGTTGGTGTGCCACAAGACAGGTTCCTGGACACCACTCAACCGGACCCGGTCGCACTTGAAATATTCAATAGCCAATTCATGTCGATTGCCGAACAGATGGGGATCGTGCTGCGCAACACCTCCCAGTCGGTGAACGTGAAGGAGCGGCTCGATTTCTCCTGCGCAATCTTTGATCGATCCGGAAATCTGGTCGCCAATGCACCCCATGTACCGGTCCATCTGGGGTCGATGGACGCGAGTGTCAAAGTGATCATCGAATCCGGTGTGGAGATCAATGCCGGTGATGTCTTTGTCTCTAACAATCCATACAATGGCGGCTCCCACCTCCCTGATATAACTGTGATCTCTCCGGTTTTTGACGAAGCGGATGAGGAGATACTATTCTTCGTTGCGAGCCGCGCACATCACGAGGATATCGGCGGGATTTCACCCGGATCCATGTCGCCATTTGCAACCACGATCCATGAGGAGGGTGTGTTGCTGGACAATCTAAAGCTGGTCGAGCGCGGCGAGTTCATGACCGAGCGGATAGAACAAGCGCTAACCGAGTGCGAGTTTCCTGCTCGCAATCCATCTCAGAATACCGCTGATCTAATGGCTCAGGTTGCCGCGAATGCCGCTGGCGCTGGCGAGCTTCGCAAACTGGTCGCAAATCAAGGCCGTGACATCGTCCACGCTTATATGGGGCACATTCAGGACGCGGCAGAGGATGCTGTGCGCAGGGTTATACGCGAGCTGGATGATGGCAGCTTCCGGCTGGAGCTCGACTGCGGTGCCGTGATCAAAGTCGCAGTTTCAACCGACAAGCAAGCCGGCAGCGCGCGCATCGACTTCAGCGGTACGAGCGCACAAATGCCAAATGCCTTCAACGCCCCGCCAGCGATCACCCGCGCTGCGGTGCTGTATGTGTTTCGTTGCCTGATAGATAGCGAGATTCCCCTCAATGCAGGTTGCATGAAGCCGCTGGAAATCGAGGTGCCGGAAGGTTCGCTGCTTAATCCAGATTTTCCGGCAGCAGTGGTGGCAGGAAATGTCGAGACGAGCCAGGCGGTCACCGATGCCCTGTTCGGGGCGCTTGGGCGTCTTGGGTCCAGCCAGGGGACGATGAACAATCTCACCTTCGGTAATGCGCGTTATCAATATTACGAAACGATTTGCTCGGGCGCGCCTGCGGGGCCGGGCTTCGATGGTGCGCCGGCGGTCCACACGCATATGACCAACACGCGCATGACCGATCCTGAAATTCTGGAGCATCGATATCCGGTGATATTGGATGAATTCAGCATTGATCGCGGCTCAGGCGGCAAGGGCAAGTGGAATGCAGGCGACGGGATCACCCGCCGGATCCGCTTTCGTGAAGCCATGCAGTGCTCGATCCTGTCTGAGCACCGCAAGGTTGCCCCCGTTGGGGCGCTTGGCGGCGGAGATGGACGCCTGGGCCGGAACTGGATCGAGCGAGATGACGGACGTAAGGATGACCTCGGTGGGTGCGGACGGGCCGAAGTCAGAGAGGGTGACTGTATCGTTATCCAGCCGCCAACCGGAGGTGGGTTCGGCGATCCACAGGACTGTGAATCGGAGAGAAGCGTATGATCGGTAGGCTGCGAGAAATCGGGCGCAATTTGGGGCCGGGCGCTATAGTCACAGCGGCCTTTATCGGCCCGGGGACAGTTACGACCTCGACGCTTGCGGGTGCGAACTTTGGCTATGCGCTGCTCTGGGCGCTGCTGTTTTCAACGTTTGCCACGATCATATTGCAAGAAATGGCTGCAAGGCTTGGGGTGGTTACGCGGAAAGGGCTTGGCGATGCATTGGCCGAGCTTTTCCACGCGTCCGTTTGGCGATGGCCGTTGATCGTGCTCGTGGGCGCAGCGCTCTATATGGGCAATGCCGCTTATGAAGGAGGCAATCTGGCCGGAGCTGCGCTGGGCCTTTCCGCCATTGCAGGGGAGAGCGAATGGGCATTCCGCGGTTCGATTGGCGCCATTTCGCTGCTGGCGGCAGTGCTGCTTGCAACGGGCAGTTATCGCCATATCGAACGTGTGTTGATTTCGCTTGTGATAATCATGGCGCTAGCTTTCGTGGCAACATTTGCAATCGTTCGACCAGACTTGGGCGCGCTGGTTCGCGGCATGTTCTTACCGACCATTCCAGACGGTGCATTGATGACAGTGGTCGCGCTGATCGGCACGACTGTGGTCCCCTACAACCTGTTTCTGCATGCCAGCGCGGTACGCAACCGGTTCAGCGGACCGGAAGATTTACCGGCCGCTCGCGCGGACACGGTTGTGACTATCGGGATTGGCGGTTTGATAGCCATGCTGGTTGTCGCAACTGCATCTGCCAGCCTGTTTGCAGCCGGAATTGTCGTTACCAGTGCGGCTGACATGGCGGCACAGTTTGAACCCTTGTTCGGTTCGAACGCGAAATATCTGATGGGGCTGGGACTGTTCGCCGCTGGGCTGACCAGCGCGATCACAGCGCCGCTGGCAACAGGCTATGCGATGTCCGAGATTCTTGGCGTCAGCGAAGAGACGAAGCCGAATGTTATGCGCTGGGTGGCGCTAAGTGTAATCCTGATCGGAGCGGCGCTTTCGTTGACCGGCATCCGCCCAGTGACGATCATTCTCTCCGCGCAATTCGCCAATGGCATCCTGTTGCCGGTCGTCGCGGGATTCCTGCTTTACGCCATGAACCAGGAAAGGCTGCTGGGTAAGCACGTAAACAAGGTAGCAGCGAATATAGCGGGCGTTGCTGTGCTGGTGATCGCGGCGGGGCTTGGTGCGCGCTCGGTATTAAGCGCACTGGGAGCGATCTAACCGCCGCAAACAGTATCTATCAGCTTTGCCTTTGGATGTACGGCCAACAGCTTGGCCACCCAGTCGTCGAACGCAGCGCTTTCAACGCAAGTGACGATGCAGCCGCCGAATCCGCCGCCAGTAAGCCGTGCTCCAGTTGCGCCAAACTTCTGTGCATCGCTGACCAAAGCATCGATCGCCGGCAACGACATTTCGAAATTGTCGCGCATCGATACGTGGCTCTCGTTCATCGCTCGACCCAGCGAGGCAATGTCATTGGCCTTGAGTGCTTCAATCGCTGCCAGCACGCGGCGATGCTCGGTTGCACAATGAAGCGCGCGTTTCCGCGGGGTTTCAGCGAATGAGGACTGCGTCACCTCCTCGGGGTCGAGCAGGCAAAGATCCTCGGTCCCGAAAAAGGCCTTGGCCTCGTCGCATTCCTGCTTGCGCTGGGCATAGCGTCCTTCGGTCAGCTTGCGGAACACACCGGAATGAATGACCGCGATTTTGTGGGTCTTTGGCAGAGCAAACAGCTCGTACTCCAGAGTATTCGTGTCGAGCGCCATTGCAGCGCCGGACGTCGCGAGCGCAACCGCCATCTGGTCCATGATCCCGCATGGCACGCCCATGTACTCGTTCTCCACCCGGCGTGCTGCAATCGCGAGCTCTTCATTTGACTGCTCGCCCCTACCAGCTTCTCGCGCGGCCTTCAGTACCGCGACGATCAGCGCGGCGGAGGAAGATAGGCCTGAACCCGCCGGTATTGTCGAAGTAATCGAAACATCCGCGCCATGTGCGATCAAGCCCATACTGCGGGCTTCCCTTAGCGCGCCGACGACTGGGTCTGACCAATTGTTGTTTGCGGCATCGGACAAGCTACGTTGAACGTCCTTATAGCCATTGGAGCGGGCCATCACGTGCTCATCGGCACGCGGGGACAGCGTCAGTTCAAGCCCCACCGACAGCGCGGCTGGCAAAACCATTCCGCCATTGTAATCGGTATGCTCGCCAATCAGATTAACGCGACCTGGAACCCGAACATGAACTTCAGACATCGCGCAGCGCCTTCGCCGCATCCTCGGGCATCACATCCACTGTAAACACGCCGGTATGTTGCTCGACTGAAGCCAGATATTTGATCCGGCCCGGCGCGCGCAGCAGCGGATAAAACTGCACAGTGAAGTGATAACCCGTCGATCCGCCAGCAGGTGCGGCGTGAAACGCCATCATCGTTGCCGCCGAACCCTTGAACAGCGTGTCATAGCGGCGTGTCACATCGCCCAGCATATGAGCAAGCGCGTCTAGCTCTTCGTCACTGCAATCCCACGGACCTTCGCGGCGCGCATGAGGGGCGAGCCAGATTTCGTAGGGGAAGCGAGCGAAACGAGGGACGAAAGCTGCAATCCCACCTTCTTCGCCAATCCCGTAGTCAGGCATGGCGGCGGCGATCTCGGCCGACAGGTCATATCCCTCAGCGAACGCATTGACGGCGCGCTGCTGGACCAGCGGGGTCCGTTCAAATCCGTAAATCTGCCCATGCGGGTGGTGCAGTGTCACGCCCACTTCGTCGCCGCGGTTTTCAAACGGCAGCACGTACTCGCAACCGCTCGCGAAAAGGCTCTCATAACGATCCAGCAGCGCGCCGAGCAGCACCCGCCGCCGGTCTTGCCCGATGGTATAGAGGCTACCCGCAGCTTCTGGGCCGTAAACCACCACTTCGCATTTGCCGCGCGCTGGCTCGACGGCGATGCCATCCAATGCGGCCGAACTGCCAGCTTGCGGGTGGAAAGCCGCAAACTTGTTGTCGAAGATCGCCAGCTCGAAGTTTTCAAACGGGATTTCCGTAGTTGGTCCTCCGGGCTTCATGGGGGCGAGGGGGTCGTCAGCCGCAGATGGCTTGAATGTCCGGTTCTGACGATGCGCCGCGTAAACATTCCATTCGTCACGCAAGGGATGGTGCCGGATTTCGCCGCCATGGGGCAGGTCATCAGCCGCTTCTGGCAATGGCCTAAGCGTGTGCGGGGCATTTCCGTAGAGCCGCAGGATCCGCCCGTCGGCCTTGATATGTTCACGGCGATAGACGGGATTGCCGCCTACACCGCGCGCAAGCTGAAATGGCTCCCTCATGCGGGCACCACGGCCTTTGCGAACCATGCTGCAACCAGCTCTTGCGCTGCTTTGTCCAAATGCAGGCCCAGCTTGCTGCGCCGCCACAGCACGTCCTCTGCACTGCGCGCGAATTCATTCTCGACAAGATAGCGCAGTTCGGCCTCATAGAGATCTCCGCCCATGTGCACGCCGAGATCTTCGAGTCCGTTAGCCATCCCGAGTATCTCATCGATGTTGGTGCCATAGGCACGGCATAGCCGCCGTACGCCTTCGGGCCCGAACCACGGATATTTGGCCATGCTATCGGCAAAGAAGGTATCGAAACGCGCCGGATCTATATCGCCGCCGGGCAGGGCGGTGCTGCCCGTCCAG
>JABDKI010000226.1 GCA_013002295.1 Altererythrobacter sp.
ATCGCCGCCATTGCAGTCAAGAATATCAAGGGTGCGTATGGTCTTCAGCTTGTGCTTCTTAAGCCACATGGTGAACACGCTGGTCACGCCCGGATCGAAGCCCGATCCCAGCAGCGCCATCAGGCCCGCTTGCCTGAAGCG
This sequence comes from Altererythrobacter sp., assembly GCA_013002295.1. GTDB lineage: Bacteria > Pseudomonadota > Alphaproteobacteria > Sphingomonadales > Sphingomonadaceae > Erythrobacter. Next base: position 142 of record JABDKI010000226.1, read on the forward strand.
GTCATGATAGGCCCACTGCCATTTATACTCGAACTTGGCCTCGTCCTTCGGCTCGTAATTCGCCGTGTCGAGATAATTCACACCCGCTTCAAGGCAGGCATCCATGATCGGCAAATCCTGATAGGGCAGCGCCAGATTGACGACCAGCGATGGCTGGATCTTGCGAATGAGGTTGACCATTGCGGGCACTTCTTCCGCGTCAATCTCGTAAGTCGCAACGCCCTGTCCGGTGCGCACCTTAACGCTTTCGGCAATCGCATCGCACTTGCGCTTGGTCCGGCTGGCGAGATGAATATCGCCAAAGATGTCCGCGTTCATTGCCATCTTGTGGACGCAGACCGAGCTGACGCCGCCTGCACCAATTACGAGGACTGTCGACATGGAGGATACCTTTCAAATTCGAATCTTGGAGCGCTCTCTAGAGCAATGCGCGGAGTGCGTAAATTGATCCGAATCTTTCCTACTTTGCCGGGCTTGGGCATGATGCTCGAATGCACGCAAAAAACGCCCCAAACCCGCAGAAATCCGTACAATATCGGTTTCAGAAACCGGTGAGTATTTTTCACCCATGGACTGTGTTCCATGTGTTCCATCCTGTAGGAAACCATCCTCCATTAGCAAAGTGCTAGGACAAGAAGAACGCGATGACAGACACCACACGACTGCCAACCCGCGAGGGAGTGATTGAAGCCGCTGAGAGGATTGCAGCGATCCTGCCGCCTACTCCGCTGCTTCCGGTAGAGATCTATGGAACCCGGTGCTGGGTGAAGGCGGAGAATCTGCAACCAATCGGTGCGTTCAAGATCCGCGGAGCATGGAACAGGCTGTCTTCGCTCAACGATGAAGAACGCACGATGGGTGTAGTCGCAGTTTCAAGCGGCAACCACGCGCAAGGGGTGGCTTGGGCAGCAAGGCGGCTCGGCATTGCGGCAACGATCGTAATGCCGGCTGACGCGCCGAGCGTGAAGCTGGAAGGGACGCGTAGCCTCGGTGCGAAGATTGTTACGTATGATCGGCATGGTGAAGATCGCGACGTGGTGGCGGAAAAGCTGATCGAGGAAAGCGGCGGCGTGCTGGTCCATGCCTTTGGCGATCCGTGGGTGATTGAGGGGCAAGGCAGCGCCGGATTGGAGGCTGAGGCTCAGCTTGGCCGCCAACCCAGTCGGTTCATCGCTTGCTGCGGCGGCGGCGGCCTGACAGCCGGGCTTGCGCTCGCTTGCCCCGATGCAGCAGTTATCCCGGTAGAGCCCGAAGGTTGGGACATGGTCGGGCAATCGCTGGCAAAGGGTGACTTGGTTCACGCACAGATTGATGCGCCCAAAACCATATGTGATGCGCTTCAACCCACAGCGACGAAACAGATCAACCTCGATCTGCTCATGGGACGGAGCGAGCCGGGGGTTGCGATCACCGATGACGAGGTGCGTGCCGCGCAACGTTTCGCATTCACGCAGCTTCACATTGTCGTAGAACCGGGCGGCGCAGCAGCCCTGGCCGCCGCGCTGGCGGGCAAAGTGCCGCTTGATGAAGCTACAGTGCTGATGGTCACGGGTGGCAATGTCGATCCCGATGCATTTGCCGAGACGATCCGCACAACTAGCTAGCGTGCAATTGACAATCGGCCTGCGCCTGCGCAGGATTGGCTTCTTGAGGGGGGATTAATCATGCAAGCTCAGATGCTCGCACCGGCCGCGGTGCTGGTCGCGTGGACGCTAATCGTAATGCTGTGGATCATCCCGGCAAGGTTTGGTGCAATCGCTAAGGTCGACAAGTCGAAGCTACCTCGCAAAGAGGGCGTTCGTGGGCAGGACTTGGAAGGTGTCATTCCTGACAAAGCCAATTGGCCAGCGCACAACCACACTCATCTCCATGAACAGCCGACCCTTTTCTACGCAGTCGTGATCATCTTGACTATTGTTGGCCCCAGTGCATGGGACATCACCCTTGCGTGGGCATATGTCGGGATCAGGATAGTGCATTCGGTTTGGCAAAACCTTGTGAACAAGGTTCCAGTTCGGTTTGTATTGTTTCTGCTCAGCACACTCGTTCTAGTTGCCCTTACCATCCGCGCCGTCACGGCGACCGTTTTTGCTGACCCGGGAGTACTTTGATGATCGGAATGGATATTCTGCAACCCGTGGTTGCACTCACCATCTGGACGATGGTGATGTGGTTCTGGATGTATGCCACGCGCATTCCAGCGATGAGCAAGGCGAAAGTCGATCCGCAGGAACTTTCACGCCTGCCCACCTCCGCTGGATTGGACGCTCAATTGCCGCCTGAGGTTCAGCGCAAGGCACACAATTACAACCATTTGCACGAGCAACCGACGGTCTTTTACGCCGTCGCTATAGTGCTAGCGATCATTGGCCAGGGCGACGGCATGAATGCGTTGTTGGCGTGGATTTATGTCGGGCTGCGCGTCGCGCATAGCCTTGTCCAAGCGACCGCTAATGTTGTGCTGGCGCGTTTTGTCCTCTTCGCACTGTCCAGCCTTGTGCTGATCGCGCTGATCTTCCACGCCAGCATCAGCGTGTTCGACATTCACATGTGAGGCAATACGGGGGCGCCTAGCTGGGGCGCTCCCGATTATTCAGCGGCTTCGGTTGCCGGCTTTTTCTCGAACTCGAGCGTAGCGAGGAATTTCTCCGCGTCGAGCGCGGCCATGCAGCCCATGCCCGCTGCTGTTACCGCCTGCCGATAGACATGATCGGTCACATCGCCAGCCGCGAAGACACCAGGGATCGCAGTCTTTGGCGTGCCTGGCTTAACATCAAGATAGCCGCCGTCGTCCATCGCGAGTTTGCCTTTGAACAATTCGGTCGCAGGTGCGTGGCCAATCGCAACGAAGGCGCCACCGACTTCGAGAGTGCTCTCTTCGCCGGTTTGCGTGTCTTGTAATACCAAGTGGTGCAGCGCACCATCTTCGCCTGCTTCGAACCGAACGACGGTCTTGTTCCAAAGCGGCGTGATCTTGTCTGACTTGAACAATCGTTCTTGCAAAATCTTCTCGGAGCGCAGCTCATCGCGGCGATGGATCAACGTCACATCGTCCGAGTGATTGGTAAGATAGAGCGCCTCTTCAACGGCAGTGTTGCCGCCGCCGATCACTGCCACCTTTTTGCCGCGGAAAAAGAACCCGTCGCAGGTTGCGCAGGCACTCACGCCCTTGCCGCCCAGCTCTTGCTCGCCCGGAATGCCGAGCCATTTGGCCTGCGCGCCGGTCGCAATCACGACTGTGTCCGCAATGTACTCGTCACCGCTGTCGCCAACCGCACGAAACGGTGAACCATTATCGAAATCAACCTCGACAATTGTGTCCCACATCATCCGCGTGCCGACATGTTCGGCCTGTTTCTGCATTTGCTCCATCAGCCATGGGCCCTGAACCACATCTTCAAAACCCGGGTAGTTCTCGACATCGGTGGTGATGGTCAACTGGCCGCCCGGTTGGATGCCCTGCACTACAATCGGCTCAAGCATAGCGCGTGCGCCATAAATCGCAGCGGAATAACCAGCCGGGCCTGAGCCAATAATGAGCATCTTGGTGCGATGAGTAGCCATAATAAGTTCCTGTTTGTGTCACCAAGCGATCTAGTCATTGTACCGCCAAGCTTCAATTCGTGTGCGAGAGGAAAGCGTTACACATCCACAAGCGCGGCTTTCAAAGCCTCTCGTTTGGCAGCATCTACATCCAAAACTTGTTCCAGATAGGCGTCAGCGGATCCGAAACGTTCTTTGACTGAGCGCCGCGCCGCTTCGAGAAACTCCGCATCGACTCCCATCAGCACGCGCACCGTCGCTTCATCGATACCGCCATATTTGTCGCCCATCAGTTCCATACCGTGGCGGATGCGCTCTTCATTGCGTGGCGAATGATTGGTGAGAAGGTAGTCCTCCATCGCGTCATCGGGATGTACGCCCAGAATATGATGGAGCAAATCGACTGCGATGCCGGTGCGATCCTTTCCCGCGGCACAATGGACAAGGCTTGCCCCCTCCCCGCGCGCAAGCGACGCGAGGTATCGCTTCAGCACCCAGTTTACCCCTTCGCGGTCCGGCAGCGCACCATATAAATCGACCATCGCCTGATGCGCGCCGGCCGCATCAACATTACCTTGAGCCGCTTCCAGATGCGGCGCCAAGCCTGCTGTCTCGCCTTCGAAATAGATGACCTTGGCGGCGAACCCTGAGGGGCGGCGACAAGTGTGCCGCTCTCGCTCGCTATCACCGCGCAGGTCGATCACATGCTTGAGGTCAAGATCAGCGACCGTCGTCAGATCATCCTCACCTGCCTCGGCATGATGGCCGGAACGGAAGAGGAGCCCGGTTTTGACTTTGCCTCCGCCCGATACGGAATATCCGCCATAGTCGCGCAGGTTATGGATGGCATTGGTGGGCAGGAAGCGATCACGAATCATGCTGGGAGTGGTGGCAGCGTTCGTGGAGTGCGGCAAGCTCAACCATTCAGCTAATGAAAAGCGCGCATCAAAGGAGTGTCGATCCAGACCTTGAACATCGCCTCGAGCTAATTCGGCTTAGCCTCTTTGGCTACCAAACATACTAGAACCCGACGAATTGATGTACCAAGCCTGTGTAGGGACTTAGCCAACTTTGGGATATCGGCCTACCCTTTACCCTTTGTTTTGGTGTTCCCCTTTTTCGCATTCGCCGCGACGAAATCGATGATCTGACCTGCAATATCCTTACCGGTCGCGGTCTCAATCCCTTCCAATCCGGGTGAGCTATTCACTTCCATGATAACCGGACCGTGATTGCTGCGTAGCAGGTCCACACCGCAAACATTCAGCCCCATCGCTTTCGCCGCACGGACAGCGGTTGAACGCTCTTCAGGAGTAATCTTGATGAGGCGCGCACTGCCGCCGCGGTGAAGGTTGCTGCGAAATTCTCCCTCCGCCCCTTGGCGCTTCATCGCAGCGACTACCTTGCCTCCAACAACCAGACAGCGAATGTCAGAACCGCCAGCTTCCTTGATGAATTCCTGAACCATAATGTTGACATTTGCGCCGCGGAACGCCTCGATAATCGACGCGCCGCCCTTCAGCGTTTCGGCCAGGACCACACCGATACCTTGTGTCCCTTCAAGCAGCTTGATGACTACCGGCGGTCCATTCACAGCCTTGATGATCTCCTCCGCCTGCTTCGGATCGTTGGCATATGCCGTCAGTGGCAGGCCGAGGCCGTACTTCGCCATGATCTGGGTAGACCGCAGCTTGTCCCGGCTACGCCCGATTGCGACGCTTTCATTGAGTGACCAAACTCCGCCCATTTCAAACTGGCGCAGAACCGCCAAGCCATAGTTGGTGATCGACGCACCGATGCGTGGGATGACTGCATCATACCCTTTGAGCGTCTCGCCGCGATACATGACCGTAGGACGATGACTCGCGATATTTACAGTGCAACGAGTGGTGTTGAGAATGTCGAGTGAATGCCCGCGCTCCTCCGCAGCTTCCAGCAGCCGTTTGTGAGAATAGAGATTGGGATTTCGCGCTAGCATAGCGATTTTCATGGCGATTATCCTCTGCTTTTCAGCAATTTACGCTCGTGTAAGGGCGATTGGAGATAGGAGCGGCCCGGTTCGACTAGAAACCTGCGCCGCAATGCGGTTCGCCCGATCAGAATCGGGAATTTCATGTCTGATCGGTCAGCAAGGCTGAATTCTGCACGGAATGTGTGACTGCCCAATGTTAAAGCGGTCTTGATAATAAAACGTTCCTGCGCGTCACCATTCGAGCTTGTAACGATACGGCGATCTGCGCGAGGCACTTCACATGTGACCGGCTCGCTGCGGCCCTCACCCAAATCGAGCAAAAAACGCACCCAGCGTTGGCCATCGCGATCAAACCGCTCGATCTCGGTTGCATGGAGCGAAGATGTTCGGGCGCCGGTATCAATCTTGGCAGGGATGCGCGTGGTTACAAGATCGGGCAGACCGACCAGTTCACGCCATCCGACTATTGCCGGTTCAGGGCGATCTGAACCCACTTACCTTGCTCCCAAAATAGCAAGACCATCACCGCCGTCGCCAACGTCCAATCGACGCAACACTTTGCCGGAGGCGAAATCGACTTCAGCCACAGTATCGCTCGCTGTTTCAGCGACATAAACGCGCTCGCCATCATTCGACCACAGGATTGTAACTTGGAAACGATCTTCGGCTTCCTTTGGACTGGAAACCGCAATCTTGCGCGCGACTTTGCGTTTGGAAAGGTCGATCACTGTCAGGCCGCCATCCATCAGATCGGACGTCACTGCAAAGTCACCCTGCGGCCGGATTGCCAATCTCAACGGAAACGCACCGGTTTTCAGCGTTGTGCGCACTTCCATTGTCTGTGGATCAAGCTCGTAAGCCTCGTTCGAGCCACGCGCCGACACCCACAATGCTGAACCGTCAGGGGTTAGCGAGATTCCTTCGGGTTCCTCTCCAACAGTTATGGAAATCGGCTCAGCGCCGCCAGCCAGATCGATGCGAGTCACCGTTTTGGAGCCAAGATCGGTGGTCCACGCTGTTGACTCGTCGGGTGCGACCGCAACCATGTGGCTGCCAAGCTTACCTGTGCTGTATTCAGTCAGCTTTGGTGGTTCGCCGAGGAACCCCAGAGGGCTCTCAATCTTAAAGATTGATTGGCGCCCTTCAGCAGTCACATAGATGTTTCCGCTGTCATGCCAGACGATGCCATGAGGGCGCGCATTCTCACCTAGGTCGATTGTAACTTCCTTGGTCAGATCAGTCGTACGAAATATGTCCACCGTCCGCCCGCCATAACAAGCGAGCGCAACCAATAACCCGTCCGAGGATGTAGCCAACTCGTGCGGATTGGTGCAGCTGTCGAGCCGCAGAAGTTCCTCGCCCGTTTCAAGGTCAATCTTGGACAAAGTGTTGCCGAATTTGTTGGCGACAAATAGCGTCGGTTTCTCACCTTCTGCCATAGTACCGGCAAGCGGCGGATATTCGACATAGTCGCCCGCTGTGCCTGTTTCATAGGGCGAACAGCCGCTTATCGTGACTGTGACCAACAGTCCAACATAGACCTGCTTCAAAACAATTCTCCAAACGCGTGCGCCGCTACGGAATGGCGCGCCTTTACAGCACCTGTCCCCTCGACCCCAAGCGGAATCGCTCCAATTCGGACAATCGCGAAAAAATCGCATCAAGCCGGAACCATCCGTTGTTCACGCGGTTACTTGACCACGGGCCGGGCCCCTCTGGCGTGCGACACGAAAACGCGCGTGATGTCGGACCGTATCGACTTTGGTCGAGTGGGGTCCGGTATGTGACCTCTCCAAAGACCGCAGTCGATGATGATCATCATTATTCCCGTTTGGGGAAAGATATTCTTTTGGAGACCAAAATGCGCAAGATTGTAATGGTACCTGCGATTGCAGCGGCTAGCCTTGCTGTTGCAGCCTGTGGTGGCGAAGCAACTACCGAAGCTACTACTGGTGCAGCACCGATCACAGCTGCAGAAGTGGCAGCGGCTCAGCAAGGCTGGGGCGAAGGCATCGTCAACATCGGCAAGGTTCACAGTGAAGGTGGCGACGTTGCTGCGGCAGCGACTGACCACATCAACACATTCTACGCTTACGAAGATGGCGCAGAAATCCTGTTCAAGCCGACTCTGGCCGCTGAAGACCAGTTCCGCGGCAGCTTTGACGAAGCGCTGAGCTATTTCATCGGTACCGAAGGCACTGAAGATGGCGGCTTTGCCATCGCACCCTACACCAACGTGCGTTGGGAAAACGAAGGAACCATCACTGACGGCGACAGCGCGCTCGCGATGGGCAATTACTACTTCACCGGCACCGACGGCAATGAAACCAAGGTTGAGTACACCTTCGGTTATATGCGCAATGAAGCTGGCGACCTGGTGATTAACCTGCACCACTCGTCGCTGCCGTTCAGCGCAGAATAATCGCTTTCAGCGAGATCGCTCTTTGCACGAGCGGTACGGCCCCCGTCGCACAGGAGTGTGGCGGGGGCTTTGTTTTGGTTCAGGTCTTAGGACGAGTAACCAATCGAACGATCAGCGCGGCGATTACACCAAAGAAGGTAACGTAGAACGCAGCAAACTTGATCGGCTGCGCTGTCGCGGCCGTTGCCGCCATCCAGTCGACGCCTTCATCGCGCAGCATCTGAATTAACTGCAGGATCGTTTCCAGATAGTCGCTGATGAGAAAGACAATCGCGGCCGCCACGACGACTCCGCCAAGCAGCCGTACCAGCGTGTTGCCCGAGCGATATAGGCTGCGCCCCGCAACAAAGCTGCCCCAACTGTAAATCGCGATAAACACGAAGTCAGCGATCATTCCGTAAATGACTGCATTGCTTAGACCATTGGCGCGCCAATCTGCCTGTATGGTATTGACCATCTCCGCGGTGCCTGCTGCCTGATGGTCAACGATGTTATATTGGCTCGCATCACCGGCAAGCATGCCCGTGACCAAAAGAGTGCCCAATATCCCGAGCCCCAAAAGCCAAAACTTAAGCGGGGTTTTTTCTTCCATCATGCAGTCTCTCCCAGCCAGCGCGCAATTGCATCGCCCATTTCCGGCTTGGTCGCGCTCATCAAATGATTGCCCGGTGTTTCCACGAACGTCGCGTCTGGCAGCATGCCTGCAAGCTCTTCTGCTGAGCCATTGTCGCGATCTTCTTCGCCGCAAACCACAAGCGTGGGAACTGTAACATTCGCAAGCATGGACAATTCCAGATCGGGCATGGTGTCGAGCAGCAAGCGAGCAGCAACCCGATCCACGCCTTGCGACTTCAGAAACTGGCGCGAGTACCACGCCGGATCGTCTTTCCCGATCGTATCAAATTCATCGATCACGCGCTTGAAGAAGGCTGATCGCTTGTTCCATTCTCCCAGCCCTGCCGTCCCCATTCCGCCCACGATCAGCCGCGACGGATTGAGTACGCCGTGTGCAACAGCATGCAGCGAAGTACGCGCGCCAAGAGAAAATCCGCCAAGCACATATTCATCAAGCCCGAGATGCTCGATCAGCGCAGCCACATCTTGCACGAGCACGTTTTGCGGATAGCTGTCAGGATCGGTCGGGCTTTCGCTTTCTCCATGCACGCGAAAATCGAGCATGATTGCTTCAAAGCCCGCCTCGGCGATCCTCTGATCATGTCCCCATTTGATCCAATTCATCTCAGCACTGGAGAAAAGGCCATGCAGCAGAACCACGGGCCGCCCCTCGCCTGTGCGGTGGAACGCCAGTTTGGTGCCATCAAAGCTTTCGAAATAGTCCGTCATTCTTCGCCCTTGCCGCGCCAGAGTAGCTCCCATTCCTCAGGCAATGTCGGCTGAGTCTGCCACGCCGGCATACTTTCCGGCAGATCAAGCCAAGGCTGCTTGCGGCTGACCCAGACATGACCGGTCAGACGGATTGTGGATGTATCATCTAGCGTCCCCGCCTTGATGGTAACCTTGCCTGGCCTGCTCTTGCCTTCGTGATAGATCCTGCTTCCGCAATTGGGACAGAAATAGCAGTCGGTTTGAGCGCCGCTGTCAGCGGTTTTCGTATAGCAGCCTAGCTCCCCATCAACGGCCAAATCTGCTGCATCCATTGGCAGTGAAATGCCAAACGCGCTTGACGATTGCTTCTGGCAATCGCGGCAATGGCAGGCGTATCCCTTGGCTTCAGCTTTCGCGCGATAAGTCACAGCGCCGCACTGGCAACCGCCAGTCAGAATTGCTGTCATCGTTTCACAAGTCCCTTTTGCTCCATCCGCCAACTGGCCATGTCGATCCGGTCCTGTCCGAAGAAGGGTTCGCCCGCAAATACAAGCGTCGGAACACCCCAATGACCTGCGGCAGCAAGCGCATCCTGATTCGCGGCAATTTCAGCGTCCAGCGCCTCTGCCTGAGATGTCTCCTCGGCATCCAGCTCGTCCAGATCCAACCCTGCAAGCTTGACCGCCTTGGCCATATGGTCACCCTCGTGCCAATTATCGACTTCTCCCGACCAGATGATCTTGGACACTTCATCAGCAAAGGCGATGCCCTTACCGCGCTTCTGGGCCGCCTGCCCCATGCGCGTTAGCCGGTAAATGTAAGGCTGATCTTCGGCCACTTTGCGCGTCATCATGTCCTGCACCACCGGATCGGGGCGCGGCCAGCGATAGGGTATTCCCAGCATCTGGGCCGAACGCGCGGAATCGATGAAGATGTAACGCCCCTGCATGGGATTGGTGAACAGGATGTCGGGATCGCGGATAGCGATCGGATAGACCGGACGCAGCGCGATATCGACATTATGAGTCTCTGACAGCTCGCGATATCGCCCTATGCTGAGATAGCTATAGGGAGAGCGGAAACTGAAGAACAGATCAGCGTTGAGTGTTGTCATGCGGAACTTGTGCCGCATTCCAACCTTCGCGTCACCCCTTCTTGAGATGCGTGCGGCCCAGAAGTTCAGCGATCTGAACCGCGTTCAGCGCCGCCCCTTTGCGCAGATTGTCTGACACACACCACAGGGTCAGACCGTTCTCTACCGTCGGGTCCTCGCGAACGCGGCTGACATAGGTTGCGCCGTCGCCCGCACATTCAACCGGCGTGACATAGCCTCCGTCTTCGCGCTTATCGACCAGCATGATGCCCGGCGCCTCACGCAGGATTTCCATCGCTCGTTCGGCTGAAAGCTCATTCTCGAATTCGATATTGATCGCTTCGGAATGGCCGACGAACACCGGTACGCGCACGCATGTGGCATTCAGTTTGATCTTGGGGTCGAGGATCTTCTTGGTCTCGACCATCATCTTCCACTCTTCCTTGGTCGATCCATCGTCCAGGAAGACATCGATATGCGGGATCACGTTGAACGCGATCTGCTTGGTGAACTTTTCCGCTTCAATCGGGTCACCAACAAAGATTGCGCGGCTTTGCTGGAAAAGCTCATCCATTCCGGCTTTTCCTGCGCCTGACACGGACTGATAAGTCGAGACAACTACACGCTTTATTGTCGCCGCATCGTGGAGCGGCTTCAGCGCAACAACCATTTGCGCGGTCGAGCAATTCGGATTCGCGATTATGTTGCGCTTTGAAAAGTCGTCGATCGCTTCCGGATTAACCTCTGGCACGATCAGCGGAACATCGGGCTCCATCCGGTAAAGCGAGCTGTTGTCGATCACGACACAGCCAGCCGCTGCCGCCTTGGGCGCATACTCTTTCGCCGGGCCGCTGCCCGCAGCAAACAGTGCAATATCCCAGCCAGCCCAATCGAAATGCTCGATGTTCTTGCACTTCAGCATTTTGCCGGTGTCGCCGAATTCCACCTCTGTCCCGTGCGAGCGGGATGATGCGACCGCTGCGACCTCGTCACACGGAAACTCGCGCTCCGCGAGGATCTGCATCATTTCGCGCCCGACATTTCCGGTCGCTCCAACAATGGCTACCCGATAACCCAATTACATTCTCCGTCGCATAAAATTGCTTGCACGCCCAGCTGCCGCGACTAGCCCTGCATAGCAAGAGGAAATCCTATGCACGCCGATACAGCAGACTGGCGCAGCCGCGCGAACTATTTCACCTTTGAAGGGCACCAGATTGCCTATTGGACAGGTGGCGAAGGTCCGCCGCTTCTGTTGGTTCATGGATTTCCGACCTGTTCGTGGGACTGGGCGCCGGTTTGGGAAGAGCTCTCCAAGCGTTACAGCCTGATTGCGTGCGACATGATGGGCTTCGGACTGTCCGCAAAACCCAGCTCAGGTTACTCGATCCACCGCCAGACAGATCTTCATGAAGCGTTGCTTTCACACCTCAAGATTGGTGGATTTGATGCGCTGGTCCATGACTATGGCGTATCGGTGGGTCAGGAATTGCTGGCACGTCAACTCGAGGAATCAGGCGCGGCGGGCCTTGGGCAAATGCTCTTCCTCAACGGGGGTATCTTCCCTGATCAGCACCGCCCGCGGCCCATTCAGAAGCTGGGCACTTCCCCGATCGGGTTTGTCATCAGTCGACTATTGAGCCGCAAGGGCTTCGGAAAAAGCTTCTCGGAAGTGTTTGGGCCGAACACACAGCCGAGCGAAGCGGAACTTGACAGCTTTTGGGAGTTCATGAGCGAGCATGACGGCAACCTGATCTTTCACAAGCTGCTGCACTACATCGCCGATCGCCGCGAACATGAGGCGCGCTGGGTTGGCGCGTTGGAACATACGCAGGCGCGCATCGGCCTCATCAATGGCGCGCTTGACCCAGTGTCTGGCGAGCACGCCTATCGCAAATGGTGCAAGGTGTTGCCCGGTGCACGCCACCATTTGCTGCCCACAATCGGGCACTATCCGCATGTGGAAGCACCCGGCGAAGTCGCCGCCAAGGTGCTTGAATGGTTGGCAGAATAGCCGGGCTCTACTCCGGCGGGGTTACCCCATGCCGCGCAAGGAAACTGAAATAGGTGTTCCACAGATGCGGCGAAATCTGCTCGCCCGCCACGCGGTGGGTGTAGCCGGGATAGAGCATCATTTCGAACGGCACATTGCCTTCCTGCAGTGCCGCGATCAGCTCTGACGAGTGTTCGAACACCACATTGTCATCCGCCATGCCATGCACCAGCAGCAGCGGATCGGACATTTTGGTCGCGTCTGCCATGGCGTTGGCTGCTGTGTAAGCCTCAGGTACAATGCGCGGGTCGCCCATATAGCGTTCGGTATAGTGGGTGTCATACAGCTCCCACTTGGTCACCGGCGCGCCGGAAATACCCGCCGCATAGACGCCCGGCTCTGCTTGCAAACGCTTCAGCGTCATATAGCCGCCGTACGACCAGCCATAGATTGCGATTTTGTCCGGATCGACGAAATCGAGCGTCTTTAGGAACTCTGTGCCCTTCCCCTGGTCGCGCACCTCGACCCCGCCCATCGCGCGGTAAATCGGCTGCTCGAAATCGACCCCGCGATTGTTCGACCCGCGATTGTCGAGCGCGAACCAGATATAGCCCTTGTCGACCACCGCTTGCGCCAGCGCGCCATCCCAGCCGCGATCAATCAGCTGCGGGCCCGGACCACCATAGTGGTAGAAGAACACGGGATATTTCTTGCCCGGCTCCATCTCCGGCTTCAGCATCATGTAATGCAGCGGCGTGCCGTCCTCAGCAGCCACTGTGCCAAACTCTGGTGCGACGTGGCTAGCAAGGAACGGCGTGTATGGATGATCCGCGTCCAGCGCATTTTCTTCCACCCATGCAATCCGATTACCGTCAGTTTCGGCCAGATAGGTTTGCGGAGGCTGGTTCGATGCCGAACGCGAAATCAGCAGCGATTGCCCCTTCTTGTCCATGCTCGCCGAATTGACGAATCCCGGCTCGGTCAGGCGGCTCCATTCGCCCGGTGCGTCAAGATCAAGCGCGTAGATATGGCGTTCCAGCA
>JABDKI010000228.1 GCA_013002295.1 Altererythrobacter sp.
TCTTCCTCGCTTGCGGTGACCGTTGGCAAGGCATGATGCGTATCCGTCGTTGTCCGGCCATGGCCCGGCATGTGCTTGATGCAACCCGCAACGCCGCCCTTGGCGAGCCCATCCAGAATTGCTCGGCCAATCGCAGCGACTTGCATTGGTTCGCTTCCCAAAGCGCGATCACCGATCACATCATGTGCGCCTGGCTGGCGAACATCGAGCGGCGGGTGAAAATCGACTGTAATGCCCATCGCCGAGAGTTCGAGCGCCATCGCATGCGCGCCGGCTCGAGCCGCCTCAATCGCACTGGCAGGGGCAATTTGATAAAGCGCATCAAAGGTCTGCCCAGAGGGGTAGTGCGCCCAGTGCGGCGGCCTCAATCGGGCAACCCGTCCGCCCTCCTGATCGATCGAAACCAGCAGCCGCTCCCGCCCGTGAATGGCGCGAAGATCATCGGTCAACGCGCGCAACTGCCGCGGATCGACGCAGTTGCGTCCAAACAGGATGTAGCCAGCCGGATCCGCTTCGCGAAAGAATGCGCGTTCCTCTGCGGTGAGCTGGGCTCCGGTAATCCCGAATATGGCAGGTGTCATGAGCGAAAAATTCGCAGCTAAGCCTCGTTACGGCAAGGCGAATGATGGTTACTTTGGGGGAAAACGACGCTTTCCAGCCCCGTTTTAGCGCATTCGGCGCATTCCGCCCGCTCTACTGCTTGATATTGCAAGCAATGCCGTCGGCTTTGAGGCCGTTACAAAGTTTTCGCGCGGTCGCCAGATCGCCGGGAAGCGCTTGCAAACGGTAGACCGTGCCGATGTCCGCCTGCCCCTGAACAATCCGGTAACGCACGCCGTTTAGCAAAGTGGTTTGCCCGCGCAATGTTGCCCAGCCGGATTCCGCCTTTGCCCGGGAACCGTATGCGCCCACTTGCACAGCTACACCGCTATCTGCCGCCGCGCTTCCGCCGCCTGAATGCGCTGTGATTGTTGGACGTGGTGCAGTGGTTGGCGCAGCAATCGGCGTTGATGTTTCCACATCAGCCAATTGGGTTTCCGCTGAAACGCCTTCACCCACTCCGGGTGCAACATTGCCCGTCCCGGCAAATTCTTTGCCACCTGGATCTGCAGGGCGCTCTTTATAGGGCCCCTCAGGTGCTTTGATCGTGCTACCGTCAGCGACGACCTGCTCGCCATGGAGATAGTTGGAGTACCACCAGACACCGCCAATCCCGGCGACCAGTAAAAGCAGCAATACGCCAGCAAACATCACGATTCGCGAGGTATCGACCGCACCCTCATCCGGATCATACTCATCAGATTCGAGCCATGGTAGGCTGTCATCACTATCCAGCGCCAACTCATTATTGCTGCCAGTGTCACTCATAGAGATCACACTCACATCTCCTCAACCGCGTCGACCCCCAATATCTGTAAGCCGTTTCGGATAACCTGCCCTAACTGAGCGGCAAGGAAAAGCCTTGCGGCGGACAATTCCGGATTATCTGCCACAATGAAGCGCTTGTCAGTGTCTGTGCGGCCAAGCGTGTAGAAGGAGTGTAGAGCGCTAGCCAGCTCATAGAGATAGAACGCAATCCGGTGCGGTTCGCGCGCTTTGGCCGCGGCTTCCACTTCGCGCGGGAACTGCGCAGCCAGCTTGATCAGCGCCAGCTCTTCTTCACCCAGTGCAGCAAGATTTGCTGCCGATGGAGTAATCCCCTCATCTGCCAGCGCCTTGCGCAAGTTCGAGCAAATCCGAGCATGGGCATATTGCACATAGAACACCGGATTGTCTTTTGAGGCTTCAACAACCTTGGCGAAATCAAATTCCATTTGCGCTTCGGGTTTGCGCGTCAGCATTGTGAAGCGAACAACATCCTTGCCAACTTCCTCCACCATATCGGCGATGGTGATGAAGTTGCCCGAACGTTTCGACATCTTAACAGGCTCGCCGCCGCGCATCAGCTGAACCATCTGAACCAGCTTCACATCGAACGGCACGGGCTTGCCCTGCCCCTCTGACAGTGCAGCAACCGCGGCTTTGATCCGCTTGACCGTACCCGCATGATCCGCGCCCCAGATGTCGATCAGCGCGTCAGCGCTTTCAGCCTTCTGCATATGATAGGCGAGATCAGCGCCGAAATAGGTCCACGCCCCGTTCGATTTCTTGATCGGGCGATCCTGATCGTCTCCAAACTGGGTCGAACGGAAAAGAGGCAGTTCAACCGGCTCCCAATCCTCTGGTGGTGCCTTGCCCTTCGGCGCTTCTAGGACACCGTCATAGACGAAGCCGTGGTCGCGCAGCCACGCTTCGGCGGCTTCTGGCTTGCCCGCCGCCTGTAGCGCAGCCTCGGACGCGAATTCATCGTGATGAATGCCCAGCATGGCCAGATCGGATTTGATGAGGTCCATCATCTTGGCGACCGCTTCGGCGCGGAAAATCGGCAGCCATTCCTCTTCAGGTGCCGCCTTGAACCGGTCACCGAGCTCGCTTGCCAAGTATGCTCCGACCGGTTTCAAATAGTCTCCGGGGTATAGCCCCTCTGGGATCTCGCCTATATCGTCGCCGAGAGCTTCAAGATAGCGGAGATGAGCAGACCGTGCGAGCACGTCAACCTGCCCGCCGGCATCATTGATATAGTATTCGCGCGTGACATCATGGCCTGCGAATTCGAGCAGGCTGGAAAGTGCATCACCCACCACGGCGCCGCGGCAATGGCCCATGTGCATGGGGCCGGTGGGGTTGGCCGAAACATATTCGACATTGACCCGCATACCTTCGCCCATCCGTGAGCGACCATAGGCATCGGCATTGTCTGCAATCACGCCCAATTCTTGCAACCAAACAGCCGCATCCAGACGCAAATTGATAAAGCCCGGGCCAGCAACCTCAGCGCTTGTAATCGTGGGATCATCGATCAACTTGCCCGCAATTGCCTCGGCCAGCGCGCGCGGGTTGGTCTTCGCAGGTTTGGCCAGCACCATGGCGGCGTTAGTCGCCAGATCGCCATGACTTGCATCGCGCGGCGGCTCGACCGCGACGTTAGCTAGGTTTGTGCCTTCGGGAAGCACGCCATTAGCCTCAAGTTCGGCCAAAACGGCAGCGATCTTGGCTTCGAAATTCTTATAGAGTGTCATTGTGTCGGACATACAGCTGTGCGCCTAGCCGAATTGGCCAGAATCGCAAGAATTCAGGAAGTGAAAGCGCGCTTCGTTTAGCGCGTCACATTGTAGGCAAGCTGGTCTTGAGTGAGCTGAAAACCAATCAGCATCTCAAAGCTTGCCCGTTGGATCGCGGCGCGCACTTGCGGATCGGCCAGGGGATCAAGCGCTGCATCTGGATCACCTGCGCGTCGTCGACGAGTAATCTGCAAGCGGATTTCCTCTGGCAGGGTTGCTTCGGCCCGGTTGACGAACGAACCAGCCTGCGCGGTTGCATTCGCTCGTTCCTGACCATCGGCGAAGTTCAGCGTCACTGTGCCGACGCTTTTGGTCACTACGGCACTGCCGCCGCGAAGAATAGTAACGAAGTAAGGTAGTTCGACCGTGCGCGCACCACGCACGTCGGTACGGCGTGCCTGCACATCGAATGTGGCGTTGGTATAGACT
>JABDKI010000093.1 GCA_013002295.1 Altererythrobacter sp.
AGAAAATCGGGAGGAAAAGCGATTTTACAATGACGCGGTTAATTGATTGCATTGCAAGCATACCCGCTGGTGCTTCAATCTCATCCAACGATTTCATCACAAAGACCGAGAAGGTGAAATACACACCTGCCATTATGCCGACTGAAATGGCGGTGAACCAAAGCAATCCATCGACTAAGTTTTCCATTCAATCTCCCCCTAGAGAATACTTCCTGAAGCCAGCCTAACAACACAAGGCCTTGAGTGCCAACATCTGGAAGACGTCTTGATCGACCAACCGCCCAAGCACCTACGAAAAAGGGCGCCGCAGTTTCCCGCAGCGCCCCTCGTTATTCGTAGTGAGTGATCGCCGGGCGTTAGCCCAAGTTTGCGCTCACCATTGCGTACATCATCGGGAATGACAGCAGCGTGTTGAGGCGGCTGGCGATCAGCGCGCGTGGTGCGGCAGCGGCTTTCTCGTCAGCAGATGCCTCGACAATGCCGAGCACTTTCTTCTGCGCAGGCCAGATGATGAACCACACGTTGAACGCCATGATCAGCGCCATCCACATGCCGGCACCGATCAGGTTCTGATACGGATTGCCGCTGAATGTCAGCGCTTCGACCATGTAGCCGTTGATCATCGCGATCCATAGACCGGTCACCACGGTCAGCAATGCCGCCCAGCGGAAGAAGAACAATGCGCTTGGTGCGATTGTCTTCGTCACAGCCGGCTTATGCTCGTCCGCGATTTTGGGCATGCCGGGTACTTGCACGAAGTTGAAATAGTACAGCAGGCCGATCCACAGCACGCCAAAGAACAGGTGCAGCCAGCGTCCGATCGAGTTTCCGTCAATCGGAACCGATCCCGCAAAACCGAACATGAGTGCGAGCGCTGCGACGACACCTATCGCGAGCACCAGATGAAGATTTCCAAAAAGTTTTGCCATTATGCTCCCCCTTATGAGCTTACGCGGGGGCAATGGTCAGCCAATCCCCGCAACGCGCGAACACTGCGCAGATTGGTGCAAAAATGGCAAGAGCCCGATTAACTCGCTGGTGGAGGAGTTTCGGCGTCTTCTTCGCCATCTTCCAATGACAGCCCGTGCTTGAGCAGCATGGGTATCTGGCTGAAAGTGAACAGGAATGTCAGTGGCAAAAACACCCATAGCTTGGCCCAGAGCCAGCTTTCAAAGCTGAGATTTGCGCGCAAACCTTCGTTGAGCGCTGCCAACCCCAGGAAGAATATGCCCCAATTGCGCGAGAGTTTGAGCCAGCCCTCATGGGTTAGCCCTTCGAATGCGGCTTCGAGCAATACCTGCAGCAAGGCCCGCCCGCGCCAGACGCCAATCAGCAAGGCTATGCTCAGAACGCCGTAGATGATCGTCGGCTTAAGTTGGACGAAAACCGGATCGCCGAAGAAGATCGTCAGCGCGCCAAATCCCACGATCAGCGCGGTTGAAAACCACAGCATGGGGGAGACTTTCCCGAGCCGCCATTTGGAGGTGATCAGCGCCACTATTGCGGCGGCCATGAATGCGCCCGTGCCATAGATAATGGCGAGAATTTCGTCGGCCGGATTTGGCTCCGCTGGCGCGTTCCAGCGATAGACACCAAGGAACACCAGCAGCGGGCCATAATCGACCAGCACATTCAGCCAGCCTGAACCCTTTTTGGCGGGCGCGCTTTCATGTTCGGACATTACGCCACCCCTGCAATAACTTTGGCGACCAAATCGGGATCGAACGGACGCAGATCATCTATTTTCTCGCCCACGCCGATGGCGTGGATCGGCAGACCGTATTGCTCAGCTGCGGCGACCAGCACACCGCCGCGCGCTGTGCCATCGAGCTTGGTCATGATCAGGCCGGTTACGCCGGCGACCTCCTTGAACACGTCAATCTGGCTCAGTGCATTCTGACCGTTCGTGGCATCGAGCACGAGCACAACGTCATGCGGGGCCTCCGGATTCAGCCGCCCTAGCACCTTGCGGATCTTGGCGAGCTCATCCATCAACTCGCGCTTGTTCTGGAGCCGTCCGGCAGTGTCGACGATCAACGCATCAATGCCCGTGTCCGTCGCGGCTTTGACCGCGTCAAAAACAATACTCGCCGGATCCCCGCCTTCTGGGCCGCGAATGATCGGCACGCCAACACGCTCTGCCCAAGTGGCAAGCTGTCCAATCGCTGCTGCGCGAAAAGTGTCGCCTGCGGCCAGCATGACGCCGTAATCATCTTCCTGAAGCAGATGCGCGAGCTTGGCGATGGTGGTGGTTTTGCCCGACCCGTTAACGCCGATCAC
>JABDKI010000106.1 GCA_013002295.1 Altererythrobacter sp.
GTGATCGGCAGCGGGGCGATTGGTATCGAATTCGCCAGCTTCTACAACGACATGGGTGCGGACGTGACCGTGGTCGAGATGCTCGACCGGATCGTGCCGGTGGAAGACCATGAGGTCAGCGCATTCCTGGAAAAGTCACTGACCAAGCAAGGCATGACGATCATGACCGGAGCTGGTGTTGAAGACATCAAGGCTGATGTCAAAGGCGTCAAAGCCAAGATCAAGGGCAAGGACGGCAAAGTTGCCGACCACGAGTTCAGCCATTGCATCGTCGCCATCGGCATTGTGCCCAATACCGAGAGCATCGGGATAGAGAAGCTCGCTGATATGGATCGCGGGTTTATCCAGATTGATACCTATGGCCGCACCAAGTCCAAAGGGCTGTGGGCTATCGGCGATTGCACGCCCGGACCATGGCTCGCGCACAAGGCAAGCCATGAAGGCGTGACTGTGGCTGAAGCCATCGCGCAGGAGTTAGGCAACAGGGATGTCCACCCGCACCCGCTCAACCGAGATGCAATTCCAGGCTGCACCTATTGCCACCCGCAGATCGCCAGCGTCGGCCTGACCGAAGCGAAGGCGAAGGAAGCCGGCTACGAGGTGAAGGTTGGCAATTTCCCGTTTATCGGCAATGGCAAGGCGATTGCGCTCGGCGAAGCGGAAGGTTTCACAAAAACCGTATTCGATGCGAAAACCGGCGAATTGCTGGGCGCGCATATGGTTGGCGCAGAAGTGACCGAGATGATCCAAGGCTATACCGTGGGCAAAACTCTCGAGACGACCGAAGCAGAGCTTATGCAAACGGTGTTCCCGCATCCGACCATCAGCGAAAGCATGCACGAAAGCGTACTGGCGGCTTACGGCAAGGCGCTCCACATTTGACCTTTAGTGCGATCAGGATGAAAGACGTCACATGACCGAATTCCTCCTCCTCGCCTTCATCCTGCTGGTTGCAGGCGTCGTATCCGTGCCGATTGCTAGCCGTTTCGGATTGGGATCGGTACTGGGGTATCTCTTGGCCGGCATGGCAATATCGCCATTGCTAGGCTTCCTCGGGGTCGACGTTGTCCAGCTTCAACACTTCGCTGAATTTGGCGTGGTGATGATGCTGTTCATCATAGGACTTGAGCTAGAGCCAAAGCGACTTTGGGCAATGCGAAAGCGGCTGATCGGGCTGGGTGGTGGACAGGTCATCCTCACCACGCTGATCATCGCGGGCATTTCTCTTTTGAGCGGAAACGAGTGGCGTACCGCGCTCGCCATCGGGATGATCCTGGCGCTGTCGTCAACCGCGATCGTGTTGCAGACATTGGAAGAGAAGGGATTGCTCAAGACACAAGGCGGCGAAGCGAGCTTTTCCGTCCTGCTTGTTCAGGACGTGGCGGTGATCTTTATCCTCGCAGTCTTGCCTCTTTTAGCCGCGCCGGAGCTCGTCGCACAGGCTACAGTCGGCGGTAGCGAGGGCAGTCACGGTCCCAGCCTTGTGGCGGGTTTGCCTGCCTGGCTTGCGGGTATCGTAACCTTGGCATCGGTTGGCTTGGTAGTCTTGCTCGGCACGCATCTGACACGGCCGATCTTCCGTTTCATCGCGATGGCGGGCCTGCGCGAGCTGTTCACAGCCGCCGCCCTGCTGTTCGTTGTTGGTATCGCCCTGTTGATGAACCTGGTTGGCCTGTCGCCGGCATTGGGCGCATTCATAGCAGGCGTCGTTTTGGCGAATAGTGAATACCGGCATGAGCTTGAGGCGGACATCAATCCGTTCAAGGGGCTGCTGCTTGGCCTGTTCTTCATCACAGTGGGCGCGGGAATCGACTTCGCTCTGGCATTCGACATGGCTGGTTCTGTGCTATTCTGGACTGCTATTTTGATCGCAACCAAGATGGCAATCCTGTTTGTTATCGGCAAAGCGTTCCGCCTGATGGGGCAGGATCGCTGGCTATTTACCCTCGGCCTCGCACAAGCAGGCGAATTCGGGTTTGTGTTGATCAGCTTTTCATTGGGCAATGCGGTTCTGTCTCAAGAGAGTGCGAACCTGCTGCTACTTGTGGTGGCATTCTCCATGCTGCTCACACCGCTGCTCTTCATTCTATACGAGCGCGTGATCGCACCGCGTTATACCAGCGGAAGCGAGCAGGCCGCAGACGATATCCACGAGAGCAATGACATCATTCTGGCGGGGCGCGGGCGAGTTGGGGGGATCGTCGATCGAATGCTGGAAGCTGCCGGCTACAAGGCGACGGTGATCGACTATGACTCCCGCCATATCGCGAACATGGAGAAATTCGGGACCAAGGCCTATTTCGGCGATGCGACGCGGCCCGACCTGCTTGCAAGCGCAGGGATCGCAAAGGCGAAACTGTTGATCGTCGCACTCGATGACAAGGAACAGATCGACAAGATCGTTGGCTATGTCGCGCAGAAATTCCCGCATGTGCACATCATTGCGCGGGCGATTGATCGCGATCACGTGTTCAAGCTGTGGGCTTTGGGTTGCCGCGATATCATCCGCGAGACTTACGACGGCGCCATTCGCATCGGTCGCTCTGCGTTTGAAGCGCTGGGGCATGACCGCCAGGCTGCCCAAGCTTTGGCCGACACTTTTGAAGAAGCCGACCGCAGCACGATGATCGAGTTCGCCAATGTCTACAAAATCGATGTGCCTGCGTGGGAAAATGAAGAGCTGATCGCGAAGGTCCGCGAATTGCGTACAGACTGGGATCCCAAGCTTCGCCAGATGA
>JABDKI010000137.1 GCA_013002295.1 Altererythrobacter sp.
GCCGCCGCCAAACAGTTTAGCATTCAACAAGAAACCATCAGCCGAGCTGATCAGGCCTTGTTCCTCCAGCTTGTTCGCGACCGCAGTCAGGGAAGACCCGGCGGGAATGATGAACGCGGTGTCTTCTTCAATAGTTGCTTTGCCCATGACAGAGCCGATGGCGAGCCATCCAGCGAGCAAAAGCGCCATCAAGGCCGCAACTAGGCAGCCGAGCTTCTTCACATCAGTCCTCGACCTGCTTCATGATCAGCGACGCATTGGTGCCGCCAAATCCAAAGCTGTTGTTCAATACCGCGCGCACCTGACGCTTTTTCGCTTCATGCGGAACAAGATCGACACCTTCGGTGCCATCATCCGGATTGTGCAGATTTAGCGTCGGCGGAACCACCTGATCGCGGATCGCAAGGATACAGAACACCGCTTCTACTGCCCCTGCACCGCCCAGAAGGTGACCGATGGCCGATTTGGTCGAGCTCATCGACGCGCCGCCCAGATCATCGCCCAGAACGCGTTTTACCGCCCCTAGCTCGATCGTGTCGGCCATAGTCGACGTGCCATGCGCATTGACGTAATCGATATCCGCTGGGGTCAGGCCAGCCTTGCGCAGCGCCATTTCCATGGCCAGTTGCGCACCCTTGCCCTCTGGGTGCGGTGCTGTGACGTGATAGGCATCACCCGACAGGCCATAGCCGACCACTTCAGCGTAAATCTTCGCGCCGCGCGCCTTGGCGTGCTCATATTCCTCGAGCACAACCACGCCTGCGCCTTCGCCCATCACAAAGCCATCACGGTCCTTGTCGTAGGGGCGGCTGGCCTCGGTCGGGCGGTCATTCATGCTCATGTTGAGTGCGCGCGCTTGCGCAAAGCCCGCAACACCCAGCGGGTTGATCGTGCTTTCTGCGCCGCCGGCCAGCATGATATCTGCGTCGCCATCCTTGATCATGCGTGCTGCATCACCAATCGAGTGAGCACCCGTTGAACAGGCGGTCACCACCGCGTGGTTCGGACCCATGAGGCCGTATTTGATCGAAACCTGCCCGCTGATCAGATTGATCAAGCGTCCATGCACGAAGTGCGGGCTAACACGACCTGGGCCGCGTTCTTTCAGAACAATTGATTCGCTTTCAATACCCGGCAGTCCGCCGATGCCCGATCCGATCGAGCAGCCGGTGCGCATCTTGAGATCGTCATCCATCTCGGTCAGGCCAGCATCTTCAAGAGCCTGCCCTGCTGCATCGATGCCATAGACGATGAAAGGGTCGACCTGACGCTGAATCTTGTGATCGACGCGCTTGTTCGGATCGAAACCGTCCGGATCATCCGCTGGTTTCACTTCGCAAGCAATCTGGCACTTCTGGTCAGACGCGTCGAACCGTGTAATCGGCCCTGCCCCGCTCTTGCCAGCGATCAGATTGCTCCAGCTGGTCTCCACATCGCCGCCCAAGGGGGTAACGAGGCCAAGACCGGTAACGACGACACGACGCATCGAATTCTCCGTTTTTCAGCGAAACGCTGACAATTCAGTAGACCAGATAGCAACAGGCTCAACCCCTAGGGGGCCGAGCCTGTCAATAACCCGCTCAAACGTGGCCAATGCCACGCCGGTGCGGGAGAAGGAGCAAAAGGCTTAGCCCTTGTTCTCTTCGATGAATTTGGTTGCGTCGCCAACGGTGCTGATTTTTTCAGCAGCGTCGTCAGGGATTTCAACGCCGAATTCTTCTTCGAACGCCATAACCAGCTCAACGATGTCCAGGCTGTCTGCGCCCAGATCGTCAATGAAGCTAGCTTCCTGAGTTACCTTGTCGCCTTCAACGCCAAGATGCTCGACAACAATTTTCTGCACGCGGTCGGCAGTATCGCTCATAGTGATCCCTCTGCTTATGGGGTTTAGAATTAGCTTTCGCCCTAATGAACGGCGCTGAATAGCGCAAGGGCTGTTCGCAATAGATGGTGAGGCTAAGCCGTTCTGTCAAATAGGCATAGCTATTCAGATGACGCGTCTTGCGGGCTTGCAGAGGCCAGTGCGACCGCAGGCGGACCTAGCGATGCCAGCTGTTCGCGCGCCAGAGACCGGCTGTCTACACGTGCCATACCATTGCGGAAGCGGCTTTTGTCAGAGGCAAGTATCAGTTGACCATACGCTTCAGCGGCGAGATCCAGCTGGCCATCCGCCTCGCGGCAGAGAGCAGCATTGTAGAGCGCGGACCGCTGGTACGGATTGCGCGTAAGAATATCCTCAAACGCAATGCACGCGCCAACCGGATCGCTCTTGGTCAGCTTGATGGCATTCTTGAACGCTTGGCGGTCGCCGCGCTCCAGCCCGCTGCGGCTCTCCAGGATGCGAATCCGGTCAAAGCGCTGCTCCGGCGCAAGATCCAGCCGCACTGCCCGCGCAAAGCGCGATATCATAGGTTCGATCATCGCTTCGGCTGATGGAATGTAGGAGCTATCCGCGCAGTAACGCTCTGAATTTGAGAAGTTATCCTGGCGCTGATAGAGCGCGTCTTCACCCGCAAACAGTGCGACATCGGGGCGGAATTCGACATGCAAGCGGCGGCATTCATAAACGTCCGTAACGCTTTCAACGCACTCTTTCTCGCCGTCTTCATGTTTGATCTTGCGCACACAGCGGGTGCGCTCGATCTCTCCATCCGAAACGTCGTAAACACGTGAACGGGCAAAGCCGCGCAGCTGCGCATAGCCGGGATCTGATCCTTCGTTGTCGAAAGACGAAGGCACAATGCGAAAATGTTGCTCGCCATAGATTCGCGCTGAGCCAAATTGATCCGCAAGCGCGTTTTCTAGCGCAATACCTTCACGCCCGCGAATTGGCTCGATCGATATCTCTGTGACACCGCGTGCGCCATCTGTGCGCGCAGCATAGACGCCATCGACCGCGAGGCGTTCAGCCTGTGCTGGTACGCTCGACAAAGCAGCGGTCGCTGCCAGCGCGAGAGCAAGTTTGCGAAGTGTCATAGTTCCTCCGATTCGTCATTCGGAGGAGATGTTTATTCATGTAGACCCAATGTAACATGAACGGATGAGCGCAACTTGCGGCTATTCGCCTTCCTTCTTAGGCGGTTCAACAACCCGCAAGTGCAACTCACGCAGCGACTTCGGCTCTGCCGGGCTTGGCGCGCCCATCAGCAGGTCTTCCGCCTTCTGGTTCATCGGGAACAGCGTGATTTCGCGCAGGTTTTGCGCGCCGCATAGCAGCATCACAATCCGGTCCACACCAGCGGCCATCCCGCCGTGCGGCGGTGCGCCATATTGGAACGCGCGGTACATGCCGCCAAAATCGCGCTCGACGTCTGCCTGTGACAGACCAACCACTTCGAACGCCTTCACCATCGTTTCCGGCTTGTGGTTACGGATAGAGCCCGATGCGAGCTCGAAACCGTTGCAAACCAGATCGTACTGGTAGGCCTTGATCGTCAGCGGATCTTGCGTTTCCAGTGCCTCCAGCTCGCCTTGCGGCATGGAGAACGGGTTGTGACTGAAGTCGACCTTCTTCTCGTCTTCGTCATATTCGTAGAACGGGAAGTCGATGATCCACGCGAATGCAAAGCGATCTGTATCGATCAGCTCAAGAATTTCGCCAACGCGAGTACGCGCTGCTCCGGCCAGCTTCGCGGCGTCTGCTTCCTTGCCAGCAGCAAAAAACAAGCCGTCATTCTCGCCTAAGCCTAGCTCGGCATAGAGCTCTGCCATACGGTCAGGACCGTGGTTCTTGGCAATGGGTCCGCCAAATTCGCCGCCCTTGCGCGTTACATAGCCCAGACCTGCAAAGCCTTCCTTGCGCGCCCAGTCGTTCATCTCATCGAAGAACTTGCGGCTCTTTTCGTGCGTGTTTGGCGCCGGGATCACACGAACGCGGCCACCGCCGCCAACAATCTTTTCGAACAGGCCAAAACCGGACTGCTCGAAATGGTTCGTTACATCGCTTATGATCAGCGGGTTGCGCAGGTCCGGTTTGTCAGACCCATACTTTAGCATAGCTTCGGCATAGGGAATGCGCGGGAATTCACCGGCAGGCGTCACATGCTTGCCCTCAGCAAAGGTCTCGAACGTGCCAGCAATCACCGGCTCCATGGTGTCCCACACCTCTTCCTGCGTGACGAAGCTCATTTCCAGATCGAGTTGGTAAAACTCGCCCGGCAGGCGGTCTGCACGTGGATCTTCGTCGCGAAAACATGGCGCGATCTGGAAGTAGCGGTCGAAGCCAGAGACCATCAACAGCTGCTTGTAGATCTGCGGTGCCTGAGGCAGCGCATAAAACTTGCCCGCATGGATCCGGCTGGGCACAAGGAAGTCGCGCGCGCCCTCAGGTGAAGACGCTGTCAAGATCGGAGTCGAAAATTCGTTGAAACCGATCGCGTTCATACGCTGGCGGATATCTGCAACAATCCGCGTGCGTTTCATCAGGTTTTTGTGCAGCGTTTCGCGGCGCAGGTCGAGGAAACGGTACTTAAGGCGAATGTCCTCTGGATACTCCTGCTCACCTGCAACAGGCATAGGCAGCTCTTCAGCCGCGCTCTGAATGGTGACGCTACGCGCAAAAACTTCAATTTCGCCCGTCGGCAGATCTTTGTTCACTGTCTCTGGCGTGCGCGCCTTCACATCACCATCGATGGTGATAACCGATTCGGGGCGCAGTTTTTCAAGCACCGCCAATGCGGGCGAATCCTCGTCCGCAACGATCTGAGTCATGCCATAGTGATCGCGCAAATCGATAAACAGGACCCCGCCATGATCGCGTTTACGGTGGATCCAGCCCGACAAACGGACGGAATCGCCAACATTTTCCGAGGAAAGCTGTGCGCAGTTGTGGGTACGATAGGCGTGCATCTAAAATCTTGTCCTGTTCGGGTGTATGCGGCTAAGGGCGCGCGCAAAGAATAAGCGCGATGACCTCTAGCGGTTTCAAGCGCGCGCTAACAGGGGATGAGGGTGCTTTTGTCAAGGCTGACCTCACTAACTGGACTTCGTGTCCGAGAGCGGTACTCCGCTCAACGAAAAGAAATGATGCATGAAAATACATGATTTGATTACCACAACCGACGCTCTGGCAGACTTGTGCGAGCGTCTCTCCAAATCCGAATTCGTGACTGTCGACACCGAATTCATGCGGGAAAACACCTATTGGCCTGAGCTTTGTCTGGTTCAGATCGCCAATGAGGAGGAGGCAGCCGCGATTGATCCGCTGGCCGACGGGATTGACTTGCAGCCTCTGCTGGATTTGCTGACCGAGAATGAGGACGTTCTGAAGGTCTTCCACGCGGGCGGACAGGATGTCGAGATTATCGTCAATCTGACCGGCAAGACTCCGCATCCAATATTTGACACTCAAATCGCCATGATGGCGATCAGTCAGAGCGAACAGATCGGCTATGCCAATCTGGTCGAAAGCTGGCTCAGCATCACGGTTGACAAGGGGGCTCGCTTTACCGACTGGAGCCGCCGCCCGCTGACCGACCGCCAAATCGAATACGCGATCGGGGACGTCACGCATCTGTCCGAAATCTTCCCCAAGATGCTGAACAAGCTGGTAAAAACCGGGCGCGGCGCGTGGCTCGACGCGGAGATGGAAAAACTTGCGGAGGTTTCCAACTACGTCACAGACCCCGATCTTGCGTGGCGCCGCATTCGCTCGCAAGGCCGCAATCCGCAGGTCCTTGGACGGCTAAAAGCGCTCGCCGCGTGGCGCGAAAGCGAAGCGCAGCACAAGAACATACCGCGCGGCCGGATCATGCGCGACGAAACGCTGGCAGATATCGCAAGCCATCCGCCCAAACAGCAGAAAGACCTGGCAAAGGTTCGTGGTCTGTCGGCAGCATGGCGGGAGAATGACATCGGCAAACGGTTGATGAAGGAAATCGAGAGAGCCGAACCGCTCGATAAGAGCGAAATGCCCGAGAAGATGAAACGCGGCGCGCCTCTGGGCAAAGAAGGAGCTTTGGTTGCCGACTTGCTCAAACTGCTACTCAAGATCCGCGCGCGAGAGATTGATGTCGCTGCACGATTGCTGACAAAAGCCGACGAGATGGAGGCGCTGGCCGCCGGAATTCGCGAACTGCCTGTTTTGAATGGATGGCGATATGACGTTTTCGGCCGCGACGCTCTCGAACTGGTTGAAGGCAAACTCGCTTTCGCTGTAAAAGACGGCAAACTCACCATGACGCATATCGACGATATGCAAGCAGCGATGGAAGAATCGCTCGCAGCCGAGTAACCCACTCGCGTGAGCACCTATCTCCCCACGATCAAGCAGCTGCAATATCTGGTTGCGCTGCATGAACACGGGCACTTCGGGCGCGCGGCAGAAAGCTGTTTCGTATCTCAATCGACACTGTCTGCCGGATTGCGCGAGCTGGAATCCTTGTTGGGGGTAACGCTGGTTGAGCGCAGTCGCCGGGTGGTGCGTTTTACCGCTTTGGGAGAGCAGGTGGTGGCCAAGGCACACAGGCTGCTGCGCGAAGCCGAGGAATTGTCGGACCTGGTTCAGGCATCCGGCAAGCCACTGACGGGGACCATCCGCATGAGCGTGATCCCGACCATCGCGCCATTCATGCTGCCAAAAATCCTGCCGCGCCTGCGCAACGAACGACCCGAGCTAAAACTCCTGCTGCGCGAAGAAACCAGCCAGGATGCGATTGAATCGCTGCATCATGGCCGCGTTGATTGCGTGTTGCTGGCCCTGCCCTTCACCACTGGCGAAGTGGAAATGGCGCATATCGCCGATGACCGCCTGTTCGTCGCATTTCCCAAGGATGACCCACGCGATCCGCCTGATACGATATCAGCCAGCATGATCGATACCATGACGACCGGCGGCCGCTTGCTGCTGCTGGAGGATGGCCACTGTCTGAAGGAACACGCGCTGGCCGCCTGTAATCGGCCTGAACTGCGCGCATCGGCCACGATGATCGGCACGTCGCTGCACACGCTGGTGCAGATGGTGAACAATGATCTGGGGCTGACGATGCTGCCCGAAATGGCTCTGGATGCGGGAATCCTCAATGGCACCGAAGTGGTGGCGCGCCCACTAAAGAACAAAAGTGCGAAACGCGAGATCGCCCTGATCTGGCGCAAGAACAGCCCGCGCGCGGAGGAATTCGAGTTGTTGGCTGAAGAATTGCGAGCGGGTTAGGCGTTTACCAAAGCCGGCTTACTCTTCAGCTTGAATACTTTCTCATCGGCAAACTTCTGGATCTTTTTAGCAGCAACCAACGGCACAATCACTGATAATGCGATGCCGACCAGCGAGCAAAAGCCGATCCAGATGGCCATCCACGATCCACCCGCCTGATACATGCCGTAAAGAACCGGTACGGCAAGGATGACACCACGCACTTCGTTGAAGATCAAGGCAATCCAGCCGACCTTCAAAAATGCTGCGAGCAGGGTTGAAAGTGTTGCACTCATAGGGTCCTGCTAACCCTGAATTCTTGATATTCTGTTGACGCGCACCCGAAGACACGCGTCACACAGCGCTTTTCATCCATATTGCGACCTTTGGGCTCGTTAACCTTATTACGCGCAAAAACCGCGTTTGGTTTCAGACCCCGGCAATTCTACTTGGTCGAATTCGACGAGTTGTTTGATCTGATGCGACGAGTTGTTGGATCGCAGTCGCGCTGGCGATCAATCCATATGTTTGAGACCAACCCTCAGATAGTCCCAGCCGGTCATCACTGTCAGAATGGCCGCAGCCCATAGCGTGATCAGCCCGACCGTGTGCGGCACATTGGCAAGCACATCGACAATCATAACATTCCATTGCGGCAGCCCCTGCCCCAGAATCAGCGCGCCCAACGCAATTATCTGGAATGTGGTTTTCCATTTTGCGAGCTTCGTGACGGGGACTGAGACCTGCAGACCACCAAGAAATTCGCGCAGGCCAGAGACTGTGATCTCTCGGACGAGAATGATCAATCCCGCGATAACATGCAGATCGCCCACATATGGGCCGGTCAAAATGCCTTTTGCTGTCAGCACAAGAATCACGGACGCGACCATAATCTTATCCGCAATCGGATCGAGGAAAACGCCCAGCTTGGACACCGTACCGCTCGATCGTGCGAGGTAGCCGTCGAAATAGTCCGTGACCCCCATCAAGCTGTAGAGCCCGAATGCCAGCAAATAGCCGAGCTCCCAGCCCGGCCACCACAAGAGGAATGCCAGAAGCGGCACGGCACAGATGCGCGAGAGCGTGAGAATGTTCGGCAAAGTCAGCATCGATTTCACCCCTAGCGCGAGAAGGCCCCGTGAAAAAGCCAGAGTTTCAGGCTTGTTCACGGCTACGCCCACCCCTAGGGTCCGCTTTCGGGAGCAGCTGCAGGGCAGATGATTTGACAACTTCGACCCATTTGCTGCGCCGCAGGCGTTTTCTGCCGCTGTTTTGCACACAGCTGTTCAACGCGTTTAATGACAATCTTTACAAGACCGCGATGGTCCTGTTCGTGGTCTATACCGTCTATAATGACGAGAGCGCGGAAGGCATTTTCAGCGGCGTCGCGTCATTTCTGTTCATTCTGCCATTCTTCCTGCTGTCCGCGCTAGCCGGCCAGTTGGCGGATATGCGGGACAAGGCAAAGATCATCCGCACGGTGAAAATGTGCGAAATCGGGTTGATGATCATCGGCGCATCCGGCCTCTATCTTGCCTGGCGAGGGATCGCGGTCGACACAGTGGCGATTCCGTTGATGTTGCTCGCACTGTTTTTGACAGGGGTGCAATCCACCTTCCTTGGCCCGATCAAATACGCGATTCTACCGCAGCATCTGAAAAAGGATGAAGTGTTGGCCGGGACAGGTCTGGTAGAGGCCGGCACATATATCGCGATCTTGGCGGGCACAATTTTGGCAGGCTGGATACCGGTTGAATGGGCCGCTGGCGGTATTATCCTTACTTCGGTGCTTGGCTATCTCACCAGCCGTTCGATCCCGGACGCACCGGCGCAAGGTAAGGTGGAAAAGCTTGACCGGCACATAATACGCGCGTCGATCAGCCTGATCCGCAACGTAATGCTGGACCGGCAGATCTTTTACGCGATCATTGCGATCAGCTTCTTCTGGACGATCGGCGCAGTGCTGTTCATCCAATTTCCTCCGCTCGCCAAAAACACGCTGATGGCCAGCAAAGAGGTCGCCAGCCTGTTTCTCGTGATCTTCTCTGTCGGCATTGCGATTGGCTCAGTGTCGATAAACGCGCTGCTGAAGGGCGAAGTATCGGCCCGCTACTCACCAGTTTCCGTGGTCATCATGGGTGCATTTGTTGTCGCATTCTATTTCGTGTGCCGTTTATGGCAATCCTACGAAATCACAGAGATTATGGGTGTGGCCGAGTTCTTGGCCTGGCCGCTGGCAAGCTTGATCATGCTCACCCTGCTAGGCATTGCAATCGCAGGCGGCATGTTTGTGGTGCCGCTCTATGCCTTCCTGACGACGCGCTGCGCGCCGGATCAAGCCGCACGCACAATCGCTGCGAACAATATCGTCAATTCCGGATCCATGGTTGCAGGTTCGCTCGTTGCGATGGCGCTTAGCGCACTTGGCGTACCAGTGGTGGAGCAATTGCTGCTAAGCGCAGGGATGTGTTTGGTATCAGCGTGGCTGGGCCGCCGGCTGTATCATGCCGAATTGGATGAAGCGGCGCTGCCCGCAAATTGATCAGGCAATAAATACCAGAACCGCTGCAAATGTAGCGAAATAGACGGTCGCAAATCCACGGGCGTCGTCTCGCGTCAGTTTCCACAAGACTTCGGCCGGTGCTTCATATTCAGTGCAGCGTACATGAGCAGGCAGGCTTGCCCGGAACGGGTGGCGCGCTTGCTCGTCTGTCAGGACCAATGCTCTCTTCATGGATCGTAGTCTTAACCCCATCCTAACCATCGTGCGCGGCAGAAATCCTGACTGTCGCAGTGCGGGACATTAAGCATGTGTGTTCATGCTGAGTTGTGGATGATTGCCTCTTGAGCGTACCAAAGCTAAGCGGCGAACCATGACATCACGCACCACACCTGACGCAGCAAAGCTGCTGGTCGATTGCCTTGCAGAACAAGGCGCGGACCGAATTTTCACCGTCCCTGGAGAAAGCTTCCTGCAGGTGCTCGATGCGCTGCATGGCCGCGAAGACATTGATGTTGTCACTTGCCGGCAAGAAGGCGGCGTCAGTTTCATGGCCTGCGCAGATGGCGCCATGACCGGCCGCCCGGGCATAGCCTTCGTGACGCGCGGCCCGGGAGCCACCAATGCGAGCATCGGCGTGCATGTTGCGCATCAGGATTCGCAGCCGATGATCATGTTTGTAGGCGACGTTGCCCGCGACATGCGCGAGCGCGAAGGATTTCAGGAAGTGGATTTCCCTGCGTTCTTCGGCCCGATCTGCAAATGGGCAGCGCGGATCGACAATGCGGACCGCATCCCTGAATTCGTCAGCAGGGCCTATGCAACTGCAATTTCCGGTCGGCCTGGCCCGGTGGTGCTCGCCTTGCCTGAGGACATGCTGGACGATGCGACCTCCGCAACGCCGCGCCCCTATGTCACACGGCCGCCGCAAGCGGCCTGTCCCGATGCGATGCAAACACTGATGGCAATGATCGGAGATGCGGCCAGCCCTATTGCGATCATCGGCGGCGCGGGCTGGAACCCGAAGGCGCGCGAGCATTTTCAGCAGTTTGCCGAGCGCGTTGGACTACCCGTTGCAACAGCATTCCGGCGGCAGGACGCTATCTCCCCTTCATCGCCGATTTATGCGGGCAATCTGGGCTATGGCCCCAACCCCAAACTGGTTGAGCGCGTGAAACAGGCCGATCTGGTGATCGCAGTGGGCGCGCGGCTTGGTGAAGCGACCACCGATGGGTACACTTTCCCTGAGCTTGATCGCGCCGAGCAATTGCTGGTGCATATCCATCCAGATCCCGAAGAGCTTCACCGGGTCTATCGCACCGATCTCGCGATCTGCTGCGCCATGGACGAATTCGCAGAAACGGCCGCCTTGTGGGAGGACAACAGCATCTTGTCTTTCGACGCAGGCGCTGAAGCGCATGCAGAATGGGAAACTTGGGCCACCCCCCAGCCGAACGATTTCGCCCTCGATATGGGTCAATGCGTTGCTTTCATGCGCGAAACTCTGCCGTCTGACAGCATCATCTGCAATGGAGCTGGCAACTTCTCCGGCTGGTGGCACCGCTATTGGCGATATGATGGTTTCCCGACGCAACTCGCACCCACTGCTGGCGCAATGGGTTACGGCGTCCCTGCCGCCGTCGCTGCTTCACAGCGCCACCCCGACCGCACAGTGGTTGCGTTGGCAGGTGATGGAGACTTCCTGATGAATGGACAGGAACTCGCCACTGCCGCTCAGCACGGTTGTGACATGATCGTTCTCGTGATCGATAATGGCGCATATGGGACAATTCGAATGCACCAGGAGCGCGAATTTCCAGAGCGCGTTTCTGCAACCCAGCTCGCCAATCCTGACTTTGCCGCGCTGGGCGCGTCATTCGGAGCTTGGAGTGCGCGGGCGGAGACGACCGACGAATTCAAGGCGGCGTTAAGCGAGGCCAAAGGCCGAAAGGGCCTGCGCCTGATTCACTGCAAAATCGACGTCGAGCAATTGGCCGCAAGCGGGGCGACAATCAGCGGACTTCGCAAGCGCTAGACGCTGCCGGATAATCCCCCGCCCATTTCAAGGATGATGTTCCATTCGTCCTCGGTCAGCTCTGCCACTGACAATCGCCCAAGCCGGATAAGCTCGCATTCCGCCAGCTTGGGCTCGGCCTTGATCTGCTTCAGCGTCACCGGCTGATTGAGCTTCGATTTCGGCTTGATCTTGACCGCGGCCCATTTCTGTTCCGGATCGGTCGGATCCATGATCCCATCGACGGAGATCGTTGCGACTCCCACAATCTCCAGCCCTTCCCGCGAGTGATAGAAAAACGCTTCCTCGCCCACTTTCATCGCGGCAAGATTATTCTTCGCGCGGTGATTGCGAACCCCATCCCACACGCCTTCCTTCTCGGCGACAAGATCTTCCCAGCTATATTTGAAGGGTTCTGATTTCATCAGCCAATAGCGTGCCAAATTCTTTCTCCATACGGGATTGGTAAACAGCGATAGCCCTACGCAAGCCACACTTCGGTTTCCACCCCGGCTGCGATGAGAATTTACAATTAACCCGATTTTTAATCATCTGCGTCATATCTGATTGGAGTTTGTCTGTTGATATGAGGGCAGCGCCGATCAGGCCTGTAAGACGCAAGAGTGGCTGAACACGAGGACCAGCAAAAGCTTGGCAAGGCCGAGCGCGACATCGTAGCGCTAGGCATTGCAGCGGCCGCGATCATCCTTTTCGTTGCGACAGGCAGCTCGGTTCTGCCGCGCGTTGTTGCATCGATCAT
>JABDKI010000155.1 GCA_013002295.1 Altererythrobacter sp.
CAACTTGTTCCCCGCTGGCAAGCCAAGAATGAAGCAGTTCGACGATCGGCATTTCACCGCCGATAAAATGCAACACCAATGCTGCGCATATAGCGCAGCTATCGTGCAAAGCTGGAAGAAAATGGAGCGGGCGAGGCGATTCGAACGCCCGACCCCAACCTTGGCAAGGTTGTGCTCTACCCCTGAGCTACGCCCGCTCACTGACGCTCCGCGATTTCAGCTAAAACAGCTTCTTTCGCTGGGGAGGCGGCGCGATTAGCAGCGCTTGTGCGGCCCGGCAAGAGGAAAATGCTTTGCTTGCGCACGCGGCGCAACGCCGCCAATGTCCCCCTTCACATTTGCGCGGCATTCCCCACATGAAAGCGGCACAAGCGGGGCCCCGAATGCTCCGCACAAACCGGATCAGGAGCAGTTACCTTGGCAAGCATGGGCCTCAATCTCGACGAACAGAAAGCCGTCGACCGTTTCAAGACCAATGTCGTCGAACCATCAATGACAAAGTTGGTGATCGTTGATTTCTGGGCCGAGTGGTGCGGGCCATGCAAACAACTGACCCCGGTGCTGGAAAAAGTCGCAGCAGAGTACGCGGACAAAGGCGTTGTGCTGGTCAAAGTGAACGTCGATGAGGAAAAATTCATCGCGTCCCAATTCCAGGTCAAGTCGATCCCGACAGTTTATGCCATGTTCCAGGGCCAGCCGGTGGCGGATATGACGCCAGCGCGCACAGAAGGCCAGATCAAGCAGATGCTCGACCAGATTCTGGCACAAGTTCCCGTACAGGCTGGGGCCGAGGGCGATCAGCCGCAACAGGACGTCAGTCAATTCATAGAGATGGCTGAACAAGTGCTTGCCGATGGGGATGCCGCACGCGCTGTGACCATCTTTGCCCAGGTGGTCGAAATGGCACCCGACAGCGTCGACGCGCATGCCGGTTTGATCCGCGCATTGATTGCTTCGGGTGAAGCACAGCAGGCACAACAGATCTTTGACGCGCTGATGCCAGAGATTCAGAGCGATCCCGGCCTGGCTCCGGCAAAGAGTGCGTTGGAACTGTCCGCAAACCAAGTCGATGACAGCGAGCTGGCGGCGCTGCGCGATGCCGCCAACCCCGAGGATATGGATGCCAGCTTTGCTTTCGCCGAGGCCGCCTTTGCAGCGGGCCAGCGCGACGAGGCCGCAGACGCGCTTTTGTCTATGATCGCCAAGGATATCGAGTGGAATGACGGCGCCGCCAAGGCGAAGCTGTTGCAGATATTCGAGGCGGTTGGCCTGGAAGATGAGTGGGTTGTCGCCAATCGCCGCAAGCTTTCGCACATACTGTTCGGCTGAGGCGGATAAAACGTGCGGCTGTCTATCTTCCCCCTTCCTGGTGTGATCCTGTTCCCGGGATTGCAATTGCCGCTGCATATATTCGAGCCGCGCTATCGCGCACTGGTGGGCGATGCGCTCGTGCGGAATCGCCAGATCGCCATGATTCAACCGCAGAAACCGGTGGATGGCGCGCCGCTGTATGAGATCGGCTGCGTGGGTCGCATCGGCGACATCGAAGCCATGGATGATGGGCGGTACAATCTCGTGCTCGAGGGGCAGGCACGCTTCCGCGTCATTCGCGAGCTCGATGTTACAACCGCCTTCCGACAGGTCGAAGCTGAGCTGATCGAAGAGGACGAAGACGCGATACTCTCCGCCGTCGAGCGGGCCGGTTTCGAACGCGAGGCAAGACGCTTTGCCGACAATCAGGGGTACAGCGTCGACTGGAGCTCAATCGAGCGGCTCGACGATGAATCGCTGATCAATGGAGTGTCTCAGATCGCGCCGTTTGATCCGGCGTCAAAGCAGGCGCTGCTTGAGGCGCCGGATGTGCCCGCAAGGTGCGAACTGCTGATCCAGCTCATGTACTTTTTCGGCCGCCGTGATGGCGACGATGACCGAGTTACTTTGCAATAAAAAACTGAATTGCGACCTTGAGTCGCGTTTCCAGACTTTGCACCTGCAGCAAAACTAACTATTCGGTTAATCATGAACTACGTAGCTTTAACGGTGTGTCAGTTGACCAAATCGCCAGCGAAGCCGGAGTCAACAAGGCAACAGTTTATCGATACTTCGCTGACAAGGCGGATATCGCTCTGGCTTCGGCTCGTTACCACGGTATCCGGACGCTGGAGGAAATGTTCGAACACAGCTTCAGGCAGCATTCAACGCCTGACGGACGCCTCGTCGCGATCTACAGCTACGGCTATCTGGCAAATGTAGAGATGAAGCAGGCCAAGGACGACGTTCTTGGCTGCCCGATTGTCGGTTTAGTCTTGGAGCTGAGTTTTGAAATGCCTCGGATCCGCGATGAGGCCGCGAGAATTTTCCTACAAATCGAAGGTTATCTGGAGGAAATTGCACGCGATGCGATCGCTGCAGGGCGTGTTACCGGTTCCGCAAAGGTTATGGCGCGCGCTCTGATGCAGCTCCTCCACGGCGCATTTTCGTCATCACGGATAGCTTCCGAGCCTGAGCAGATTCTCGATGCTGGTCACACCTCCCTGGCCATCATCGGATACCCCGAAACTCGCATCCAAGCATTGGACTGCGCTTAGTTACCCCCCAATCGTCCAGTCAGTCCGAGCAACCTGTCGGGTTGCAAACTTTTGACAGGTGCGGGTTTCGGGGACTTTTTGCCCCAACAATTCAGATGTTCTTAGATTCCGAAGCTGCCCTTTAGGCCATCGATGACATATTGCGCGGCGAGCGCAGCGAGAAGCACGCCTAATAGCCGCGTGATTACGGCCTCTACCCGGTCACCCAGCAAACGGATCAAAGGCCCAGCGGCAACCAGTGCCAGCGCAGTGATCAGCAAGACGGCGCCCAAAGCGCCAAGCACTACAAGTGTCTGTTCGGCCGTGTCGGCCTCGTTCATCAGTAGCATGATGGCTGCAATCGCGCCCGGTCCCGCCAACATTGGCATTGCCATCGGGAACACGGAGACGTCTTCAAATTCAGGCGTGGCTTTCACCTTTTCAGCCCGTTCCTCGCGGCGCTGCTGGCGTTTCTCGAACACCATTTCAAAGGCGATCCAGAACAGCATCAATCCGCCTGCAATGCGGAAACTGTCGAGCTGGATATGCAGCGCCCCCAGAAGCTGCTCACCGAACAGCGCGAAGAAGAGGAGGATAATTGTTGCGATCACACTGGCACGGATCGCCATATTGCGCGCCTGCTTCGGCGGTGCATCCTTCGTCAGTCCTGCATAGATCGGCGCGCATCCAGGCGGGTCGATCACGACGAACAACGTGATAAAGGCCGATATAAATAGCTCTGTCATCATTGCTCAGCTGGCGACGTCAGCCCTTCCTCAATCGCGGTTTGCCACTCTCCCTGATAGAGATAGTCGGCAATGATATGTTTCGTACCGTCAGCTTTATGCTCCCAGCGCCAACGCAAGGTGCCATCGGGCGACATGCCGCCGCCACCGGGGTTGTCGCCAGCCAGCGACACCGCTGGCGGAGGCGGGGTAGCCTCTCCGCGCTTTGGGCAATCAGCGATCAGTCCGTGCACAGAATCGATAGCAGTCACGATGATCGCGCCTTCCTCGAAATCCTCGATCTCGCGCTTGGGAGGTTGCGGAACATCAGGGCCAGCCACATCGTAAACCCAGTTGTATTCGCGGTCAGGACCACGCTTCCACACTGTTACGTAATTGCCAACGACGCCTTCGGGGTCTTGATACCGGCCCTGACTGACCGCCAGTGTCGCATCGCAGCTGATCACTACCGCTTTCGGTCCCCAAGCTACGCTGGTTTCCGGATCCCCGCCAAGGCTACCCAGCAGTGCTGCCGCTGAAACCGGCCCATTGCGACCGTGATAGACCGCGCCTGGCGCGGCAAACAGGCCAGCGGCGGTGTATTGCCCCTGTTCCTGCGCCGCGCGCGCATACTCGACTTCTCTAGCAACGATCTTGCTCGGCTGCGCTTCACCCGGAGCGCCGCGCAAAGCACGATCGATCACTTCCGGGCGCGGTCCACGCGGCTGGTTTCCAGCACAGGCACTTAAAGCAAGCGCGAGCATCAGGGCGGCGGCAATTCTCATAGCGATTCCGGCACGGTCAGACCCGCGTTGCGGTGAGCCGCGACAAGCGTGTTTCTCAGCAACACAGCAATTGTCATTGGGCCCACGCCGCCGGGTACTGGCGTGATCGCGCTCGCGACTTCGCTCGCACCGCCAAAGTCGACGTCCCCGACAAGCCTGCCCTTCTCCTTACCGGGTTCAGGCGGCAAGCGGTTGATCCCGACATCAATCACGGTTGCGCCGGGCTTGAGCCATTCGGCCTTGACCATTTCTGCTCTGCCTACCGCAGCCACAACAATATCTGCGCGCTTGACCACGCCAGGTAAATCCTTGGTTCGGCTATGCGCGATGGTTACTGTGGCATTGGCATCGAGCAGCAGCTGCGCCATCGGCTTCCCGACAATGTTGGAGCGGCCGATGACAACGGCATCGAGCCCTGACAAATCGCCCAATCTGTCTGTCAGCAGCATGATACAGCCCAGCGGCGTGCACGGCACAAACCCGCTTTGCCCGACCGACAAACGACCGGCATTGATCACATGGAAGCCATCGACGTCCTTATCAGGGCTGATCGCGGAGATGATGGCTTGCTCGTCCAAATGATCGGGCAGCGGCAATTGCACCAGAATGCCATCGACAGCCGGATCATTGTTGAGCTGTTCGACCAGCGCGAGCAAGTCTGCCTCGCTGGTGTCATCGGGCAAACGATGCTCGAAACTCGCCATATTGGCAGCAAGTGTCGCCTTGCCTTTGCTTCCTACATAGACCTGGCTTGCGGGGTCATCCCCGACCAGCACAACCGCTAATCCAGCCTTGCGACCAGCCGCGGCTTCAAACGCCCCGGCCATCTCGCCCACGCGCTCGCGCAGACCTGCGGCGAAAGCTTTTCCATCAATACGTGTCGCGGTCATACAGTTTGAACCTAAACCGCGCTGCGCACGACCACCATCAGGATTTGCATCCCGATGATCAAAACCAGCGGAGAAAAATCAATCGCACCTGTCTGCGGCAGAACATTGCGGATCGGGCGAAGTACCGGATCCAGCAAGCGTTGGATCGAATTGTAGAATGCCATCAGAAAATCGTTCGACGCATTCACCACATTAAATGCAAACAGCAACCCGATGATGAATTGAATAATGATCAGCATGATCAGTGCTGAAGTGAGGATCGAAAGTATCTCGTAAATGGCAAGCATCTATCGTCTTTCCGTTATTGGCGTCCCGCAATGCGTATTATACGAGTAACACGCCTGAGGCCAGTGAATCCGGCGTGTTGCCCAGCTAGCCGATTGCTCAGGCGCGCACCAGTGTGCCCGCACCGCGCGCTGTGAAGAATTCGAGCAGCATGGCATGTGCAACGCGCCCGTCGAGCACCACCGCCGCCTCGCAACCAGCCTCTACCGCTGACACACAGGTTTCCAGCTTGGGAATCATCCCGCCAGAGATTGTGCCGTCTTCCTTGAGTTTGGCGATGTCTGCCGGCGACAAATCGGTCAGCAAAGCGCCGCTTTTGTCGAGCACGCCTGCTACATCGGTCAGCAGGAACAGCCGCGCCGCTCCCAGCGCCGCTGCAATTGCACCGGCCATAGTGTCCGCATTAATGTTATAGGTGTTGCCTTCGGCATCGGCAGCGATGGGCGCAATCACCGGAATCATGCCCGATGCAACGGCGGTGTCGATAATGGCGGTATCAACATGCTCGGGCTCACCCACGAAACCCAGATCGACCGCGCGCTCGATATTGCTGTCGGGATCGCGGGTCGTGCGCTCCACCTTTTTCGCGCGCACAAGATTGCCGTCCTTGCCGGATATCCCAATCGCTTTACCACCAGCGCTGGCAAGCCAGCCGACCAATTGTTTGTTGATCGCGCCGGACAACACCATTTCGGCGACATCGGCCGTCGCTTTATCCGTCACTCTCAAGCCATCGACAAAGGTGGTCTCAACGCCCAGCTTCTCCAGCATGGCGCCAATCTGCGGCCCGCCGCCGTGCACGACCACCGGATTGATCCCGACCGCGCGCAGCAGCACGATATCCTCGGCAAAGTCGCGCGCTGCATCGGGGTCGCCCATAGCATGCCCGCCATATTTCACCACGAATGTTCGCCCGGCGTAGCGCTGAAAATAGGGCAGCGCTTCTATCAGCACTTCGGCCTTTGCCAGCATATTGGGATCGCTACTCGCGCTCATCGCGCTTCTCCTGGTCTGAAATTCGCTTGGTTGACTTGAGCTTGCGCTTAGCTGTTTGGAGAAAAAGTGCAAAGCATGATCATTGCGTGTAACCTTTCTTCAGAAACTGGCGAATTGCCAGATGTCTGTCCCGTTGCGGGATGTCGTGACTTGAAGACGAAAGGGAGTGAATCCATGAATACCCAACAGATCAAAGGCGGCTTTGCAGTCGCTATCGCTGCTGGCCTCGCCGCCGCATGTTCGCCAGCTGCTGAAGATGCAGACACAAGCGCAGACGCTTCCAGCGTTTCTGAAGAAGCAACCGAAGTAGCTGTTTCTGACGTCAGCGTTGAAGGCGATGGCAAACCGGACAAATGCTATGGCATCTCGCTTGCCGGCCAGAATGACTGCGCCGCTGGCCCGGGCACAAGCTGTGCAGGCACCAGCACTGTCGATTACCAAGGCAATGCCTGGACTTATGTTGACGATGGCGAATGCCTGACCACCGAAACGCCGACCGGCACCGGTTCGCTGACGCCGATCGAAGCGTAAGCCAAACCCATCTCGCGCGATCAGCGCGTGTTTGCGGGCCGTCGGAGCAATCCTGCGGCCCGTTTGTATTTGGGCATCAGCATGATAGCTTTGCGGGATGTTCAAACGCCGCTCTCGCAGATCGCGCAAGCAGCGCTGGCTCGGCTGGTGGGTGATGTGGCGCATCCCCGTCTTGCTGATCCTGGTGATGCTGGCGTGGTGGTTCATCTATCGGCCAATCGCTGCAGAAATGGCGGACTGGAACGAGACGCAATACCGCTTCGACACTTGCGGTGAGCGCGGGCGCGGATTTGCTTGCGTATCGGATGGCGACACTGTCACGCTCGGCTATGGCGGCAGCGCGCGGCGCATCCGCCTGACCGGGTTCGATGCGCCTGAAATAGAGGGGAAATGCCCGGCGGAAAGTGCCGCTGCGATCCGCGCGCAAGCCGCATTGCGTGACTGGCTCAATCGCGGGGCATTTGAATGGGATGGCGGTAGTGATCCCCCGCGCGATCGCTATGGCCGCGAATTGCGCAGTGTGCGGAGAACAGCCTCCGATGGCTCCAGCGAAACGCTGGCCGAATATATGATAGACGCAGATCTCGCAGAGGGTCCCGGCCCGTGGG
This sequence comes from Altererythrobacter sp., assembly GCA_013002295.1. Taxonomy (GTDB): domain Bacteria; phylum Pseudomonadota; class Alphaproteobacteria; order Sphingomonadales; family Sphingomonadaceae; genus Erythrobacter. Next base: position 7,388 of record JABDKI010000155.1, read on the forward strand.
AGTTTCAGGACTGGTGCGATTGAGCGTCAAGCTCCTGCGCCAATTCAGCGAAACTTGTATGGCCAGTTACCGGCGTCACGCGCTCTGCCCACATTTCATTGATCTGCCGAGCAATTGAATCGGGCACCTGATTCGCATCACTGCTGGATGCCTGCACCTTGGTCGAATCGCTCGTCGCCGGAATGCCGACGCGCTTCTCCAGCGCTTCGGCAACCATCTTGTCATCGAACTTGTCGAGATGCCGGTGCATGAATTCACGCGAAGTCATCTTCTCGACCAGAGAGACTTGCTCCTCTGACAGCTCTAACTCGCAGAATTCGGCTAACCGCCGGATCATCGCCCGTTTGTTCTTCACCGCCCACCTGTACGTAGCCAACAGCGTATCTGGCCCACTGCGCCGCGCGTACCAGCTGAGCAAATGCGTGAAGTAATCGCATCCGCCCGGCCCGCCGCTCAGCCACAATGGCATGTATTCCTCTAGCGATAATGCGCCGCGCTCGATGTGCCACCCATCAAAGAATCGGTAGAACGACACATAGGTTTCGTGCGGGTCGCGAAGCGTAACGACATAGCGCCCGCCCGCTGGTAGCCGTTCGTATTCGCGGTGAGATTTAAAACCGCGTGGCTGGGCGCGCTGCGGCCCATTGACGTCGTAATCGATCAAAGGTCCCGTATCTTCCCACGGTGTCATGCGACTGATGTCATCAAAGTCCATGTCGCCCTCGCCCGTCGCGGCGATCATGCGGATCTGATGAAACATCTGCTGCATCATCGTGGTGCCGCTCTTCGCCCAAGTGGTGATGAATACATCGCCCGGCTCGCTCTCAAGCGGTTTGAAATTCTGTGGCGGCACACTTGCCGCAGCCATCATGTTGATGCCAAATTCTTCAGCGGTGCGCGCAGCGCGGCCAAGGCCCAAAGCCATACCAATTCTCCTCGGTGCGACCCGGTTGAATTTCCTAGCTCAATATGCGTTGAGGCCAAAGCCGCGCCGCTGCAACTCGGCATGAGCGACAGTGCCACTAGGCGCCATTCTTACACCGTCAAGCAGATGCGCATTGCCAACGCCGTGATATTTCGCCGCCACGCCGCACACCCAGATTTCCGCACCATAGCCGATCAGCTGCGCGATATTGTTATAGGCCTGGTTGGTCTCGCCTTCATACTTCTCGCCGTAGCGCGCGTCATTGACGACATCGAAGACGGCGGGGCCGTGGACGACAATCGCAACCTTCACGCGTTCGGGATCAACCCCCTCGGCTTCCATCGCGCGGATGAAGGAGAGCGCGCGGCGGAATGCGCCATTGGGCTTGCCCGCTTCGCTTTCATAGGCGTCAAAGCTGTGCATCCAAACCGCGTCATCGGGAAACTCCATGTCCGAGGTGACGACCACCTCTTCCATTTCCTCTTCCTGCGCCAACACGGCGGAAGGTGAGGCAAAGGCAAGCGATGCTGCAGCGAGTGACAGTACGGTTTTCATGAATTTCCCTTCCGTTGGATACGTCATGCCTTCTGACAATCTCTTGGCCTGACAGCAAGACCGGGCTTGCAACCAATTGGCCGGGCGTTAGCATAGTGCCTAAGGGGAAATATTCATGACCAATCAACCAGCTCCGGGCAGCAGCGGCGGGCCGCCAGCGCAAAGCGGAGGTTTCGACGCGAACCGTCCGACCATCATCAGCCTGCTGTACATTTTGAGCTTCGCGACAGGCATCACCGGAATTGTCGGCATCATCCTGGCCCATGTCTGGGGCAGCGAGCCCGAAGCCGAATGGCAACGATCGCATTACAGCTATCTGATGCGCACATTCTGGTACAGCTTCCTCGCGTCCATCGTCGCGGGCGTCCTGTCGCTGGTGGTCATTGGACTGCTGCTGTTCCCGTTGATCGCGGTCTGGTTCGGCGTGCGCAGCGTGATGAGCTTGATGAAAGCGCAAAAGCACGAGCCAATGCCAGATCCGGAAACGCTCTGGATATGAGAAACTGCGTGGCCGCATTGGCACTGGTGCTGGTGGGATGCTCTGCGCCTGCCGAAACCGCATCAGTACCAAGCCCGCAAGACGCATTCTGGGATGCGCTGTCCAGCCATTGCGGGAATACCTATGCGGGCGAGATCGTGAGCGAGGACGAACGCGATGCCGACTGGCAGGGCCGCGACATGGTCGCGCATTGGGCGCAGTGTGACGAGAGGGTGATCGCTGTGGCATTTCACATGGCAAGCGATGACTACCCGGATGGTTTCGATCGCTCGCGCACTTGGGTTGTGACGCGGACCGATGCTGGCCTGCGGCTGAAGCACGATCATCGCCACGATGACGGCAGCGAGGACGCGGTCACGCAATATGGCGGTGATACAGCCGATGATGGCTCAGCCACGGCTCAGGATTTTCCGGTGGATCAGGAAAGCATCGCCCTGTTTACCCGCGAAGGCCTAGACGCATCGCTCACTAATGTATGGCGACTGGAAGTCACAGCTGTTGACAGCGAGAACTCGTACTTCGTCTACCAGCTGACGCGGCGGAACGATCCGACGCGACTGTTCCGTGTGCGCTTTGATGCAAGCACGCCAATAGAGCCTCCCCCACCCGCTTGGGGTTGGCAGTGAACAGGCCGGGCAGCCCCAAACCCCTAATCGCCTGAGGGCACGCCACCTTCATCGCTGACCGGCACATTGGTCATTTCGGTTTCCGGCAGATCGACCGGCACGGCATCGGGAGCGGGCTGAGT
>JABDKI010000156.1 GCA_013002295.1 Altererythrobacter sp.
CTTTCAGGGTCCTCGACATCGCCCAGGATATGGCGCGCTGAACTGAGGAGTGAATTGCCCGCATGCGACATCGGCTCGGCCTGCATCGCATGCTCCAAGTGCTCCAGCCCTTGGCGCATCAGCCCGCAACCGACCAAGATGGTCGACAGATGAAACTCCGCCAGCGACTGCCCCGGCATCCGCTCCGACAAAGCCTCGACCAATTTGGCATGCGCATCCAGCCGTCCTTCGTGCGCAGCAGCGAACAGGCGCGGAACCGTGGTAGTCGGTGCGTCGGGTGCAAGCGCCACCGCCTTTGAGGTAGCAAGCTTCGCTTGCTTCAAATGCTCGCGCCAGTCGGGCGTGTGCTTATATTCAAGCATGAAATAGTGCGCGATCGCCAGAAACGCCCAGGCTTCCGGGAACGTCGGATCGCGTTCAACCACTTGACCAAGCAAATCAATCGCCATGGGCAGCGAACTTTCCCCGTCGCGCTGGTGCGTGGCCGCCCGCCCCTCCAGAAACATCTCGAACAAGTCCTGATCACGAATGGGCGATTCAGAGTGGTCCTTGTCATGCACCAGATCGAGCGCTCGCGAGATATTCACCACGCTCGATTTTGCGACGCGCCCATAGAGCCCGAAGAGGTCGTTTGCATTGCCATCAAACTCTTCCGACCAGCGGTGGAAGCCGTCATCGGCGCAGATCAGCTGCGCGGTAATCCGCGTGACTTCGCCCGACTGCCTGACGGATCCTTCGACCACGAATGCCACGTTGAGCTTGGCTGCAATATCTTCGAGCGAAAGCTCCGCGCGGGCTAGGGCAAATGTGGAAATGCGGCCCGCGACATGCAAGTCATCCACATGCGCGAGTGCGTTGATAATTTCTTCCGAAATGCCGTCGCCGATATACCGCTGATCCCCGCTGGCCGTCATCACATCAAACGGCAGCACAGCGACCGAATGCGGCGAAACCGCAGGTTTGGCTTCCGCGATGACTTCGGCTGGCTGTTGCGGTGCGGCTACATCGCCAATTTCAGCAACCAGCCGGTAGCCGTGCTTAGGTATCGTTTCGATGCAGCATTGCTTGCCCGCACTGTCGCCCATCGCGTGGCGCAGAATGGAAATTGCGCGCGACAAACGCTCATCACCACCAAAACGCACGTCCCAGATGTTCTTGATCAGATCTTCGCGCGTGATCGCCTCGCCGGCACGCTGCATCATCAAGTGCAAAACAGCCATGACTTTGGGTTCGACCGAAGCAGTTCTTCCGCCGCATTCGATAACACGCGCGGCGAAATCCACCTGTGCATCACCGATGCAAACCTGCGCCAATTGTGACCCCCAAAAGCGCTGCTATATGCGCTGACTGGCGCTGCCCAAATCCCCGATTCCTGCAGCAATGATGCGACCTTAGGCACACCTAAGAGAACCCTAAGCTTTCGGGAAGGACTATTTTTGCCAATGCGCCGATCAATGGTTTCGCCGATCGGGTCCTAGGCAATTTCACGACGCACTTTGTCAGGTCCGGTCAGCACGGAACATTTGATCAACACTTAGAAAAACAGGGGAACTCACATGACTTTTTCAAAGAAGCTGACCAAGGCATTTGCAACCGCAGCCATCGCTGGCAGCGCATTCGCACTGGCAACACCTGCTGCTGCGCAAATGGTACCTTTCGAAGACTACGAAGCTTCAGCTTCCGTCTATGAGATGGTCACAGTGAACATCGAGCCAGGTGAATTCGAAACATATCTCGAAAACCTAAAGGGCACCTGGGTAGCGGCAAACGACGTGGCCAAAAGCCTGGGGCACATCGAAGATTATGCCATCTACGCAAACACCAATGGCGCTGGCGACCAGTTCGACCTGTTGTTGGTGGTGAAATACGCCAAGACTGCGGACCTGGAGCCGAGCAAGCAACGCTATGATGAATTCATGGCTGCATGGGGCGAGCAACGGGTTGAAAGCAACCAGCGTACCGTCCGCGAAGTCTACAACAATATCCGCGAACTGACCGGCCAATGGCATGTTCGCGAAATCACACTCAACGATTGATGAGTTTCCCCCGGCTACGCGACCCGGCCGGGGGAATAACAGTCGCCGGGCAATGACGGTGACTTCTAATCGACGCAGCTGTGTGTCGACGGGCTGACTGGCGGGTGATCACGCTGGTCAGCCCGCTTCTTTTTTGCAGGTCCGGTACCCTCTCAATTGCGCGACTCGGCAAGCGTGAATTCGCGCGCTAGTGCTAAGGCCCAAGGGAGAGATAGATATATGCCGTTTCGCATGACAGATATGGTGGGATGTGAATTCCCGCTGTTTGCCTTTTCGCATTGCCGCGACGTTGTGGCTGCGGTCAGCAGGGCCGGCGGCTTTGGTGTGCTGGGCGCGGTCAGCTTCACGCCTCAGCAGCTGGAAACCGAGCTTAAGTGGATCGATGATAATATCGACGGCAAGCCATACGGCGTCGACGTTCTGATCCCTGAAGTGCAAGCGGTCGATCACTCAGTGACGGCTGATGAAGTGGTCGCAGCGATCCCTCAGCAATATCGCGATTTTACCCGCCAGATCTTGCGAGAGGCAGGGCTCGACGAGGGCGGCGCAACGCCGTTGGGCGGATCGCAACAACCCAATACATCACTGGGGCAGGAGCTACTCGAAGTCAGCTTCAATCACCCCGTGCGGCTGATCGCCAATGCGCTGGGCACAGCACCGCCGCAAATGATCGAAGCTGGTAAAAAACACGGCATACCCGTGGCGGCGCTGGTTGGTGCAAAAGAACATGCGATGAAGCAGATCGACGCCGGTGTGGATGTCATCGTTGCACAAGGCGGCGAAGGCGGCGGGCATTGCGGCGAGGTCAGCACGATCGTGCTGATCCCCGAAGTCTTGCAAGCAATCGAAGAAGCGGGCGCGGATATTCCGGTTCTTGCGGCAGGCGGCATCATGAACGGCAGGCAGATGGCGGGCATGATGGCAATGGGCGCAGCGGGCGCATGGTGCGGCAGTGTGTGGCTGGCCACCACCGAAGCTGAAACGCACGAAGTATTCCGCGAGAAGATGGTTCAGGCCACCAGCCGTGACACGATCCGTTCAAAACATCGCACCGGCAAATATTCGCGCCAATTGCGCAGCGGCTGGCACGCCATGTGGGAAGAGGCCGGCCTTCCCGCACTGCCGATGCCGCTGATGATGCTGCTGTCAGAACCCGCGCTTCGCACCATCGACAAGGCAGCAGTCGGCGGCAACCCCAAGGCGCAGGAGCTGTGCTCTTACTTCGTCGGGCAAGGCG
>JABDKI010000158.1 GCA_013002295.1 Altererythrobacter sp.
CTGGTGATCATACTGGTTGTCGAGGCCGCCTAGGATGTCCGGATTAGAGGGCGTTCAGAACCACCGCGCGCAGGCGCATGCGGTTGGTTTCAGCAATTGACCGTGCGACTTCCGTGCGGCCCTTGAACACAAGAATGGTCGATTGCCGCGGAATGCGGTGCGCACGCAGGAAGGCTTTGTTCTCGTCAAAATTGACTTTGATGAAGGTCGCATCCGCCAAACGGTCATCCAGACGCAGTTCGTCCAGGATCGGCGCTTGCGCGCGGCATGTGGGGCACCACGGAGCGAACACATCGACCACGACCGGGTCGCCGCTGGCTTGCGCTGCTGCTAAAGCTTCGGGCGTATATTGCACCCAACCTTCAGGTGCGTCCTTGGCGGTTAGCTGTGTGGCGGCAAAGAAGACGGCTGCAACAACCGTAATCAAAGCAAGAAAGCGAAACATCTGCAAAACTCCAGTCCCTGAGTTGAGGCGAGCGTGCCTCAGTCATTTGGAGTTTCGCGACGGACGTGCGTTTGGTTACAGATTCTGCGCAGTTCTCAGGTTCGAGTTAGAATCCTTGGGCTTGCCCGTCTTTCCGCATTTCGGTCGCGCCGGTCAGCACGCCAGTGTCGGGGTCGCGCGCTATCGCCTGATATCCGCCGAACATGATGCCGTTCGATACGACGCGAACATTGTGACCCATCTCCTGCAGTGCGGCGACGGTCTCTGCCGGAATACCGGGTTCAACATTAAGCGTCCCCAGCGGATCGCGCGCAGGGCCAGTCAGCGGTTCAGTCGGTTGGCGGCCACCATCGTGATTGATGCGTGCGGCATCGCCAGCTTCCTGCAGGTTCATGCCATAATCGACGATGTTGATCAGCACCTGCACATGCCCCTGCGGCTGCATCCCGCCGCCCATCAGGCCCAGCGTCATGTAGGGCTTGCCATCCTTCTTCACGAAGGCCGGAATGATTGTCTGGAAGGGGCGCTTGGCGGGTTCATAGGCATTGGGGTGCGCGGGATCGAGACTGAACAGCTCTCCGCGATCCTGAAACATGAAGCCGAGGCCGTCGGGTGTCAGCCCGCCGCCCATACCGCGATAGTTCGACTGGATCAGGCTGACCATCAACCCGTCGCCATCGACCACGGTCAGATAGGTTGTGTCGCCGGGCCCCTCCAGCTTTGGCTCGCCCGGGCCAAACTCCGGCGTAGCTTTGGCTGAATCGATCAGGTCGAAGCGCGCCTTGCCATACGCGTCTGACAGCAAGTCCATCGGGAAGGGTGCAAAATCTGGATCAGCGTAGAAGCGCGCAACATCAGCATAGGCGAGCCGCTTGGCTTCGGTAATGTAATGGATCACTTGCGGGCTGCCGCGTTCCCATTGGCGCAGATCAACGTTCTTCAGGATGTTGACCATTTGCAGTGCGGCAAATCCCTGACCGTTGGGTGGTAGCTCACACAGCTCGAACCCGTCGCGATAAGTGACGCAAGCAGGCTCAACCCATTCGGTGCGGTGGCTGGCGAAGTCTTCCAGCGTGTAAGCACTTCCCTGACGTTGCAGGTAATCGACCATCACCGCCGCGCTTTGGCCTTCGTAGAATTCGTCGCGACCGTTTTGCGCGATCCGCTCCAGCGTGTCCGCAAGGTCAGGGTTCTTGAAGATTTCGCCTGCCTTGGGCGCGCCGTCTGCGAACCATGTCTTGCGCGCGTTTTCAAACTCGAATGGATAGCTTTCCAAGCGGCGCTCATAGGCAGTAAGCGAGCGCTCGAAATACATTCCGATCACCGGTGCGACAGGATGACCCTCGCGGGCATAGGTGATGGTTGGCGCGAGTACCTCTGCCATGGGCATTTTGCCAAAACGTTTGTGCATGGTGAACCAGCCATCGACTGTGCCAGGGATCGTGACCGGAAGCGGGCCAACGGGCGGCAAGCGATCCGCTCCGCCCAGCTTCTCTTTCAGTTGGTCGAGTGTTTGCCCGGCGGGGCTGCGACCAGAGCCGTTGATGCCGTACAGCTGATCGGACTTGGGATCGTAGATGATCGCGAAAATATCGCCGCCGATTCCGTTACCGGTCGGCTCCATCAGACCGAGTGCCGCATTGGCCGCGATGGCCGCATCAACCGCATTGCCGCCGTCTTTCAGGATATCGAGCGCGATCTGCGTGGCGAGAGGATGCGCAGTCGCAGCCATGCCGTGTTGTGCATGGACCGGGCTGCGCGACCATGGCGCACCCACAGGTCGGCCACCTGCACCGATTTGCTCATGCACGGGCCGGGCCGCGGGCGTATCGCCTGCCTGGTCTTCAGCCATTGTCGGCACGGACAGGCTGACCGTGGCAATAGCAGCGAGCGTCAATTTGGTGGGGTGCATAATTCTCTCCAGTCTCGTCGCTATCAACCCTGCGCCGCGCGCCCGGTTCCGGTTTCTTGGCTCACCAACACGATGGCAAGCCAGGCCGCGATAAATCCGGGCACGATTTCATAAAGGCCTTGCCCGCCGATCAAGCTGGCATTGAGGCCCAATGCGATCCATGCCGCGACTACGGCAGCGCCTGTGACAAGGCCAGCCACTGCTCCCGCACCGGTCATCTTGTCCCAGGTTAGTGCTAGGATGATCAGAGGGCCGAAAGCCGCGCCAAATCCGGCCCAGGCGTTGGAGACGAGGCCCAGCACCTGGCTGTCAGGATCGCTTGCGATGACAATGGCGGCGAGCGCCACCAACGCTACACAAATCCGCCCGACATTCACTCGCTCTCGCTCGCTGGCGCCTTTGCGCAAGAACAACCGATAGAAATCCTCTGTCAGCGAGCTGGAAGACACCAGTAACTGTGAACTGATCGTGCTCATGATGGCCGCCAACAATGCAGCTAGCAGGAAGCCAGTGATCAGCGGGTGGAACAACAGCTCGGACAGGATGATGAAGATTGTTTCGGGATCCTCGACCTCCAGTCCGTTTCGCTCCGCATAGGCGCGCCCGGTTATGCCGATGCCAATGGCTCCGATCAGCGCGACACCCATCCATGTTAGGCCGATAGTTCGCGCGGTTTTGACTTGTTCGATGGTACGGATGGCCATGAAGCGAACAATGATGTGCGGCTGCCCGAAATAGCCGAGGCCCCATGTGACCGCGCTGATAAAGCCGAGCAGTGTCAGTCCTTCGGTAAGGCTGAGGAAACCGGGCTGCGATGCGGCAACATCAGCGATCGATCCGCCCGCCTCGCCGCCACTGCCAAACATCACGACCAGCGGCATCAGCACCAGCGCGATGACCATAATGCAGCCTTGAACGAAGTCCGTCAGGCTTACTGCCAGAAATCCGCCCACCATGGTGTAGGCAAGCACGACCCCGGCGGTGATCCAGATGCCGAGCATGTAATCGCTCATGGCGACACCCGGCAACAGGCCCGCAAAGGCCGTCTCGAACAACTTGCCGCCGCCGACTAGACCCGCCGCGGTGTAAACGGTGAAGAAGGCGACAATCACGATCGCAGACACGACCCGAAGCGCCACGGCTTTGTCCGGGAAGCGGTTAGCGAGGAATTCGGGGATGGTCAGCGCATTGCCGAGCTCTTCGGTCTGCCGGCGAAGGCGTGGGGCCACCACGATCCAATTGACCACAGCACCAGCGAACAAGCCGATCCCGATCCATGCTTCGACCAAACCGCTGGCATAGAGCGCGCCGGGCAGTCCCAGCAGCAGCCAGCCAGACATATCCGATGCGCCTGCGCTGAGCGCGGCAACCGCTGGCGGCAGGTTGCGCCCCGCCAGCAGATATCCTTCTGACGTGTTGGTTGATTTGCGCCAGGCAAACAGCCCGATGCCAATCATCAAGACAAAGTAGAGCGCGAGTGTAACCAGAGTTCCCGTTTCCATGGCGGAAGCGGGTAACAGGGACCGCGCGCGATGGCTACACCACGCGAGCTTAAGTGATCAGTCGCTTACGCCACTTCTTTCTTGCGCTTCGCTTTCTTGCGCTCGTGCGGGCAGAGGAGTGCTTTGCGCAAGCGGATCGATTGCGGGGTCACCTCGACCATTTCATCATCGTCGATATAGGCAATCGCTTGTTCCAGGCTCATCCGGCGTGGCGGGGTCAGGCGGATGGCATCATCCTTGCCCGACGAACGCACGTTAGAAAGCTGCTTGGCTTTCATCGGATTGACTTCCAGATCATCCGGCTTGGCATTCTCGCCGATCACCATGCCTTCATAAACCTTGACCTGGCTGCCGACGAACAACTCACCTCGCTCTTCGAGCATGTTGAGCGCGTAAGCTACGGTGTCACCATCGCTGTTGGAAATCAGCACGCCATTGTTGCGGCCACCGACTGCGCCTTTGTACGGGCCGTATTTCTCGAACAGACGGTTCATGATGCCGGTGCCGCGCGTGTCGGACAGGAATTCACCGTGATAGCCGATCAGGCCGCGACTGGGCGCGAGGAAGGTCAGGCGGGTCTTGCCGCCACCGCTCGGGCGCATGTCGGTCATTTCGGCCTTGCGGGTCGCCATCTTCTCGACAACGGTTCCCGAATAATCTTCGTCCACATCGACCACGACGGTTTCATACGGCTCCATGCGCTG
>JABDKI010000189.1 GCA_013002295.1 Altererythrobacter sp.
GCATCTTGAACCGCAGATTGCGAAGTGGTGGATGCCCGACGCGGTCGAGTTTGTAGATGATATTCCTCACACGGCCACTGGAAAGATATCAAAGAAGGATCTGCGCGATCGCTTCGCCGACTATCGATTGGAAGGGTGAGCAGCATGAGCGACGTCTACATCGATCCATCACCAGCCAATTTTCAGGCATTCAAGGAACTGCCGCGCGACGAGCCGATACACATGCTCAACTTGCTACTGTACCGTGACCTCGCAGAGTACCCAGAAGGGCACGAACATCACAGCAATGGCTGGAGCGGCAAGCGCGCTTATGAGGAGTATGGCAAGACGTCCGGCCCGATATTTCGCCGGGTTGGCGGAGAGATCGTGTGGCGAGGCGCGTTTCAGACGATGGTGACGGGCCCCGACACGCGCGAATGGCATGATGGCTTTGTCGCGCAATATCCCAATTCCGGTGCCTTTTTCGAAATGATTAAGGATGCCGACTATCAGCAGGCGGTTGTGAACCGCACCGCTGCGCTGGCGGATAGCCGCCTTATCCGCTTCGCCCCGGGTGATGTCGGTGGAGGTTTCGGCTAAGGCGTGATTCGCGATCATCGACATGTGGGCCGCAAAGAAGTTAACAGCCGTGCCCTGTAAGTGACTGACTATACTAGATAGTTTGAAGCCGGTTTGCCGCAGGTTAGCGATTTCGCCTAACACACACCTGCGACCCGAAAAGCTTGATGCGTTTCGTATTGAGTATGTTGCTGACTTAATAGAGCGGCTCATTGTGAGCCGCTCTTTTTTTGCTTTAGTCGTTTGGCTGCACAATCAATGTGAAACCAACGGCCTTAGCCGAAGTTGCGCGAATCTGACGTAGGCGTCTTTGCAGCGCGCTTACGCGCTGAAAATGTCGCACAGGACTGAAAACGAATTCCATTTCTGGCATGCTCCCCGAAGTGTCCAACTTTTGTTGGTTCACGAAAATCGGATAAAGCAGAATTCTGCAAAAATGTCGAATCTATACAATTCGTGAGGTTTTGACCGAAGCTGTTCGATCAAAAAAGTCGCAGCTGCCCACCCAGTTCGGGCCTTCTGAACTGCGATGAGTCCAGTTCGATGCGCGCGGGGCCAAGGCCGGCGCGCTTGCGGGCCAAACGGAATCGCGCACGGAACAGGTCCGCCCAAACACCCGTGGGGCCCATCCGGCTGAAGAAATCAGGATCATTGTCACGGCCGTTCCTGATCGAGCGGACAATGCTCATAACTTTGCCGGCGCGATCGGGGAAATGCACAGCCAGCCATTCTCTGAAAAGCGGCGCAACTTCATGTGGCAAACGAAGGGGGATCCATCCGGCTGACTGCACGCCAAGCCCTCCAACATGCGCAATGATCGCTTCCATGAATTCGTCGGTGATGGCCGGGATTACGGGAGAGACCGAGCAGTGTGTCGGGATACCGGCTGAGGCGAGTTTTCCCAACGCTGCCAAGCGTTTGGCCGGCGATGCGGCACGCGGTTCGAGTTTACCCGATAATTTGGGGTCAAGACTGGTGACTGAGATTGCAACAGCAGTCAGGTTCATACTTGCCATTTCGGTTAGTAAGTCGAGATCATCCAGCACACTGTCAGACTTCGTTGTGATCGTCACAGGATGGCGGGTCTCCAGGCAGACCTCCAACACTTGTCGTGTGATGCGGTATCGCCTCTCAATCGGCTGATAGGGATCTGTGTTGGTTCCAAGCGCTATCGGGGCAGGGCGGTACTTCGCCTTGGCCAAGGTTTGCTGTAAGATTTCCGCTGCGTTCGGCTTTGCCCATAGTTGCGTTTCAAAATCGAGCCCTGGCGATAGATCGTGGTAGGCATGGGTTGGACGTGCATAGCAATAGACGCAGCCATGTTCGCACCCGCGATAGGCGTTGATCGAACGATCGAAGGGAATGTCGGGCGACTGGTTGAAGCTCAGGATGGTTCGTGGACGTTCTTCCGTAACTCGTGTGTGGAGCTTGGGCGCGGGGCCATCCAGTTGCTCAACATAGTCGCGCCAATCGCCATCTGCTTCGCGTGTATCTAATCCAAAGCGTGTCGGTACCGAGACGGATTGTGCGCCGCGGCCCACGGCTTTAGCATGGATTGGTGATGTTCCCATGCTTGAACCATAGCACCTCAAGAAGAACAAAGAAAGAACATGCACGCGGTTTGAGCAATCGCGCTATGGTGCGAGCATGACGATTCGCGAAACACAATTCAGGGTCGAAGAAGAACACGCACTTTCGGCTGCCCGCCTGATCATGAAGCGCAAAATAAAGGTCCCGATCCCGCCGTTCCTGATCTTTGCAATTGCAGTGGCTCTTCTCGGCCTTGCATTGGGCAATGACGGAAGGATGGGAGGCGCGTTGCCGATACTCTCTTGGTTGGTGCTCACGTTCGCGTTCATTCTAGCGGTGGTGCAGTTTTGGGTTCTACCTCGGCAAACCCGGCGGATGTTTCAGCAAACCAGCCTGCTGCGGGAGCTGATCACATTAAGCTGGGATGAGAATGGGTTTGCGCTTGAAGGCGAGAGCGCTAGATCGCGCATCGCCTGGAAAGACCTTTATGCTTGGGACGAACAGGAAAGCGTCTTCATCCTGATGCAGAACGAGATGCTTTATAATTTGGTTCCGAAATCGGCGTTAGGTGAGGGGCAAGCTGGCGATTTGCGAAACTGCCTGGAGGCGTCTGGCTTGAAGCGGCTTTAGCTTTCTTTGAGGCGCGGCATCAGTTCCACGAAGTTACACGGGCGATTGCGACTGTCGAGCTGTTCGGCGAGGATACCATCCCAGCCGTCTTTCACCGCGCCATTCGAGCCGGGCAGGGCAAATATATAGGTGCCGCGAGCAACCACTGCGCAGGCGCGCGATTGCACGGTGCTGGT
>JABDKI010000190.1 GCA_013002295.1 Altererythrobacter sp.
CCCAACGCATTGCACCGCCGAACAATATGACGCGATGTATGCGCGTTCGCTTCAAGATCCGGACGGTTTCTGGCTGGAGCAGGCACAGCGGCTGGACTGGGTGCAGGCTCCCGACAAAGGTGGTGAATGGTCGTATGATCCCGTCGATATCAAGTGGTTCGCTGATGGCACGTTGAACCTGTGTTACAATGCGGTTGATCGCCACGTTGCAGAGCGCGGCGATACAACCGCGCTGATTTTTGAGCCAGACGATCCGGCGTCGCCCGGTCGCTCGCTTACCTATCGCGAGTTGCATGCCGAAGTGGTGCAAATGGCCAATGCGCTAAAAGCGTTGGGTGTCACCAAAGGTGAGCGCGTGACGATCTACATGCCGATGGTGATCGAAGGCGTGCTCGCGATGCTGGCCTGCGCGCGCATCGGTGCGATCCATTCGGTTGTGTTTGGCGGCTTTTCGCCCGAGGCACTTGCAGGGCGTATCGTTGATTGCGGCAGCCGGTTCGTGGTTACGGCTGATAGTGGGCTGCGAGGATCAAAGCCGATACCGCTGAAAGACAATGTCGATGCCGCGCTGAAGATCGATGGCGTGGATGTATCAGGCGTCTTGGTGGTCAAGCATACCGGCGCAGACGTTGCGATGACGGAGGGTCGCGATCACTGGTATCATGATGTGAAATCTGACGCGGATTGCCCGTGCGAGGAAATGAACGCCGAAGACCCGCTGTTCATTCTCTACACTTCGGGCTCGACCGGAAAGCCCAAGGGCGTGCTGCACACCACCGGCGGATACGGAGTGTGGGCCGCGACGACGTTCAACTACATTTTCGATTATCAACCTGGCGAAGTGTTCTGGTGCTCCGCCGATATTGGCTGGGTCACAGGGCACAGCTATATCGTTTACGGCCCACTGATGAACGGCGCCACGCAGATCGTGTTTGAAGGTGTGCCGAATTACCCAGACCATGGGCGTTTTTGGGACGTTATCGCCAAGCACAAAGTCAACATTTTCTACACTGCGCCCACGGCTATTCGCGCACTGATGCGCGAGGGTGATAGCTTCGTGAGGGCGCATGACCGGTCCTCGCTGCGGCTGCTCGGCACAGTGGGCGAGCCGATCAATCCAGAAGCATGGCGCTGGTATCACGAAGTGGTGGGCGAAGGGCGCTGCCCGATTATCGACACTTGGTGGCAGACTGAAACCGGCGGCTGCATGATCACGACGCTACCCGGCGCGCATGACATGAAACCAGGCAGCGCGGGCAGGCCGTTCTTCGGTGTGCGGCCACAACTGGTCGGCAATGAAGGCGAAATTCTGGGCGGAGCAACCAGCGGCAATCTGTGCATCACCTACAGCTGGCCAGGTCAAGCGCGCACTGTCTATGGCGATCACGAACGCTTCGTGCAGACCTATTTCAGCACCTATACGGCCAAGTACTTTACCGGCGATGGCTGTCGCCGCGACGAAGACGGCTATTACTGGATCACTGGCCGCGTCGACGATGTGATCAACGTGTCCGGACACCGGATGGGCACGGCAGAGGTGGAAAGTGCGCTGGTGCTACATCCGCTTGTTTCCGAGGCGGCGGTTGTCGGATATCCGCACGACATCAAGGGGCAGGGCATCTATTGCTATGTTACCTTGAATGCCGATGCTGAAGTCACGGACGATTTGGTGGCTGAACTGCGCCAGCATGTGCGCAAGGAAATCGGCCCAATCGCCACGCCTGATCACATTCACTTGACGCCGGCTCTGCCCAAAACTCGGTCTGGAAAGATCATGCGGCGTATCCTCCGCAAGATTGCGGAGAATGACTATGGATCGCTTGGCGATACCTCGACGCTGGCTGATCCAAGCGTGGTCGAAAGCCTGATCGAAGGACGCCAAAACAGGTAGAGGTTAGTGCCCCTGCGCGGCTCCGGCGCCGCGCGGCACGCGAATGTTTTCTACCAAGGCATCGATTTCGGCGGGCGGTTTGGCGGTCATCCGCGCCACTGCGATCGCAACGGTGAAGTTCAAGACCATTCCGATCACGCCTATCCCCTCAGGCGAAATGCCAAACAGCCAGTTTTCGGCTGTGTTTGCGGCTGGTTCCCACAGCTTGAAGTATGCGATGTAGAGGAATGTTGAAGTCAGGCCGGTTACCATGCCTGCAATCGCACCTTCGCGGTTCATTCGCTTGCTGAAAATGCCCATGAAGATGGCGGGGAAAAGGCTGGCTGCTGCAAGACCGAAAGCGAAAGCGACCACTTGCGCCACCCATCCTGGCGGATAAATCCCGAGATACCCGGCAACCACGATAGCTGCGGTGGCCGCAAGACGTGCAGCGAGCAGTTCACCCTTTTCCGTGATGTTCGGCTTGAAGGTCGATTTCAGCAGATCGTGACTGACCGAACTTGAAATGACGAGCAGCAGGCCTGCGGCCGTTGATAGGGCAGCAGCCAAGCCGCCTGCCGCTACCAATGCGATTACCCATCCGGGCAAATTGCCAATCTCCGGGTTCGCCAGAACCATTATGTCGCGGTCCACATAGACTTCGTTTTCATTGTCCGTCGCCGCGTTATCGAGCAGGCGTTCTCCCGAATTGCCAACGCCGCCCTCTGTGAACTCCGGACTGCCTGCGAATGCGTCACCGGCACGATATTGCATGACGCCATCACCATTCTTGTCGCGCCAGGCAATCAGATCATTGGCTTCCCAATTGGTAAACCACTCGGGAGCTTGTTCATATTGCGTTTCATTCACCGTATCGACAAAGTTGAGCCGTGCGAATGCGCCCACTGGCCCTGCAGTGGTGTACAAAAGCGCGATAAAGATCAGCGCCCACCCGGCCGAGCGGCGCGCATCCGAGGCCTTGGGCACGGTGAAAAAGCGCACGATCACATGGGGTAGGCCTGCGGTCCCAACCATCAGCGCAAGCGTGATGCAGAACACATCAATCATCGACTTGCTGCCGTCAGTATATTGCCCGAACCCCAGTTCCATCAGGACAAGATTTAGCTTCTCGAGGACATGTATCCCACTGCCGTCGCTCACCTGTGAACCCAGACCCAGTTGCGGGATCGGATTGCCGGTAATCATGAAGCTCAGGAAGAAGGCGGGCACCATATAGGCAAAAATCAGAACGCAATATTGCGCAACCTGCGTGTAAGTGATGCCCTTCATCCCGCCGAGAACAGCATAAAAGAACACGATGCCCATGCCGATGATCACGCCCCACAGGATCGGCACATCGAGAAAGCGGCTGAACACGATGCCTACGCCGCGCATCTGGCCGGCAATATAGGTGAAGCTGATGAAGATCAGGCAAATCACGGCGACCACACGTGCTGCCTTGGAATAGTACCGCGTGCCAATGAAATCCGGCACTGTGAACTGGCCAAATTTGCGCAGGTACGGCGCAAGCAGGAGTGCGAGCAGGACATAGCCTCCAGTCCAACCCATCAAATAAACCGAGCCGTCATAGCCCGCGAAAGCGATGATGCCCGCCATCGAAATGAAGCTTGCCGCACTCATCCAGTCGGCCGCGGTTGCCATGCCGTTGACGACCGGATTTACACCGCCGCCAGCGACGTAGAACTCCTTTGTCGAGCCTGCGCGGCTCCAAATGGCGATGCCAATGTAGAGCGCAAAACTCGCGCCGACGAAGAGATAGATCAGCGTTTGCGTCTCCATTAGTCGGCCTCACCTTCCATACGGGCAGCGACTTCATCGTCGTCATCAAGATCAAAACTTTGTTCGATCTTGTGAATTCGCCAATTGTAGAAGAATATCAGAGCGATGAAGGTGTAAATTGACCCTTGTTGCGCAAACCAGAAGCCCAGCGGATAGCCACCCAGCATGAACTGATCGAGCCAGTCGCGAAACAGGATTCCCGCACCGAATGAGACGGTGAACCAGATCGCCATGAGCGTGAACAACAGTCGAATATTGGCCGTCCAATAGCGGTCTTTTGATTCCCTTTCCGCCGATCCGTGCTCGTGTTCGCTCATACTGCCCCCTCCTAGGCAATGCATGGCAGCTTTCGTCTGAATTTGTCCAGTCACAGTCTTTGGTCGAACCTTGGCGATGGACCTTGATACACAGGCTGGTAAGACGATCGCCCGACTCCAAGGAGACTCAAGTGACTGATTACCCCCAACTCGAACTTCTTATTGGCGGCGAAGCAATTGGCGCTGCTGGTCGCGACACGATTGACGTGCTTGACCCGGCTAGCGGCGATGTCATCGCAGCATTGCCAGCAGCGACCGCCGCAGATCTTGATGCTGCGCTGGATTCCGCCTCAAAAGGTTTCAAAAGCTGGCGCAAGACATCTGCTGATGAACGCGAAGCTGTGCTGCGCAAAGGTGCGGCACTGATCCGCGAACGCGCCAAGGAAATCGGTGCGGTAATCACGCTTGAGCAGGGCAAGCCGTTCAAGGAAGC
>JABDKI010000192.1 GCA_013002295.1 Altererythrobacter sp.
GCAAATCAGGGCCTCGGCACACGCCGGGGCCCGACAAGTACAAAGGTAAGGGGATACGCATGACTGGCGTAATGCGCGCACTCGCAGGAATGGGGAGCGCGCTGGCGCTGGCCGCCTGCGCAACCACTGGCAGCAGTGAAGCTTTGGCAAGTTCGGGTGAAAACGACGACACCGCGGTCGCAACAGCGGCGGAGTTCAACAAAGACCCCTATCCCAGCACCTATCGCCCCTATCCAGGCGTTCCAACTGCTTTGGTGGGTGCAACTGTTTTTGACGGCACAGGTCGCGAATTTGCCAACACTACTGTGCTTTTCCGTGATGGCCAGGTGGAAGCTGTAGGAAGCGGGCTCGACACCAGCGGCTACAGCGTGATCGATGGCACCGGAAAATATGTCACGCCCGGCATCATCGACATCCATTCGCACCTGGGCGATTATCCATCGCCGTCAGTCCCGGCGCATTCGGACGGCAATGAAGCCACTTCTCCCACCACGCCTGACGTGTGGGCCGAGCATTCGGTCTGGCCGCAAGATCCCGGCTTCAGCCGCGCGCTCGCCAATGGCGGGGTCACCGCGCTGCAAATTTTGCCCGGTTCTGCAAACCTTGTCGGCGGGCGCAGCGTGACGCTGAAGAATGTGTATTCGCGCACCGTACAGGGGATGAAATTCCCCGGCGCGCCATACGGAATGAAGATGGCTTGCGGCGAAAATCCCAAGCGTGTGTACGGCGGGCGCAACCGCCAACCGTCAACCCGCATGGGCAATTTCGCGGTCAATCGCCAGACTTGGCTTGATGTGATCGCTTGGACAGAAAAGGATGACCGCAAGCGCGACTTAGGCAAGGAAACCATGGCTGGCGTGCTCGATGGAGAAATCCTCGTCCACAACCACTGCTATCGCGCGGACGAAATGGCACTGGTGATGAGCATGGCGCAGGAAATGGGTTACCGCGTCTCCGCCTTCCACCACGCGGTTGAAAGCTACAAGATCGGCGACCTGCTGCGCGAAAACGGCGTGTGTAGTGCAATCTGGGCCGATTGGTACGGCTTCAAAATGGAAAGCTATGACGCGATCCCTGAGAACGGGGCATTGCTGTTTCAATCGGGCGCGTGCGTAGTGATCCACTCTGACAGTGATCAGGATATCCAGCGCCTGAATCAAGAGGCCGCTAAGGCGCAGGCCGCCGGTGCGCGCATGGGCATCGAGATCCCCGATGGCGAAGTGATCCGCTGGATCACGCTGAATGCCGCAACCGCGATGGGCGTTGACGAGATGACCGGTAGTTTAGAGCCGGGCAAAATGGCGGACGTGGTGCTATGGAATGGCGATCCGTTGAGCGTCTATTCGCGGCCTGAAAAGGTCTGGGTGGATGGCGCGTTGCTGTTTGATGCCCTGGATCCCAAGCGCAGGCCAGTTAGCGATTTTGAGCTCGGCCAGCCAGGTGAAGGAGACGTGAAATGAGCAGCAGCAAGCGTCTTTCCCCAGCCGGTATGATTGGCATTGCGTTGGGCTTTGCTGGCGCATTTGTCGGCTACTCAGCCAATGCACAGGATTTTGCGATCACTGATGCGACTGTCGCGATCGGTGACGGCAGCGCGCCGATCGAAGGTGCGACGGTGATAATCCGCGGAGGCAAGGTTGCCGCGGTAGGCACCAACGTTAGCGTTCCTGCAGATGTTCCAGTACTCGATGGCAGCGGGACCTGGGTGACACCCGGTCTGGTCGCAGCCGTGACCGACCTTGGTCTGGTTGATGTCAGCGGCGTACAGTCGAGCAATGATGTGCGTGCCAGCAGTTCGCGATTCAACGCCGCTCTCGATGTCACCCCTGCGATCAATCCGATTTCGCAACACATTCTGGTAGCGCGCACCAATGGTATTACTCGCGCGTTTGTTGCCCCTGGTGCATCCAATTCGATCTTTGCTGGTCAGGGCGCAATTATTGACACCTCTGGCGACGGCGACGTTGTGATGAAGCCGCGTGCATTCCAAATGGTAACTCTGGGCGAAGGTGGTGCACGCAGAGCTGGCGGCAGCCGCACCGCGAGCCATGTGGAATTGCGCAATGCCTTGCGCGAAGCCCGCGATTTTGCGGCGAGGCGTTGGAGCGGGGAAGACAATCTGCTGACGCGCGCTGATGCAGAGGCACTCGGCCCGGTAATATCCGGTCGTCAGCCCTTGCTCGTGGCCGCTGACCGCGCTTCGGACATCCGTGCCGTGATCGCGCTGGCGAAGGAATTTCCCAGGCTTGATCTTGTGCTTGTTGGCGCGACAGAAGGCTGGACAGTAGCTTCGGAAATCGCGGCCGCAGGCATTCCTGTGATTGCAGAGAGTTTGCAAGATTTGCCTGAGCGCTTTGAGCAATTGGCCTCCACGCAAAGCAACATTGGCCGGATGCATGCCGCGGGAGTGGAGGTCGCATTCAACTCGTCCTCGGCCCGCTTCACCCACATGTACACGCAGTATGCTGGCAACTTAGTCGCACTCTCGCGCATGCCAGGAGCAAGCGGATTGACCTGGGGCGAGGCTTTTGCATCAATCAGTTCCGCGCCTGCAGCGGCGATGGGCATGGGCGGCCAAATGGGCGAGCTCAAGCCGGGTGCTGTGGGCGATGTCGTGGTGTGGGACGGCGATCCGCTGGAAGTCTCCAGCGCAGCAATCCGCGTGTTTATCGATGGTGTGGAAGCTCCGCTTGAAAGCCACCAAACTCGCTTGCGCGAACGCTATCGCGATCTGGATGAAAGCGATCTGCCCAAGGCTTACGACTGGTAGTTATCCTGCCTTCGCGCTTGCCTATTTGGCGCCGCTGTGGCCAAATCCAACGCAAGCAGCGGGGAGAATAGGTCATGAGTGATGCACTGGTTCAATTGGTCGCGGCAAACACCGCATTTGTCGGCACGCATTTCGCGATGTCGCACCCTTTGCGCGCACCGCTCGTCGGCGTGCTCAAAGAAGGCGGATTTAGCGCGGTCTATTCACTGGTAAGTGCAGCTACGCTGTTCTGGATCTACCTCGCTTACAAGGCGGCGCCGGCGGCCGATCTTACCGGATCGGGCGAAATCGGATGGATAGTCGCGACCGCCCTGACGTTGATTGCGTTGGTGCTTTGGGCAGGATCGTTTTCCGGAAACCCCGCCATGCCGACACCCAAAGCGGCAGAGCAGGCCCGCGCAGAGCCCAAGGGCATGTTCCGTGTGACTCGCCACCCGATGATGTGGGGTTTTGCGCTGTGGGCGCTCTCGCACATCATCCTCTGGGCAAGCCTCCGCAGCGTCATCACTGCGCTTGCAATTGGCATTCTCTCGCTGGTTGGTGCCAAGCTTCAAGATCGCAAGAAAGCAGCGCTGATGGGCAAGGCCTGGAACGAATGGGAAGGCCGGACAAGCTATTGGCCGCGCTGGAGCCAGATGTTCTCTGCAGGCCCTATCTATTGGGCAATCGGCCTTGCCGCATGGCTCGCCTTTAGCTGGGCGCATATGCCCATAGGCGGCATACCAGCAGGGGTCTGGCGCTGGTTCTGAGCCAGAGCGCGACGTGCAGTCGCGATTAACTTGTTTCCAATAAACAATTCCGAGCAAGCTTTTATTTGTCTTGCGCAGTAACCATGTGCCACATGAGAAGTGTGGGGCAAGAAAGGTAAGGCATGGCGTTTTCGCTGGCATCTTCTGCGCTACTTTTTTCAAGCGCGCCCGCTGCATTCATGATGCAGCCACAAGTCATGGCGCTTGCGCAGGCATCCGCGCAGCAAGAACAGGTGACTGGAGAGCAAATCGAGAGCTCGCCCCCGATAGAGGGCGAGAATGTAATTGTCGTGACCGGCGAAGGTGTTGACCCGCTCAAGGACCCGCTCGAGAACGTCAACATACAGGCCTATGAGCTGACACAGGATATCGACAAGGCGTTGGTTGAGCCGATTGCCGAAGTCTATGAAGAAGATTTGCCAAGCCCGATCCGCAAGGGCCTCAGAAACTTCCTGCGCAATTTGATGGAGCCGGTGAACGCGCTCAACTACTTGCTCCAACTGAAGCCGGGCAAAGCGCTGGAAACGGTTGGACGCTTCGCGATCAATACTACTGTGGGCGTAGGCGGGCTGTTCGACGTTGCCAAGAAGGAGCCATTCGACCTGCCCTACCGCCGAAACGGCTTTGCCAACACTCTGGGTTACTACGGGGTTGGGCCGGGGCCGTTTCTGGTGCTGCCGTTGGTAGGCGCAACCACACTTCGCGACCTTCTTGGCAGCGGGATAGACCAGTCAATCCTGCCCTTCGCGGTCGGCAAACCGTTCAATACACCTTATTACGCAATCCCCGCGTATACTGTGAATTCGCTGGAATTCCGGATCGAATTTGATGAGCGCATCGGCCAGATCAACGATAGCGATGATCCCTATTACGCGCTGCGCGAGAGCTATCTGTGCAATCGTGAGGCGGATATAGCCGCACTAAAGAATCAGCCGCCGCCGCGCGACTGCAGCATCGAGGC
>JABDKI010000030.1 GCA_013002295.1 Altererythrobacter sp.
CTGGTTCCAGCTCGTACATAGTCACCACCGGGCCAGTACGCACCGCGGTGATCTCACCCTTGACGTTGAAATCATCGAGCACATTCTCAAGCAGGCGCGCATTGCGCTCGAGCGCCATCTTGTCCAGCTTGACGCCTTTGTCCTCCGGCATGTCTTCGAGCAGGTCGAGGCTTGGTAAGTCAAAGCTTGCGAACATATCGCGTTGCTTTGACTTGGCTAGTGCAGCCTTTTTGGGCGGCTTGGTCGGATCGGTGATCGTTGGTGAACGCCTTGGTGCGGAATCGGGCTGCCCATTCGCATCGCCCTTGTCCCGTTTGGAAATCGCGCGTTTCACTTTGGGTGCGCTCGTGTCATCGGTGATCTCGAGCGTGCTGCGCTCAGGCAGAAGATTGCGTACAAAATCGGGCAGAGTAAGCAAACCTCGCCAGTCGATCGCGAACACTCGCGTAGTGAGTGCAATGCCGCCGCCCAAGCTGGCAAACACCAGACCGCCAGTTACCCAGCCTGACATACCTTCGCCAAAACGATCAGCAACGGCATTAACAGCGCTGGCGCCCAACAGGCCGGAAATGCCGCCCATTTGCGCGGGCAGCGTGCTGTCAGGCCCCTCGAACATCAATGACAGGAAGGTTGAGAGCAGCACCATAGCGACGAGCAACATGCCGAGCGGCAGCCACCACCGTGTACCCTCATCCTCATCTTCATGCTCTACCTCGCGCCAAAGTCCGCGCGCGCCGATGTAGATGAGCGGCAAGAGCAAAATCGACGTGATGCCAAACGTGCCCAGGACCTTGTCGGCGGCCCATGCACCGCTCGCGCCCATCCAATTGCGAATATCGCTGCCCGATGCAGCTGTAGAACCGCTTGGATCAGTTTGCGTGTAGCTGGCCATCGCCAATGCCAGGAAAATCAACAGGATCAGCAATCCGCCAGCCCCCGCCATCTGCCCGGCGCGGCGCATCGAGCGGCGGAATGCCGCGCGCCAATCGGCCTGTCCCTTTTTGCGCATTGCCCGTGTGGCCATGATCGCGAACCCTCCTGTGAGAACACACCATGAATCTTCGAGGACTCGCGGTCAACGTTTTTAGGGCATCAAGCGCCGGTGTCTTTGTAGCGGGTGGCTGGGATTTCAGCGCAACAAACTAGCTTAATCCGTCGATTGCGGCCCAGCGCGGCCATTTGAGGCGATCTGCCGTTTGCTGGTCCATGCCGCCCAGCGCGATAACAGGCATCTCGGCGTGTCTGGCAAGGTTTCTGAACCTATTTGGCCCAAGAAAATCGGCATCAGGGTGTGAATTGGTTGCAAATACGGGCGATAGCATCACCGCATCGGCCTTTGCCCGATTTGCGTGTCCAATCTCTTTTAGGTCATGCGCAGTGGCGATCGTCAGCATATCGTTCCGCGTTGGATAGAGGGCTCGCGGTGCGCCATATACTCCGTCAGCGCCCCATTCGCGCGCGGTAAGGGCGCTGTCAGCCAGAATGAGCACGTGTTGAAGCGCGCGGCACAAACGCTTCAAATCCTGAAACCGGGACAACCGATCAGAATCACTCAAATGATAGTGCCGATAAACAAAACCCGATCCGCGCGGCAGCCGCACCAATGCTTCTTGAAGTACAACGTCATTGCGCTCATCTGAAAGAAGCCAAAGTTCAGGAAGATGCTGGAACTGCGCCATGGTCACGCTATAGCGCGCCGTCATGGCAAATGAAGCTTCAACTCGACTAGCCGACGTTCGCGCGAACATCGCCAAAGCCTGCAAGCCTTCTCGGCGAGAGATAGATGGCGTCACACTGATCGCCGTCAGCAAAACTCATCCTGCGGAGAAGATCACGCCACTGCTGGAGGCCGGGCACCGCGTTTTCGGTGAGAACCGCGTTCAAGAAGCGCAGGAGAAATGGCCTTTATTGCGCGAAACCTATCCCGATGTTGAGCTACATTCGATTGGGCAATTGCAATCCAACAAGGCCGACGAAGCTGTCGCGCTGTTCGATTGTATTCACGGTCTGGACCGCCCAAGCCTGCTTAAAGCACTTGCCAAAGCGATGGACAATACGGGCAAGCGCGTGCCGTGCTTCATCCAAGTCAATGTCGGTGAGGAAGAGCAAAAGGGGGGCTGCGCCGTCGCGGATGTGCCGGCGCTGATCGAGAGGGCACGCAACGCCGACATTCCCTTTGCAGGTCTGATGTGCATCCCGCCCTTCGATATAGAGCCCGCACCCTTCTTTGCGCTGCTGGCCAAGCTGGCTGCGGACAATGGCCTTGATGGTCTCAGCATGGGCATGAGCGGTGACTATGAAACCGCAGTGATGCTGGGCGCGACCCATGTCAGGGTTGGTACAGCACTGTTCGGAGCACGCGGGTGAGCGACGCGCTATCGCAGTTCGAGGAAAAATGGCTGTCCCGGCTCAATGATGGCGCGCGAACCACATTTCATTACGGGCCGACACCCTCTG
>JABDKI010000200.1 GCA_013002295.1 Altererythrobacter sp.
GGGTATCAGAGCCCCCGCCGCCGGGACTCTCGCCGCCACCGCCATCACCCGCGCCGCCGCCGCTTTCACCGGCATCAGACCCTTGCGCCTTGCGGATTGATTCCAAATCACGCGCTTCGCGGATCAATCCGCCCATCTTGCTGAGGTTCCCACCCTCAATGCCAATTTCCGACAGGATGCTGTCGACCATCGGGGCCTGCACCCGGTAACGCAGGGCGGAATCGATCACCTCGTCCGTGGTGTTCTTGCGCGAGCCTGACCCCTCGCCGCCGCTAAGGCCATCCACGTGGAGGATCTTGATGCCTTCGATTTTCTCCATGGGTTTGACCGATGCCGCAACGATGCCTTCCACATGCTCCAGAACCTTGCGGCGGAACAGGGAGTAGCGCGCCTCGTCGGTGAGCACGTTTTCTGCCTCGTTGAGCAGTGTTTGCGCTTCCGCCTCCACAGCAGCACGAACCTTCTCGGCATCGGCAATGATCTTCTGTGCCTCGGCTTCTTTCTCGGCGATCATGATGTCAACTTTGCTGCGTCGCTTGGCTTCTTCGCTTTCGCGCACAGTTTTGACCTTCTCTTCGGCTTCGGTTGCTCTCGCCTTGGCGATATCGGCTTCAGCCTGCGCTGCGGACTCTTCAAGCGACTTCTGATAAAGCGCGATCGCCTTGTCCATCATCGCAGTTTCAACTTCTCTCTCGCGGTTGACCTCCAGCTTGCGGCGATCCTTCTCGCGGCCCACACGGGCCTCATCAAGACCACGTTCGGAGGCCAATTGAGCCCGCTCGATTTCTTCCTTCGATGCAATCTCCGCCTCGCGCAGGGCCTGCACCCGAGCGATCTCAAGCTGCTCGATGGAGCGTTTGCGCTCCAGCTTGGCAGCATCCACCGCTTGTTCGCGTTCAATGTCGGTGCGCTCCACATCACGCTCAGCGGCAATTGAGGCCTGCTTGGACATAGCATCAGCTTCGGCCCGTTCCGCTTTCACGGCGGCCAGTTCAATGGCCTTTTGTTCTTCGGCTTCTTCAATGGCCTTCTGGCGGGTGATGTCCGCCATCTCCCGTTCAGCAGCAGAGCCAATGCGCTCTTTCTCCAGCTTGAGTTCGGTGGCAACGCGCTGGCGCTCCACCTTGTCGCGGCGCTGAATCTCTGCAGCTTCAACCGCCTCTTCGCGGGCAATCTCGCGGGCGCGGGTGTCCTGTTCGGTGGCAATGCGTTCCACATCCACCATCTTTTTCTGGACAACCCGAGCCATCTCGATGGCCTCGTCAGCGGAAATTTGCGCCTGGTCCATCAGCTTGTTGCGCTCGATCTCAAGCTGCCTGATCTCCTCATCGCGGGCAATGCGTTCTGCGGAGGTCTCTTTCTCTTTTTCAATGCGCAACTGGTCAACCGAACGGCGCGAAGCGATTTCGCTGACTTCGATCTGCTCGTTCTTCTCAATCTCGCGGGCACGCACTTCTTGATCAGAAGCTATGCGCTCAGCGCTCAATTGTTTCTCCTGCGCAATCCGGGCAGCCTCCGTGGAGAGCCGCGCGGCAACTTCGGCCTCTTCCAGGGTCCTGGTGCGCTCAATCTCCAGATTGCGCACCGCCTTGTCGGACTCGATGCGTTCAGCACTCACCGTCAGCTCCTGGGTGATGCGCAGTTTCTCTGCCGTCTCACGGGCGGCGATTTCCGCTTCATCGATGGCCAACGTTCGGGCGATTTCCCGGCGGCGCGTGTCTTCTTCCTGGGAAATCCGCGCTTCGGTCAAAACCTTTTCCTGCGCTATTCGCGCCTTCTCGGTTTCTTCCCGGGCTGCTATTTCAGCCTGTTCAACCTGGCGCGTGCGCTCGATCTCGCGGCGCTGGGTTTCTTCCTCATTGGAAATACGCGCTTCGGTCACCGCGCGCTCTTGTTGTATGCGGGCTTTTTCTGTGGCTTCGCGCGAACTGATTTCAGCTTCCTCAATCGCCCGTTTGCGTTTGATCTCGCGTTGCTGCGTTTCTTCCTCGTTAACAATCCGCGTCTCATTAATCGTGCGCTCTTGCTCAATGCGGGCACGTTCGATCTTTTCGCGCGAGGCAATTTCAGCCGCTTCCACCGTTTGGGCCTGCTCAATCTCGCGCTGACGCACTTCCTGCTCGGAGGCAATTCGGGTTTCGGAGATGGAGCGCTCGTTGGTGATGCGCGATTTTTCAATTTCTTCGCGGGCAACAATTTGAGCCTGCTCGGCCTCAGTTTCACGCTCGGCACGCTCACGGGCCAGCTCAGCACGTTGGGCGGCTCGGCGAACCTCAACGTCACGCTCTTGCTCAAGGCGCGCCGTTTCGCTTTCGCGCTCAATATCCAATGCTTGTTTTTCGGCCTCCAGATTGCGGCTGCGAATCTGGATCATGGATTCCTGTTCAATATCGTTGCGCTGCTTACGCTTGGATTCAATATCGCCAATCAGGCGGGTCAAACCTTCCGCATCAAACTGGTTGGAGGGATTGAAGTACTCAAGATCGGTCTGGTCGATATCCGTGATAGCAACTGATTCAAGCTCAAGGCCGTTTTGCGACAAGCCTTCAAGGGCAGCGGCGCGAACCCGCTCAACATAATCGCCGCGGTGTACATGCATTTCCTCAAGGTTCATTTCAGAGGCAACGGAACGCAACGCAGAAACAAATTTACCCGAGAGCAGCGAGTGCAAACGTTCTTGTTCCATGGTGCGGCGGCCAAGCGTGGCCGCGGCCAGGGCCACCGCTTCGCGCGTTGGCGCCACGCGCACATAGAATTCCGCTTCCACATCCACCCGCATCCGGTCTTTGGTGATGAGGGCGGTATCCTTCTCGCGGATCACTTCCATTTGCAGAGTGTTCATGTTCACCGGCGTGATGTCGTGGATGATGGGCCAAACGAAGGCGCCGCCATTGATCACCACCTTTTCCCCTAAGAAACCGGTGCGCACGAACGACACTTCCTTGGTCGAGCGGCGGTAGAGCCAGCGCATCACCCAGTAGACGATCGCAATTACGATGACTGCGAAAATCAGCCACAAAATCAGTTGGCCTATCAATTGTCCTGACATGGTCCTCACCTCATCGATAATCGGTCACTTGCGGCCGATGTTCTTGAATGCCTTTGTTTGTTCGGTCAGCGCCACTTCCGTCGGCAGCCGCTCCATGGAGGATGCGCCGTAAAAGCCGTGGCAGTTTTCGGTGTTCTTCAAAACGTAGTCTGCATCTTCCGGCGAAGACACGGGGCCGCCGTGCACCAGCACGATCGCGTCCTTGTTCACCTTCAGTGCCGCGCTCGCCCAAGCGTCCACAAGGGCCGGACAGTCGGAAAGCTTAAGAGAGGTCTCCGCACCAATGGCACCGCCGGTCGTGAGCCCCAAATGACAAACGATTATATCGGCGCCCGCGTGCGCCATCGCCGTGGCATCGTCTTCAGAAAACACATATGGCGTGGTGAACATGTTTTTCTGATGCGCCTTGGCGATCATGTCGACCTCCAGGGAGAACGACATGCCGGTCTCTTCCAGGTTTGCCCGGAAGGTGCCGTCAATCAGGCCCACGGTCGGGAAATTCTGCACACCTGAAAATCCTGCCGCTTTCACCTCATCAAGAAACTTGTCCATCAGCCGGAACGGGTCAGTGCCGTTGACACCCGCCAGCACGGGTGTGTTTTTCACAACCGGCAGAACCTCTGCGGCCATCTCCATGACGATCTGGTTGGCATCGCCATAAGGCATCAACCCGGCCAATGAGCCACGGCCCGCCATGCGGTAGCGCCCCGAATTGTAGATGACGATCAGGTCGATCCCGCCGGCCTCCTCGCACTTGGCGGACAGTCCGGTGCCGGCGCCGCCGCCCACAATGGGTTCGCCGCGCGAAATCATCGCGCGGAATTTTTCAAGGAGGGCTTTGCGTTCAAATGCTGACATCGATTAGTTCCGTGCTCTTCTTGTGGTCTGTCCAGTGCCGTGCAACTGCCGGAAGGCATCCACAACGGCGGCTGAAAACTCTGGGTCATTAATGTTGTGGGGCAGCCGAATGAGTTGGCGCGCGCCGGTCTGGCGGACGGTCTGCTCAAGGGCCGTAAACAGGGCATTGTCCGCTTCAGGAT
>JABDKI010000202.1 GCA_013002295.1 Altererythrobacter sp.
GTCAGCAGATCGCGGTCGCGCTTGAAAATCTCAGTGAGCTCATTGGGCGTGTGTTGGGACATTGCATGCCTCCCCTTTTCAGTGACGATGGAGGCAATGTGGTCTGCATTTGCGCGATTCGCTTTGAGCGAGATCAAATTTGTGGGTTTGGGGCCAACAATAGTGCGCCTTGCCATTCCACCGCGCGCCACGTAGCTAGCGATCATGGGTCGCATACATTCATCCTTTAAGGGGGGAAGAATACTATGCGTAGAATCACGATAACACTGATCGCAGGCACCGCGCTGGCTTCTGCCGGGGTCGCATTGGCTGACGACCATGTCGAAGCGCCCAGTAATACCTACATCATCAGCGGCACCATGTCCGACACCAATCTTGTCGGCGGTCTGGGCGGAGAGGACGAGCCGTATCTCAGCGCCAGCTGGTCTGAGACGCTGACGATCACCGGGCCGGATGGCACCGTGCGCGCCGAGCTGACATCGACCTGCGTGGGCATGGGACAACCAAGCGGCGATCTGTTCGACCGCCACGTGTCCTGCACACATGACAATGGCAAAGGCAGCACCGGCGGCGTCATCATGGGCTGCAGCAATGACGGCGGCGGCGAGATGACCTGCATGGGGCGTTTCGTGGGCAAGACCGGCACTGTCGAAGGCGATGGCGCGATGCAGGTCGTCCATTACCAATGGACCAGCGATGACGGCGGCAAAGTCAATGGCAGCGGCTATTGGCTGGGCGGCGGCGACGATGAGGAAGAGGGCGAAGGCGAGTAAGTCGCCGTAACTCTGTCACAAAGCGACAAATCAGAACCGCGCTTCGGGAGGCCGAGGCGCGGTTTTGTCGTTCTGGATGCGCTGGATCACCCGCGCCCCCACTCCTTCAATTCCAACAGGATGGAACACGTGGAACACTGTCCTGAGCCGAACATCCAGGCGAGGCATCGGCATGCAGAAATCGGCAGTATTAAGATGGGCCGTATTGAGAGTGGCGGGGCACGCAATCATGTCGCGGAACTTATCACGCCCATTGCAGTGTAGGACAGCCCGGCTATCCTGCCCCCATGACCGATGTCACCGCCTGCGAATTGCCGGAAGGCAGCCTGCTTGCCCGATACGGCGGGCCGGGCGATTATCGCGACTGTTTCAGCCGCGAGGTGCCGGGTGAGGTGTCGCTAGAGCAATATATCGAGCGCTTCTATTCCAGTATGGCGTTTGCGCCGGAGCGGTTGATCCTCGGCCTGATCGGCCATGCGAAGGGTTGGGACGCGTCAGCCGATGCCTTCCGCGCATTGGCAAGGGGCGAGGCGGACCGCTTTGGAGCGTGGGAGGTCATAGACCGACGTTCTGGCTTGGTGGCGGAGCACGGCGAGCGACCAGCGAGCCACAAGGGCGTCGTGTCCTCAAGTAGCGAAGCGATAGGACAACAGGAATGCCCGCCGGCGTCTGAGGCCCAAATATATGAATCCGATCAGATTCTCTTGCTGTCGAAAGACACCAACACGGCGAGCTGGCTCTCCGTTCAACCACAGGGTGCAAACACCAAACTCCTGTTCGGAAGCTGGGTCGGCGGGATCGACCAATCCGGCTGGCGCGTGATGCTCACCCCGCATGTGTGGTACTCGCGGGTGCTGCTGGGCGGGTGTTAGATATTTTACACCCAATTAGTCGAACGAGATCACGCTTCTATTACTATGGCAAGCGAATCTGTGATTTAAAAGAAGAGCAATCCGAACCAGAAGCAGTTAGTCCGTCAGCTATATCCGACGCAGACTAACTCACTCCGCCGCTTGCGTTCCTTCCGCATCGCCAAACATATCCGGGCCATCGTCGACCAATTCTTCGTCGTTCGTAGCCTTCGCCTTCTGGCGGTTGTCGAATGAACTCCACACGTCCTGCCAATTGCCCTTAGTTGCGCCTTTCGAATATTCGGTTGCGCGGGTTTCGAAGAAGTTCGCGTGCTCCACGCCGTTGATCAGCGGGGCGAGCCACGGCAGCGGGTGATCCTCCACCATATAGATCGGCTGCAGGCCCAGCTGGCCCAGGCGCCAATCCGCGATATAGCGGATGTATTTCTTGATTTCCTTTGCGGTCATCCCGCTAACCGGGCCCATTTCAAAGGCGAGATCGATGAAATTGTCTTCCAGACGCACCGACTTCTGACAGATGTCGATGATGTCTTCCTTCACCGCCTTGGTGTAGCAATCGCGTTCCTTCACGAATTCGTGGAACATGCGGATGATGCCTTCGCAGTGCAGGCTTTCATCGCGGATCGACCAGCTGACGATCTGCCCCATGCCCTTCATCTTGTTGAAGCGCGGGAAGTTCATCAGCATCGCGAAGCTCGCGAACAGCTGCATGCCTTCGGTAAAGCCGCCGAACATGGCCAGCGTGCGAGCAATATCCTCGTCAGAATCGACGCCGAATTGCTGCATGTAATTGTGCTTGTCCGCCATTTCCTCATATTCAAGGAAGGCGCTGTATTCGCTTTCAGGCATGCCGATCGTGTCGAGCAGGTGGCTGTAGGCCGCGATATGCACTGTTTCCATATTGGAGAACGCGGTCAGCATCATCTTGATTTCGGTCGGCTTGAACACGCGGCCGTATTTGTCGTGGTAGCAATCCTGCACCTCCACGTCCGCCTGTGTGAAGAAACGGAAGATCTGCGTCAGCAGATTGCGCTCATGCTCGGTGATCTTCTGCGCCCAGTCGCGGCAGTCCTCACCCAAGGGCACTTCTTCCGGCATCCAGTGGATCTGTTGCTGGC
>JABDKI010000211.1 GCA_013002295.1 Altererythrobacter sp.
CCTTCTTCGATGATCCTTGAGAGCAGCGCTCGCTCCAGGTCATCGACTTCGTCATCAGCATCGACCATCTTCTCCAGCCAAACCTGCTCGAAATCATCGACCAGATTGCCGGCGGCTGCCGCTTCGGTGTAATTTGCGCCTGCGGGTTTTTTGCCGAAAGCCAAAACGAGGTTCCTGCGAAAGTTCGGCGCTTCGCGGGCCATTTCTGCCATGAAACGACCGACGCGCACTTCATTGTCTGCAACAAAGCTCTGCAGCTCCTTCACACGCGCATGATCAAGCTGCGCATTCTGAAGCTGGAACCCCTTGAGGTAGTTTGCCGCGCCATCGACGAAGAGCTCGTCCCAAAGCGGCGAGTTCTCGTCCTGCAGGGTTGCATCCTTGAGTCGGAACAGAA
This sequence comes from Altererythrobacter sp., assembly GCA_013002295.1. Taxonomy (GTDB): domain Bacteria; phylum Pseudomonadota; class Alphaproteobacteria; order Sphingomonadales; family Sphingomonadaceae; genus Erythrobacter. The sequence continues at coordinate 398 of JABDKI010000211.1, forward strand.
GCTCGGCATCAAAGCGGCTAACCGCAGCGGGCCCGTAGCCACCGCTGGCGAAGATCACACGGCGCAATACTCTGCATTCTGCGGCTGAGATGTGCGCAGCTGACAGCTCACCGCCGCATCGGGTTGGCCCGACGCCGGTCATCACTTCCTGTTCGATCTGGCGGAGGACATATGCCTTGAGAAATTCGGGCACGTTTTGCGCTTTCTCGATGATGCGAACCAGCGCTTCGAGTTCGGCCATGCTTTCAACTTTGCCGTCGTGGTCGATGCAGCCGATCAGCCAGCGCGCCTCTTCCTCGCTGCACATATTGCGCGGCTCAGTACCGTTGAGCACAAACTCGCCAATTGCCTCGACAAAGAAGTCCACCCATTCATCGGTGCGCTCTTGGATTGTGTCATTGATGGCAAAGATCGCTTCGGCCTCTTCGCGATAGATCTTCCCATCACCCCAGCCCAGCTGACGCAGAGAAAACAGTTCCTCTTTTGTGATGACTCCGTCTTCGGCGACGCGAGTGGCAAGATCGGCAAACTGGACGCTCATTTGATGCAATTCCCTGATTGGTTTGGGAATCTTTTCGCAGAAGAGCCTTAAAGCAGAGTTACCAGCTAGATGCCGGATTATCGCCTGCGCAATGCGCGTATGCAGGCTGCACGATCAACATTGCGCCCATCACTAGCCCGGCGCGCTTCCACGTGGGTCGCGGTGGGTGTCGCACTGGCCCCGTCAGAATAGAGAAACACGTCGAGCACACAAGCTTCACCCGCGAATTGCAGCTTGCGAGCATCGCCTTCGCGAACATCGAGTTGCGGATTGCCGAACTGACGCCGCAATTGGGCTTCTCCCGCTCCAATGACCCCCTCAAGGCCAGCTCTGCCCATCACCTGCGGTGGGACGCGTGTGGTCTGGGCCGAGGGAGCAGGGCGCGATGCGGCGCCATCGGGCACAATGATCGGGCCGCTACCTGCAGAGACGCATGCTGACAGCAGTGGCGCAGCGGCGAGGAGGGTCACAACGGAGCGAATAGGAGACATGGCGTGCCCTTATGGTAGATTATTGCGCGACATTTGCACCAAATGGGTTCCTGCTGCTGCACCGATGATGGGCGCGAGCAAATTCGCAAATGGGACGGCCATCAGCCCGGCAATCGCTCCCCCAAGCAGAAGGCGGTCCAAGCTGCCAACGGGCGTGGCGGCATCCGGCCTTGCCCGGTGCCTGAACCACCCCATGTCAGTCAGCTCGCGGCCCAACAGGACAGCGTTGACCAACAAGAACACTACCGCAGGCCCAATAGCAGTAAAGAACAGGATCAACGCGATGGGAAGCGCGAGCGCGTTGAACAGCAGCGCGCGGCCAGCTCCGCGCAGGCTGTTTGACAAATCCTGATGAAACGGCAGCTTGCGGGCTGTCGCAGCGTATTCGGGATAATGGCATTGCTCGACTGCGAGAACGACCTCGTCAGCAAAGAACTGCATCACCGCGAGTGCGACAATGCGAAACAGAAACCAGACGGCAGCCAGTGATATGATCCACGAAAGGACGACATAAGTGTCGCCCTGTACGTCGAGGTAGAAACTCAGCAGCCCCGGCAAGCTCTCAGCCAGAGCAAATGCGAAAACGCTGAGCACCACAATCGTGATTGTCAGGCTTTTCGCCAGCACCTTCAGGATCGCCCGATCCGACAATTGTCCCACCGCAAGGGCCAACGATTTTGCAACAGCGCTCATTACAGCCATTTCCATTGCTCGCGCCGCCAAGTCAACGCCGACTGAAGGTTGACGAGTCATTCTGTCCTTGGCCTGCGCCGACTTGCGCGCTAGGCGGCGCGTCGTAAGTTGCTCATCGTAGTTTTAGGAATTTCCGTGACTGAACCCCGCTATGACGTGATCGCCATCGGCAATGCTATCGTCGACATTATCGCATCGTGCTCTGAAGAACTGATCGAGGAGCTCCAGCTCAATCGTGGCGGCATGACGCTGCTCGATGAGGCGCGCGCTGAAGAATTGTATGCTGCGATGCCGCCAGCACGCGAAATCTCCGGCGGATCGGCGGCCAATACGCTTGCCGGGCTTTCGACGCTGGGGCTTCAATGCGCGTTCATCGGCCAAGTGGCCAACGACCAGCTGGGCAAGGTTTTCGCACATGACATGCGCGCTACCGGCATCGATTTCGATACGCCGATGCGCGAGGGCGAGCCGGCAACAGGGCGCTGCCTCATCTTCGTGACGCCTGATGGCGAGCGCACGATGAACACCTTTCTGGGTGCAGGGCAGTTCTTGCCAGCCCAATCGCTGAGCGAAGAACTGATCGCGTCGAGCGCGATCCTCTATCTCGAGGGCTATCTGTGGGATCCTGAAGAACCACGCAAGGCAATGCGCCGTGCGATCGAAGTTGCGCGCAGAGCAGGCCGCAAGGTCGCCTTTACCGCCAGCGAAAGCTTTGTGATTGAGCGCCACGGCGATGATTTCCGCCAGATGCTCGGCGATGGCGTAATCGATATCCTATTCGTGAATGAGCATGAACTCGCGACGCTGACCGGTGAGGATGACTTCGAGGCAGGCGTCTCAACAATCGCACCTAAAGTGCCGGTTCTGGTCGCAACCCGAAGCGAAAAGGGCGCGATTGCCATCGCGCATGGTGAGCGCGCCGAAGTGCTGGCCGAACCAGTCGACAAGGTGGTCGATACAACAGGGGCCGGCGACCAGTTCGCGGCGGGATTCCTGTCAGGATTTGTCAAGGGCGAACCGCTCGAGCAGTGCCTTCGCCGCGGCGCGATCACAGCGGCTGAAGTGATCAGCCATTATGGCCCGCGCCCAGAAGCGGACTTGAAGGCGTTAGTCTCTCAGAAACTCGCTTAAGCGTTAATTAGGCAGGCGCCGCAGCGGGCCTGGCCGGAGCGCCGCCCGCGCGCCACCCAAACCATCCGGCGGCTGCACCAGCGGCAAGTCCGGCAACAAGGGTCGCGCCGTCAGGGATTGTTGCATAGGCCGCGAAGGCAGAGTTTAGCCCCGGGATCAGGTAAGCAAACCAAACGAATAGGGCCTGAAACGCCATGAAGCAGCTCGCCACCAGCCATGGAGCCCCATTCTTGCGGTCCATGAAATAGAGGCCCATCGCGAGAGCCACCATCATCAGATCGCTAAACGCGATCGAGCTCATCACCTCGTGCGGACCTTCAGTCCGGATCACATTGAGCCAGGGAATATATTGATCCATCAATCTGCCGAACGGCGATTCAAAGAGGATCATCGGTGTCGCCAGCATGTAACCGGCGTGCAGCTTCACCTTTCGCCGGTTTTTCAGCGCCAAGTAAAACAGCGTGCAATAGGCCACCAATGCGATAGCCAGAGCTCCGCCAAATTTCGGCCCCGCATACGCTATGAATTCGCTTTCCTGCGCGACAAAGCGATCTGCGGTTACGTTAATAATCATCACGAAGCCCAGCATCAGCAGCGGGAAAAGTACAAAACTCGCCAGCCCCATCTGCTTGTGGAATGCGTTGGCGCGCTGATGGATTGAAACATGCTGTGCAATCAACAGCATCAGCCAAGCCATCGAGGTTACGGCGTGAACATGAAAGGCCAGCGGCATCGGGCCGCTTACGACCGAGAAATAGCTTGCCCAGAAACCACCGAAAATAACCAGCAGCACTGCACCAACGAAGTATTGAGCGTGTTTGTAAGGCATCGAGAACCCCCTTCTCCCGATGCGACCCATGTGGGTTTTATCACGAAGAAGTAGGGAAAGCCAAATCAACGGTGCTAGCCAGGTAACTTTCGGTATTCGTCGCTACGCAAGGTAAGGATATAGCTCGCGATATCATCCACTTGACCCGGATCTAGATCGAAATCCATCATTTCAGGATAATTGTGCGCATCGGTCAGCCAGCTGATCAGAGTCGCCTTCGTTAGACCCTCTCGATTGGCGATATCCGCAAACGGAGGCGACATGGGGTTGGGGGAAAGATCGGGAGGCTCCACCGAATGACAGCCCCCGCAGGCGGCTTGAACAAATGCCAGCCGGTCATATTCGTGTGATGATGAAACATCGGGCGCTGGCGCATCGGCCATGCCATGCTCAGATGCCGAATAGGCGCAAGCACCCGCAAAGAGCGCAAGGGCGATTGAGAAACTGACTCTCTTCATGGCGCGTTCCTTTAAAAGAAGACATATCATTTAGAGCGCGACTAGCGGTCTTGCACAATGATCTAGATCAAATTTGCGCCTCGCGTTCGACCTCGCGCCAGCCAATATCTCTGCGGTAAAAGCCGCTGGGAAAATCGATTGCATCGACCGCTACATAGGCTGCTGACTGCGCCTCGGTTGCGTTCGCGCCTGTTGCCGTCACGTTCAGCACTCGCCCGCCATTTGCGACGAGCTTGCCATCTTGCATAGCGGTGCCCGCGTGGAATACCTTGGCGCCATTGGCTTGCGCATCACCCAAGACGATGGCCCCACCTTTAGCGGGTGTACCGGGATAACCCTTTGCCGCCATGACAACCGTCATTGCGGTATCGTTGGAAAAATCGCCCGACGTTCCTTCAAGCGAGCCATTCGCGCAAGCGAGCATGATCGCCGCAAGATCGCTCTCCAACCGCGTCATCAATACCTGACATTCGGGATCGCCAAAGCGACAATTGTATTCGATCAGCTTGGGGCCGGCGTCGGTCAACATCAGTCCGGCGTAGAGTACCCCCGAATACGGCATGCCTTCCTGACGCATAGTGTGCACCGTAGGCTCGATGATTTCTGCCATCACGCGCGCCTGCAATTTCTCTGTCAGGACAGGTGCCGGCGAGTACGCGCCCATGCCGCCGGTATTGGGGCCAACATCGCCATCGCCCACGCGCTTGTGATCTTGCGCAGTGCCGAAAGGAATGATTGAAGTGCCATCCGTCAGAGCGAAGAAGCTTGCTTCCTCGCCAGTCATAAACTCTTCAATCACCACTTCAGCGCCAGCATCGCCAAACTGCCCGCCGAACATGTCGGTCAGCGCGGCTTCAGCATCGGTGCGGGTTTCCGCGATGACGACGCCTTTGCCCGCAGCGAGCCCGTCGGCCTTCAAGACATAGGGTGGTTCGAAACGATCAAGCGCCGCCGTCGCGTCCGCTAAAGAGGGTGCGCGCACATAGCCGGCAGTGGGGATTCCGGCTCGTTCACACAGATCCTTGGTAAAGCCCTTGCTGCCCTCCAGCTGCGCGGCGGCCTTGCTGGGTCCGAATACGGGTATGTCGAAATCGCGCAAGCTGTCGGCCAAACCATCAACCAATGGTGCTTCCGGCCCGATCACAACCAGGCCGATGTCCTGCGCTTCGCAGAAGTCGACGACTGCGGCGTGACTGCTTGCGTCGAGGTCAACCAGCTCGGCTTCTTCGGCGATGCCCGGATTCCCGGGCGCTGCGAACAGTTTGCTGCATGTGGGGGATTGCGCCAGCTTCCACGCCAGCGCATGTTCGCGCCCACCTGAACCGAGCAAAAGGATATTCATGGCCGCTTCGTCCCCTGATGATGGCAATAACGGGCTGGTAG
>JABDKI010000249.1 GCA_013002295.1 Altererythrobacter sp.
GACCTATGTTGAGCGTCCCCGCTTTGCCGCAAGCGGCCCTAGCTCCTTGCCGACCTATTTCGAGATCGGCTCCACCAGACTGTGGGGCATTGGGTTCATGCCGCTGGGTTGGTGCCGGTTTATCGATGTCGAAGCGAAGGTCTTTGCGAACCAAACATGCGATGGAGAACGGCACCCGGCCTTTGCGAAATTTGCGCCGCTGGCGGATATCTTGTGCGATCCCGAGATAGATGATCAGGCGCAATTCGACGCTATCTGCGACACCATGCGTGGGATGATGCAACCAACTCGCGATGACGGAAAAATCAGGCGCGTGCACCGTGCGATGGTCGACGAAAATCTCAGTAGCGTGTCGGAATTTGCGAGGGAAGCCGGGCTAAGCACACGGAGCTTGGAGCGGATTTGTAGCCGCTATTTCGGGTTTACGCCGAAGCTGCTGATGCGGCGTCAGCGCTTTATGCGCAGCCTAACCACATTCATGTTGCATGAGGGCAGCAAGTGGACTGATGCGATGGATGAGCACTACCATGATCAGGCACAGTTCACGCGCGAGTTTCAGGCCTTTATGGGCATGTCACCCAGCGCCTATGCGTCGGAAGAGCACCCGATCCTGACCGCATTTGTCGAAGCGCGCACGCGGATTTGGGGTTCGCCAGCGCAAACATTGGACAAACCCGACTGATTGCTCTTTGCGTTGACGCCGATTTCCCGCTAGCGGAGCGCCCTTCAAACGCGAAAATTTAGCAATGACAGATTTGATATCACAAAAAGAGGCAGCATTGGCTGCCATCGAGAGTGCGGAAACGCTTGATACGCTTGAGGAGCAACGTGTCGCTGCGCTTGGCAAAAAAGGCTGGGTTAGCGCGGCCTTGAAGACGCTTGGGCAGATGAGCCCGGAAGAACGCGCGTCTGCCGCGCCTGCCATCCAGGCCGTACGTGGCGAAATCGCCGATGCGATTGCTGCGAAGAAGGACGTGCTCGAGAACGCGGCATTGGAAGCGCAGCTGGCCAGCGAAACGCTGGATCTGACTCTGCCTGCGCCTGACGCGGCGAAGGGATCCGTCCATCCTGTCAGTCAGGTCATGGATGAGCTGGCAGAGATTTTCGCGGATCTAGGCTTTGCCGTGGCGACTGGCCCTGAGATCGAAGACGACTGGCACAACTTTACTGCGCTCAACATGGATGAGAGCCATCCTGCGCGCGCGATGCATGACACCTTCTATTTCCCGGATAAGGATTCAGACGGAAACTCGATGCTGTTGCGCACGCACACTTCGCCTGTGCAAATCCGCAGCATGAAGGAACAGGGTGCGCCGATCCACATTATCGCGCCGGGCCGCGTTTACCGCTCTGACAGTGACGCGACGCACACACCGATGTTTCACCAGGTAGAAGGCTTGGTGATCGACAAGGATATTCATCTCGGACATCTGAAGTGGACGCTTGAGACCTTCCTCAAGGCTTTTTTTGAGCGCGATGATATCGTGCTGCGCCTGCGTCCCAGTTACTTCCCCTTCACTGAGCCGAGTGTCGAAGTGGATGTGGGTTACTCGAAAGAGGGCGGTCGCTGGGTTGTCGGCGGCAACGGCGATGATGACGGGCATGACTGGATGGAGCTGCTCGGCAGCGGCATTGTGAACCGCCGCGTAATCGACATGGCGGGCCTAGATGCGGACCAATGGCAAGGCTTTGCCTTTGGCGTCGGGGTCGACCGTCTGGCTATGCTCAAATACGGTATGAACGATCTGCGCGCTTTCTTCGACGGCGACGTACGCTGGTTGCAGCATTATGGGTTTAGCCCGTTTGACCAGCCGACACTGTCCGCAGGTGTAGGAGCGAAAGCATGAAGTTCTCGCTCAAATGGCTGAAAGATCACCTCCAAACCGAAGCGTCGGTGAAGGAGATCGTCGATACGCTCAACGCCATCGGTCTGGAAGTTGAAGATGTTGAGGATCCGGCGGACCGGCTGGCCGGTTTCACTGTCGCCAAAGTGCTGACAGCTGAGAAGCACCCCGATGCGGACAAACTGCAAGTGCTGACCGTCGACACTGGCTCGGATGATCCACTGCAAGTTGTATGCGGCGCACCCAATGCGCGTGCGGGGATGAAGGGCGTGCTGGGCCAGCCTGGTGCGATCGTCCCGTCAAACGGTATGGAATTGCGCAAGAGCGCGATCCGCGGCGTTGAGAGCAATGGAATGATGTGCTCGGTGCGCGAGCTTGAGCTGGGCGATGAGCATGATGGCATCATCGAACTGCCTGAAGACGCGCCCGTAGGCCATAGCTTCGCCGACTATCACGGCTCTTCGCCGGTGATCGATGTGGCAATCACGCCAAACCGCCCGGACTGCATGGGGGTTTACGGGGTTGCGCGCGATCTGGCGGCGGCCGGGCTTGGAACTTTGAAAC
>JABDKI010000047.1 GCA_013002295.1 Altererythrobacter sp.
ATCCCGATCTCAGTCGGATGAATCCGGTCAGACTGAAACAGCGTGGGATCCTGATAGATCGATTCCAGCCAGAACGGGATCAGCGCGGTGCCGTATTCGCTCGCCAAATCCGCATAGAGTGCATCGAATTCAGCCTGATACTCAGGGCCATAGTTGGGCGGCGCACGCATCCCCATCAGCAGCACTTGAATGCCGCGCCGCTGAGCCTCCTCGATCATCGCGGCAATGTTTGCGCGCGTTTGATCCGGCGAAAGCCCGCGCAGTAAGTCGTTACCGCCCAGTTCAATGATCACTAGCTCCGGCTCATAGTCCTGCGCATCCAGTGTAAAGGTAAAACGCTGCAATCCAGCCGCACTCGTATCGCCCGAAATGCCAGCGTTGGACACGCGCGCATTTACGCCCCTCGCCCGCAATGCATTCTGCAATTTCGAAGGATAGCTATCTTCCTTGTCGACGTTGTAGCCCGCGAACAGGCTGTTGCCGAAGGCGACAATATCCATTTCGGGGCCCATGACGGGAACCGGAGGCACTTCTGCCGCATTAGTCTGCGTACCCCCGTTCGCTGGACCTTCAGCGGGCACATCGCCGCCACAGGCCGCCAGTGAAAGGGCGAGAATGATCGACCAAACGCCTTTTTGCATCTGCGAGTCTCCTTGTGCGGATGCCACCCCTATGCGAATGCGACCCCTGTGACCAACCCCTCTCTAGCAATTTCCGCCCGAAACCTCACCCTTACGCTCGGCAGCGATGATGCGCCGGTCGATATCCTGCGCGGTATCGATCTGGACATCCGCGATGGCGAAGTCGTCGCTCTGCTCGGCGCTTCCGGCTCCGGCAAAAGCTCGCTGATGGCGGTGCTTTCCGGCCTGGAGCGTGCGACCAGCGGCAGTCTGACTGTGGCAGGCGAAGACTTCACCATGATGGATGAAGACGCTCTGGCGCAAGCTCGCCGCGGCCGCATCGGAATTGTGCTTCAGGCGTTTCACTTGCTGCCAACTATGACAGCGGCTGAAAATGTTGCCACGCCGATGGAACTGGCTGGCGCCGAAGGTGCAACGGCTCGCGCCGAAGCCGAGCTCACCTCTGTTGGTCTGGGCCACCGGCTGCACCACTATCCAACCCAGCTTTCCGGCGGTGAACAGCAGCGTGTGGCGATTGCGCGCGCGATTGCGCCGCGCCCGCAGCTGATCTTTGCCGACGAGCCCACTGGCAACCTCGATGCAACCACCGGGCAGGACATCATCGAATTGCTGTTCGAACGCCGAGCGGAGACCGGCGCGACACTGTTGATGATTACCCATGATCGCAAGCTCGCCGAACGATGCGAGCGCGTGGTGACCATGGCTGACGGTGTGATCGTGTCTGATACTGCTTCTGCCAGCGCGGCGGCGTGATGACCGCCTCTTCCACACCGATGAGCTGGGCGATGGCCTGGCGCATAGCCAAGCGTGACCTGAATGCGCGCTTCAAGGGCTTGCGCCTGTTGTTGGTGTGCATTTTTTTGGGCACTGCCGCGCTCGCAGCGATTGGTACGCTGACCTCCGCGATTGAGCGTGAGCTCGACAATCGCGGGCAGGAACTGCTCGGCGGCGATCTGGAAGTCGAAGTCTGGCAGCGCGATCTGACGGAAGAAGAGAAGACCGCGCTCAGCGAATATGGCTCCGTTTCCGGCGGCACGCGTATGCAAGCGATGGCGAGCACCGATGAGGCCGCAGCGCCAGTGCAATTGAAGGCCGTTGATGAGCGCTGGCCGCTTTATGGCGTACTGACACTGGCGGATGGGCGCGAAGTGGGCGCCCCCGCTGCGGGCGAAGCTTGGCTTGGCCAAGGCGCGCTGGACCGGCTCGACATCAAAGTGGGCGACACCTTCCGAGTAGGTACGAACACATTAACCGCTGCTGGAGTGATCGAGAACGAGCCGGACCGTTTATCTGAGGGCTTCCAGCTAGGGCCGCCAATCATTGTCGCTGCGGATTATCCTTTGAACGCTGGCCTGATAGCACCGGGCGCACTCTATGAAAGCAAGTACCGGGTCGCATTTGACGGGGCGCAAGACCCCGATCCGGTGCGTGAGGAACTGGAAGAGCGCTTCCCCAATTCAGGCTTTGATTTCCGTGACCGTGATCGTGCGTCTCCTGGTGCAGACCGTTTCGTGCGCAATATGAGCGACTTTCTGACGTTGGTCGGCTTGGCCGCGTTAGTCATCGCCGGAATCGGCATTGGTGGCGGCGTTTCGAGCTATCTTGACGCGCGGCGCAACTCCATCGCGACGTTCAAGGTGCTCGGCGCTTCCAGCCGTGACATAATGAAGATCTACGCGCTCCAAATTGGGACCGCAGCACTGGTAGGCAGCCTGGCAGGCATCGCGACTGGCGTCTTGGTTACGCCGCTACTGGGCGTCGCGCTGCAAGGCCTTCTGCCGGTTGAAACGGGCTTTGTGGTTGAACCAGCCCCGCTCGCTCTTGCTGCGGCCTATGGCTTGCTGGTGGCCTTCGCATTCGCTGCAACACCGCTGCTTCGCGCGCGCGCTTTTCCCGCGATGGCGCTCATGCGGGCACGCGTCTCCCCCCTCGCCCGCGATCTGCGCGCGCTCGTCTGGACCGGACTTGGCATTGTCGCGATTTGCGCGCTGGCCTTGCTGACCACCAATCAGCCACTGCTGTCGGGTGGATTTCTGATTGGGGCAGGCGGCGCACTGATAGCGCTGGCGTTGATCGGTTTCGGCATCCGAATTCTGGCCAAACGGGCGCCGCGCACGAGCAATCCCTTGCTGCGTGCGGCGGTCGCCAATCTGCACCGCCCCGGCGCACCTACCGGCGCGCTGGTAACTGCGCTGGGCTTTGGGCTGGCTTCGTTTGTGCTGCTCGCCGCGATCCAGAGCGCGATCAACGGCAATATCGAAAGCCGCGTACCGCAAGAGGCGCCGGACTATTTCGTGCTCGACATCCCGCGCGATGGCGAAGCCGATTTCCGCAATCTCGTGATCAATCTCGACAGCGAAGCAGTTATCCGAACAGTTCCCGCTCTGCGCGGCAGTGTTTTGGCATTCGGCCCGCGCGATGAGATGACCCGTGTCGCTGACCTGGAAGAGGTCCCCGATGGTGCATGGTTCCTGCGGGGCGAGCGGGGCCTCACCTATACCGACACTCTGCCTCCGGGAAATTCGCTCGCTGAGGGCGAATGGTGGGAGGAGAGCTACGCTGGTGAGCCGCTCGTCTCCATCGAAGCTGACGCAGCGCGTGCGGCTGGGCTTGAAATCGGCGATTACATCACGATCGGCGTGTTGGGCATCGAGCGCGATGTGCGCATTGCGAACCTGCGCGTGATCGATTGGGAGAGCATGGGATTCAACTATGCACTGGTCTTCAGCAGCAATGCGATTGCCGACGCACCGCACAATCTGGCCGCAACCATAGATCTAACCGACGATAGACAGTCGGGCCCATTGCTGCGCCAAATGGTGGCGACATTCCCATCCAGCTCAGTGATCGAAATCGGTCAGGTGCTGATCGAAGCGCGCACCATTCTTGAGCAGGTTGGTGCCGCAACACTGGCAGCGGCCTCAGTCGCGGTTCTGGCAGGGCTCGCGGTGTTGATGGGTGCGATTGCGGCTGCCCGCGCCTCTCGCACTTATGATACGGTCGTGCTGCGCGTGATGGGTGCAAGCCGCCGTCAGATCCTCGGGCTGCAACTCGTCGAATACGGCCTGCTTGCGTTGTTGCTGGCTGTGGTAGCGTTGGGCCTTGGTTCAACGCTCGCGTGGTTTGTAGTCACCCAGCTGTTTGAGTTCGACTGGCTACCCGATTGGATACAGGTCCTGACGGTGCTCGGTATCGGACTGATCCTGGTGCTGGCATTCGCAATAGGCGGGTCGCTTCCCTTGTTGAAAGCAAAGCCCGCCCAAGCGCTTAGAGAGCTATAGGAACGGGCGTTACCCCGCTCCCGCGCCAATCATCAGTCAAACACTGTCGGGTCGACTGAGCCTTCACCCGGACGCCCCTTTACCACCAATGTGCTGCAGATCATGTCATGCAGGCCTTGCTTGCGCTCTGTGAAGGCGACCATGATGTAGCCTATGAGCAAAATGATGCCGGACAAGATCTTGGCAAAATAACGCCCTAGCGCACGCAGCCAGGTAATGCGGTTGCCATCCGTGTCAGTCACGATGATGCCCACCGCCATTTTGCCGAGCGTTCCCTGCTTGGCCGAACTTTCCATCACGACGAAGTACGCAATCGAGCCAAGTATTACGACGCCATATGCAATCATGCCAACGCCGGTCGTGAAAGTCTCTGCGGCCTCTGGATCGAGCGAAGTGGCACCGAATACGCTCACTCCCAACACAGAATATATGGCAAACTGCGCGGCCATTAGGATTACATAATCAATCAGATACGCGGCCACGCGTATCCAGAAACCGGCATAATTACCCATTGTGACACCCCCTCGAATTGTACGTCATTGCGAAGTGTGCCGGAAATTCTTGCAAAATCAATAAAAAGGGGCCGGTTTTCACCG
>JABDKI010000246.1 GCA_013002295.1 Altererythrobacter sp.
CCCGGTGCTCAAAAACCGGTTCTGAGCAATATCAACCTGCAATTCTACCAAGGCGCAAAGATCGGCATCGTGGGCCCCAACGGCGCGGGTAAATCCACGCTGATGAAGATCATGGCCGGGATCGATAGCGATATCACCGGTGAAGCATGGCCGGGCGAGAACATCTCGGTTGGCTATCTGCCCCAGGAGCCGGAGCTCGACACCAGCAAGACAGTTCTTGAAAACGTCAAGGATGGCGCGCGCGGGACCGCCGATCTGGTGGATCGGTACAACGCGGTTGCGGCCGAAATGGCGGAGCCTGACGCCGACTACGAGAAACTGGGGGACGAAATGGCCGAGCTCCAGGCCAAGATCGATGCGGTTGACGGCTGGACGCTGGACAACCAGCTTGAAATCGCAATGGAGGCATTGCGGTGCCCGCCTTCGGACATGGGTGTAGAAACACTATCAGGCGGCGAGAAACGCCGGGTCGCCCTCACCCGCCTGCTGATCCAGAAGCCGTCAATCCTGTTGCTGGACGAGCCGACCAACCACCTGGACGCGGAATCGGTCGAATGGCTGGAGAACCACCTGAAGGAATACGCCGGCGCTGTCCTGATGATCACCCACGATCGCTACTTCCTGGACAATGTGGTGGAGTGGATCCTCGAGCTCGATCGCGGCACCTACTACCCATACGAGGGCAATTACTCGACCTATCTCGAGAAGAAGGCCAAGCGTCTCGATCAGGAAAGCCGCGAGGAATCGGGCAAGCAGAAAGCGCTCGCGCGCGAACTTGAATGGATCCGTCAGACCCCGGCTGCGCGCCAGACCAAGTCAAAGGCGCGTATCCGCAAGTTTGACCAGCTGCAGGAGGCACAAGCTGACCGCAAACCGGGCAAAGCGCAGATCGTGATCCAGGTGCCAGAGCGGCTGGGCGGCAAGGTGATCGAGGCCAAGAACATCTCCAAGGCCTATGGCGACAAGCTGTTGTTCGAAAACCTCTCCTTCATGCTGCCGCCGGGCGGCATCGTTGGTGTGATCGGCCCGAACGGCGCGGGTAAATCCACGCTGTTCCGCATGATCACCGGGCAGGAAACGCCTGACACCGGCACCATCGAAATCGGTGACACTGTGCATCTGGGCTATGTTGACCAAAGCCGGGATGACCTGACCGCGAGCAACAATGTGTGGGAGGAAATCTCAGACGGGCTCGATTACATGAAGGTCAACGGCCACGATATGAGCACGCGTGCTTATGTCGGCGCGTTCAACTTCAAAGGCGCGGACCAGCAGAAGAACGTCGGCAAGCTGTCAGGCGGTGAGCGTAACCGCGTGCACATGGCGAAAATGCTCAAGCAAGGCGGCAATGTGCTGCTACTGGACGAACCGACCAACGATCTCGATGTGGAGACTTTGGGTGCGCTTGAAGAAGCGATCGAGAACTTCGCAGGCTGTGCTGTGGTCATCTCGCACGACCGCTTCTTCCTGGACCGTTTGGCCACGCACATCCTGGCGTTTGAAGGCAACAGCCATGTCGAATGGTTCGAAGGCAACTTTGAAAGTTACGAGGAAGACAAGCGTCGGCGTTTGGGTGATGCAGCTGATAGGCCGACGAGGTTAGCGTATAAGAAGCTGACGCGGTGAGTTCTTAGACCGCCACAAGCTCAGCCAGCTTCTTTGCAACTTCTGACAACGGCTCCTCGGCAGTACTGAGGCCGCTGCGCGACGCGAGCAATGGACTGACCTTGACCAATTCTTCAAACGTTGTGCCGTGCACTATCGGAACAAGTCGTTCGCCTGCCAATAACGCCGCCAATTCTTTGTCAGCTACTCCTTCGGCAGGAAGACGTTTTAGCATTGCAGGTGTTACCAATACCAATCCAACGCGTGGATTGGTCAAGTTTTCCTACTCACCGCTCGCCAGATAAACGGGAGTGATGTCCGCGCGGAACGCCAATAAAACTATTCAGGAACACATCACAAAACGGTGGAACTCGCCCCGTTTAGAAAGTCACACCTGTAGGAATTCCCGCCCGCGCAAGCGCCCAGAAACACGCATCTTTCGCGGAAAGTCACACTTTGCCAAAGCGCGTTTGGCGTTCCAGTTAGGGAGAGACCCAGCGCCCTTCCCAGTCATCTCCAACACGCGAAAACTGCGCGCGGATATGGCCCGAATTGGCGAGATGGAACCAGTCGAGTTCCTGCAGCTCGATCAACAATATCGCGAAGTTGGCGCGCGCGGGCGCAACCTGCTCATCGCTCGGCTGGATACCCTCCGCCCAATCGGGCAGGCCAGATGTCGCCACATCAGACGCCGCGCCCGGCCCGTCGCCCAGATAACATCGCTTGGCGAAGTTGGTGCTTTCCGACCATGCCTGATCCGCAAGCGGCGTATTATGCTCGATCCGGCCCACCCCGCGCACACGGATCTGCACCTTCTCCGGTTTGTCATAGAACAGCACGCCGACGGGTGCGGCATCTCCGATGACACCGCATTTCGGCGAGCGCAGATCGGTGTGGAACCGCAGCGTCCATGCCTCTGAATCAAATGCGCGCAGCACCATCACTCGCGCATCGGCATCCGCCGTGGCCACAACTGGAGACTGCATTGGCAACTTGCGGTTGGCGGAGGCAGCACCAAGGCGCTCGGCAATGTCCCGTTGGATCTCGGCAAAGCTTTCAAACATGGGCAGCGCTGTCTCCTGCTGTCGCATCCAAGTCAATGCCCACGCAACTCGTTCAGCAAATTGAACGCTAACATGAACGTAGGCCTTACCAAGCGGTTAAGTTTGCGGTCAGCGTAGGGTCTGTATCGATTCGGATCAGAGCAGGACCAAGCCCTGTTCGAACAGGGGCCGCAGGTGGTGGAGCGGCTATATTAGGAGCCCGATATGACCATCACTGAACTGTTTAAGGGAAGCGCCCTTGCCGCGATTGCGGCCAGCCTCTCCTTTGTTGCAGTGCCCGAAACCGCCGAGGCGGCTTCTAGCGCTTCAGCCGCCGAAATGCAGCAAGCGCGCGATCGAGGCGATCGCCGGGAAGTACGCCAACAGCGCCGCGCTCAACGGAGCGAACGCCAACGGTCGGAACGC
>JABDKI010000085.1 GCA_013002295.1 Altererythrobacter sp.
AACTCGACCTCAGGGAAGAGATCAACGCCAAGACGGCCAAAAGAGACAATGCCAAGCACGACAAGCGATGCAATCAGCATCGTCGCAAAGACCGGTCGCCGGATTGATACGTCGGCTAACCACATATTAGGTTTCGCTTGGCGTGCGGCGCGGCTTGACTGGAGCGCCTACACGCAATGTGGCCGGAGGATTGAGTATGACCTCGTCTCCCTCGTTCAACCCCGACTGGACGCGAACTCTGTCAAGATCGATACTCTCGTAGGTTACCTCGCGGCGCTGCGCCTTGCCGTCTTCGACCACCAATACAATAGCGGATGCATTGTCGCCTTGAATGGCGGTGCCCGGCAGGATGATCGCCGGTTCGGGAGAAACTTCAATCAAAGCACGTGCGGCCAACCCCGAGCTAATCCGATAATTCGGGTTGCGGATCGGGAGCCTCAGCTCGACCATTCGGCTTTCCGGATCGACGCGGTCATTGATGATGTAAACGATGCTATCGAACGGCTCATCAAACCCTTCGATAAACACGCGAGCAGGCATATTTCGACGGAAAGAATCCACGTATTCCTGCGGGGTATTGACGATAGCGGCGACTGTTCCGAGCTCTTGCAGTTCAAGCGCTGCCGACTGTCCCCCCATCGAAAAACGATTGTTGAGATAGACGCCTTCATCCACCAACCGAGCGGTCACGACACCGTCATAGGGTGCGCGTGTGATCGTGTCGCTAAGCGCCTGCCGTGCCGTTCCAAGAACGGCTTCGGCTTGGGCCTTCTGCGCGCGCGCGACAGCCAGCTCGGTTTCGGCAGCGTCGACTTGCGCCTTAGAGACGAACCCCCTTGGAGCCAGCGCCATCACCCGGTCATATCGACGCTCTGCCTCAATCGCCTGTGCCTCGTTCAGATCAACCGCTGCCTGCGCCTCTGCGACCCGGCGTTGATAATCAGCCTGTCGAATTCGGAAGAGCGGCTGCCCGCGCGTTACCCTGTCGCCGACTTTGACGAATATCCGTTCGACAGGCCCCTCGGCCAATGCACCAATTGCGCTGCGCTGCTTTGCCGCGATGGTACCAAACGCCTTTACCGGCTCTGCCAAGAGTTCAGGCTTTACGATGATCGTTTCGACTTGGCGCGGCTCTGATTGCGCCGGTTCGATTACATCGACAGTTTCCGAGCTGTCCGAACACGCTGCCAGAGCGAGCGCGCAAATGGCCAGCCAAGACAGGGCTCCGCGCCTCAGCATGTATAGGCACCCCGGCCACTTGCTACGAGCTTGCCCGCAGGGCCAGTAATGTTTGTCTCTGCAACGGATATCTGCCGCCCAATCTTCACAATGCGCCCCGTCGCCGTGAGCGGCCCTGATGTGGCAGGACGATGATAATCGACCCTTAGATCGGCGGTCGCTTTGACCTTCGTCCCCATCGCAAGGAGTGTGTAAAGTCCGGTAAGATCGATAAGAGCCGCCAGAACGCCCCCATGAGCAGCGCCTAACATGGGGTTGGAAACAATCTCATTGCGCCATGGCATTAGGAGCTGAAGCTGATCGGCTGAATGCGACTTGATCTCGACGCCCAGCCATTGGTGGAAGGGCGCGATGCGCAACATCTCTTCCAGCTGTTCGCGCTCGATAAGGGCTGGCTCCTTGGTCATGTAGCCTTTTCCTTCGTGCCATGATGGCGTTTCAGAAAGCCGACAATCGCCGCCGAAAATGCATCGTTGGAATCCCCGACCACCATGTGCGTTGCACCGGCAATGTCTGTGTATTCGGCATGGGGAACCATTTTTCTTAGGTGCGTGACTGACTCCTCAGAGACGAGGTCGCTCGATCCCCCGCGAACGAGATGCAGCGGGAGCGACAGATTTGCCGCCGCCTTGCTCAACCCTTCAAACTGTCTTTCTTGATGCTCTGGGTCCAATCGCTTTTCGCTCATTATGTTGCGGATAAATTGGGGGTCCCAATGCCAATAAAAGCGTCCATCGGCCTTTTGCCGCAAATAGTGTTTGAGGTTTCCTCCAGCCCCGCGCTTCTGGCGATGCGGCATGTAGCTGGCGATAATTTCTGCCGCTTCTTCTGGGGAAGCAAACCCGCGATCAATATGCTTCTCCATAAAGCCGACCACACGCATGACCCCGCTTGGCTCCATCCGCGGTGCTATGTCGACAAGAGTGAGTGAAGCGAAGCTGCCCGAAGCAAGTTCACCCTCGGCAATCATTCCTGCAAGCCCGCCAAGCGATGCACCCACGACCGCAGGCTTGCGATCAAGCTGCGACGTTACCGCAACGAGGTCAGACGCGAAATCGCGCAGGTCATAGGAGCCGTCTTCGGACCACGCACTGTCACCATGACCGCGCAAATCAAGCGCAATGACGCGGAAGCCAGCCGAGGTGAGCTCACCGGTGACACGTTTCCAAGCGCGGCGGGTTTGTCCACCGCCATGCGCAAGCAAGACCGGGGGAGCACTTTCGTCTCCAGAGACCTCGGCGGCGAGC
>JABDKI010000126.1 GCA_013002295.1 Altererythrobacter sp.
GGTCATATCCTTGAGCCGTTCGCCGGATCGGGCACGACGGGGATTGCAGCCATGGCCGAACAATTCAACTGCACCATGATCGAAATGGAAGCTGAACACGTCACCGATATTGAGCGCAAGATTGCATATCTGCGCGGCAAAGGCGCGTCCCGTTTCACCGAACATGATCGTGGCCAATCAACAGAAACGCAAGCGGACCACGGCCCGCTGTTCAGGAGCTAACACCATGACCGAACTAATCACCATGCTGCGCAAGAACCAGGCTGAAATTGAAAGGCTGGCCGAAGATATCGACGAGGAGAATACTGCCTATTATCTGCGGCATATCGCCCGCAAGTTTGACGAGCAAATCCATATGATTGAGCAGGGGTTGGTGGGATGAAACCACGCATTGCCCTGATACAGCGCAAAGTTGCCGAAGTGTTCGGCGTGACCGCCCAGGATATCACCGGCAAATTAAGGCTGCGTAAGCTGGCCAGACCGCGCCAAGCGGTATTCTATCTGGCGCGGGAAATGACCGATATGTCATATCCCGATATCGGGCGTCTGACAGGCGGGCGCGATCATACCACGGTGATACATGGCCGGGACGTGTGCATTAACATGATGGGCAGAGATGATAGTTATTGGCGGCTTGTCTCACTGGCTAGATATCTAATTGCTGCTGCGCCGCCATCGGACAACTGGCTTGATCAGCCGAAACCCGAACCAAAGCCAGAACCCGAACCAAAGCCAGCGCCGTGTGTATCATCTACCATCAAGGTGATGAATGCGAGGGCCGCCCAAGTGCCGAATGACACCAAGGCCAAGAACAATTTCACCGCAGGCGATGACGATGCCGATGCGTCGCATGACTTCCATGCAGGCATCGCGCGCGGTTCGGCGTCGCTGGCGGCTAAGCTGAAAGCGGAGATGCAATAATGACAATCAAACACCACGACAACCTAATTCAAGGCAGCGACGAGTGGCACCATGCCCGTTGCGGCCTGCTGACGGCCAGCGAGTTTGGCTTGATCCTGACACCGAAACTCAAGATTGCGGAAAACGCAAAGAAGCGCGCGCATATGTGGGAACTCGCGGCGCAGCGCATTAGCGGATATGTTGAGCCGCAATATGTCAGTGATGCCATGTTACGCGGCCATGAAGATGAAATTCTAGCCCGCGACTTGTATTCGAAAAAATACGCCAAGGTTCGCGAAGTTGGTTTTGTAACCAATGACGAATGGGGTTTCACGCTGGGTTGCTCGCCCGATGGCCTGGTTGGCGATGACGGCATGATCGAAGTTAAATCACGCGGCCAGAAGTTCCAGGTGCAAACCATTGTCGAGTATTGGGAGGATGGCACAACGCCAGATGACTTTACTTTGCAAGTGCAGGGCGGTTTGCTGGTGACGGGCCGCAAGTGGTGCGATCTTATCAGCTACAGCGGTGGGCTGCCGATGGTGACAATGCGCATTGAAGCTGACGCGGATATTCAAAACGCGATTATCGAAGCCGCCACCATGTTTGAGGAGGCAATCGCGAATGTTCAGATTGATTGGTATTCAGCGATGAAATCCGAACACCGCCTGATACCAACCGAACGCAGAATTGAAGAGGAGATGATCATATGAACAGCCTGGACATGACACAATTTACCGAGGCCAAGAGCGACCAAATCAATGCCGACGACCTAATCGGTGGGCCTCGCACCATTACTGTTTCGCGCGTTTCGCAGGGCAGTGCCGAACAGCCGGTTAACGTCAATTTCGAAGGCGATGACGGCAAGCCATTTCGGCCATGCAAAACCATGCGGCGCGTAATGGTCGCCATATGGGGTGCAGACGCCAAGAACTATGTCGGGAAATCCATGACGATCTATCGCGATCCGAAAGTCAGGTGGAGCGGTATGGAAGTCGGCGGCATTCGCATTAGCCACATGAGCGACATGGATGAACCGCGAACGCTGGCCCTGATGGTCACGCGCGGGAAGCGTGCAAGCTACAAGGTGATGCCATTGGCGGACGCGCCGAAACGAAAGCGCGGTGATCCTGATGCATGGGCGGAGACATTCATTACTGAATTGAACGCCATCAACAATATCACCGATCTTGACGCGCTGGCAGGCAATCACGGCGCAGCGCTTAACAAACTGAAAGGAAAACACACTGGCATATATGAGCGCTGCGCTAATGCCCTTGAACGCAAGCGAGCAGAGCTTGACCCACCCGCTAACGAAACAATCGATGACGATTGGACCGATGACCAGTCAGGCGATTGGACCGAAGATGGCGAAGCCGATCCGGTGGCGGCTATTGAAGCGATGATTGCAGCGGCCAGCAATAAGGCGACATGGGATAAGGCGAACGCTGCTTTGAACGCCGCAGATTTGCCCGATGCGGTTGCCGACGAGTTAGCAGCCAGCCTTGCCGCGAAAATGCACGAACTGAGGGGTAAGTGATGTGCAACGAACGGGACCGCAGCATTGTTGCAGCGTATCAGGCAGGCGCAGCACAATCAGAACTGGCAGACACGTTTGGCCTATCGCAGCCGCGTATATCAAACATTATTAGGCGCGAGGGTGCACAAGGCAACTGGCGCAAGCGCATATCTGCCCAAATGCGGCGCGCATATGCAACAGGCAAGCGGCAACGCTTAGGCAGGCCACGCCTGGATATATCAGCCGATGATCGGGCGCTATACGAAAAGGTTCGCCGCCACTTTGGTGCGGTCGAAGCCAAGCGCATCATGGGGCTGGACGCGTGAGGCGTTATGGCAACAAAAAGCGCACGCGGCGCGATAAGGAAATGGCGCTCGCTACACTGCTGACGATGCGCGACGATCTAAACAGCATCGATATGGCGTCAGTGGCGCGGTCCTATGGCGTGACCGAAGGCGATTTGCAGGAACGCATTCTGAAAGAAAAGCGAAGGCGGCTAAGGGCGTGACCGTCCAATCTGACAGAGATTAGTGGAAGTTGGAGTACGAACTAATTTCTGTCCAATCTGACAGGGATTAGTGGAAGTTGGGAATACGAACTAATTTCTGTCCAGTCTGACAGAGATTAGTGGAAGTTGGAGTACGAACTAATTTCTGTCCGATCTGACAGGGATTAGTGGAAGTTCGGAGTACGAACTAATTTCTGTCCGATCTGACAG
>JABDKI010000176.1 GCA_013002295.1 Altererythrobacter sp.
CGGCGAAGATCTGGTATGGCTTGAAAGGCACTGCGCAGCGCTTTGATAGGCGAAAATACGTAGGTCGGCTTGTAGGATTATATATGTTCCTGTAATGTTCTCTTATTGCGAGTCGCGAAATCCGTGACTCAAACGGGAGAACACGTGATGATCGGATATGTAACACTCGGCACCAATGACTTGCCGCGCGCCGCCAAATTCTATGACGCTATTGCCGCTGAAATGGGCGTCGGACGGATGATGGATTTCGATACGTTTATCGCCTGGGGCGCATGGGATGGCGGTGCGGGCATCGCGGCAACCAAACCGTTTGACGGGAAGGAAGCGACCGTCGGCAACGGCACGATGGTGGCAATCGAAGCCAAGGACAAGGACCAGGTCCATCGTCTCTATGACATCGCGATGGCGCATGGCGGCAAAGACGAAGGCGCGCCTGGTCCGCGCGGTGAACCTGACGAAAACGGCAAGGTATTCTACGCCGGATACTTCCGCGATCCGGATGGGAATAAGCTCAACGCCTTTCTGATGGCGGATGCGTGAAACGGTTTGCGCTGGGATGAACAGCAGCTTGTGCGCGATACAATCTGCGACAAATTGCTGCCAACTTGGCATAAATCTGCGACAGTAAAGTTCTAGAACAATGTTCAAGAGCTGCAGAGAGCGGATCGCTTGCATGACCTTCTATGCAGGCAATTGACCCCCTCCCTCTCAAAATGTGGTTAGACCCGCTTTCTGCAGCTCGCCGGGACATTTGTAGGAGCTTTCACATGCGTAAATTGACACTTTCCCTTTCAGCTGCCGTTCTCGCAATGAGCGCAGGCGGCATTGCAATTGCCCACGATCATAGCGGCAAACGTGGTCCGGATGCTGACGGCGACGGCAACATCACACTCGAAGAATCACGCGCGCACTCTGCCAAGATGTTCGAGCGCGCCGATGCCGATGGCAATGGCGAGATCGACGAGGCCGATCGCGCTGCGCGCCAGGCAAAGCGCTTTGCCAAAATGGACGCCGATGGAAACGGCGAAGTTACCCAGGCGGAGATGCAAACCGCGCGCGAAGCCCGCCGCGCTCAGCATCAAGAACGCCGCGGTGACCGTGCCGTGCGCATGTTTGCGCGCGCCGATGCCGACAGCAGCGGTGGCTTGAGTGTAGCCGAGATGGAAGCCGCACGTGAAGCGAGGAAAGCTCGGATGAAAGAGCGCGGCGGACGTGAAGCTCGCCAAGGTCGCAGAGGTGCGTCACGCATGATGGCCATGCTGCGCCGTGCGGATGCCAATGGTGACAAAGTGGTCACTCGGGCCGAATTCAATGCGGCAGCCGAAGCCCGGTTCAACCGCGCAGATGCGGATGGTTCAGGCGTAGTCACCGCTGAAGAGCGCAAAGCGGCACGCGAAGCTCGCCGTGCAGAGCGCCGGGAACGTGGCGGCGAACGCCGCAATCGCCGATAACTGAACCCCGCCAGCAGTTGAGCGCAAGCGCTAGCTGAGGCAAGAGTGACGCGACATGTCTCAGCACACGCCCGTTAAACTGCTGCTGGTCGACGACGAGCCGACCTTGCGCGAGCCCTTGGCCGAGTATTTGACCGGCCAGGGGTTCAGCGTGTCCGAAGCGGAAAGCGCTGCTCTGGCGCGTAGCTACCTGGCGCGTGAACATGCCGACCTAGTTCTGCTCGACATCATGATGCCAGGTGAGGACGGGTTGTCACTAACCCGTCACCTGGTCGAAAGCCGCGATATTCCGGTCATTTTGCTGACGGCGCGCGGCGAAGCGATGGACCGCATACTGGGTCTGGAAATGGGCGCAGACGACTATGTAGTCAAACCGTTCGAGCCCCGCGAACTGGTCGCGCGAATCCGCTCGGTCCTTCGCCGCGCCGCTAAAAACAGTGGCACATTGGCCGCGCAGGATGATTGGCATTATCTTTTTGAAGGCTGGCGGCTTGATCCGCTGAAACGCCGGTTGACGGACCCGGATGGCACACTGGTTCCTGTTTCCACTGCCGAGTTTCGCATGCTGCGTGCATTCCTTGACCACCCGCGAGAAGTGCTCGGTCGCGATAAGCTGCTCGACATCGTGCAAGGCCGCGAGGCCCATATGTTTGATCGCGCAGTCGACAATCAGATCAGCCGTCTGCGCCGCAAGATCGAAACCGACAGCCGAAATCCGGAATTCATTCTGACTGTGCGTGGCGGCGGCTACCGCTTTGCTTGCGATGTTACACGCGCCGAGCCGGGAACAGAGCGTTGAAACGCCTCCTCCCCAACAGCTTACTGGGCCAAGTCTTGCTGGTCACAGCCATCGGCCTGTTGATCGGACAAGTTGTTGCCGGCGTGATGCTGTATCGCGCATCCGAACAACGGCGCGAAGCCGGTGCCGTCAATCAGATTGCCGCGCGCGTCGTCAGCGCCGATCAAGTGATTTCGGAGCGCCGCGCCTTGCGCGAGGCCATGCGGGCTGAACGGGGCCTTCCTCCGCTTTCCGAAACGCCCGACCGCGTTCGCCGCCCACGAGTTCGTGCTGGTGGGGTCGAGCAACGCGCCGCTTCTCCACTTTCGCCCGGTGAACAAAGACAGCCCCGCATCGAAGCGGCACTGGAAGGAATCTTCAAAGAGCAAGGATTTGCTTCGAGCCAGATCGTCGCTGCGATCAGACGCGCTGGAGATGATCCCGAGATTGCGGTGAGACCGCGGTTGCGCGAGCGGCTTGACGCCAACGGCTGGGCCAAACGACAAATCATAGTTGCCGGAATTGAGCGCGCCGACGGGCAAGGTTGGACCGTAGTACGCCAACCATTGCCTGGCAGACCCAGCGGCGTAGTCGGCACGATTGTGGTTCAGACGCTCGTGATCTTCGCGGTGCTTTTCGCGCTGCTCTACTTTGTGCTTCGCCGGATGACCCGGCCACTTGCACAATTGACCACGCGCGTTTCCGATTTCTCTGAAAATCCGGATCAAGCCATCCGGCTGGAAGAGCGCGGGCCGGCGGATATGCGCCGCCTGATTGCCGCGCACAATGCGATGGAGATGCGGATTGCATCATTGATCGACGAGAAAGATGTGATGCTGGGCGCAATCGGTCATGACTTGAAGACGCCGTTGGCCGCGCTGCGTGTGCGAATTGAAAGCGTGCAGGACGATGTAAACCGCAGCAAGATGGCGCAAAGCATCGAAGACATTACCCGCACGCTCGACGATATTCTCGAGCTCGCGCGCGTAGGTCGCCCGGGCGAGCAGCTCGAAAGCACGGACTTGAGCGCGCTCATCGCATCTGTCGCTGCCGAGTATGAGGATATGGGCAGGCCGGTAGTGGTTGCCGACAATCCGCGAATAGCCTTGCCCCTGCGCCCAACCTTGCTGCGCCGTGCAGTGCGCAATTTGATCGACAATGCGCTCCGTTATGGAAAAACCGCAGCCGTATCCGTGAATCAGAAAGGCTCGGATGCGATCATCTGCATCGAAGACGAGGGGCCCGGCATTCCCGCGCAGCAAATTTCAGCCATGCTTGAGCCATTCCAGCGCGGCGAGGCCAGTCGCAACCGGAAAACCGGCGGCGCGGGGCTTGGCCTGACACTGGCACGAGCCATTGCGGAACAGCACGGAGGGCTGCTGACGCTGACTAACCGCCCTGAAGGCGGCTTGCGGGCGGAGATCAGGCTTTCTCTAGCCTAAACTAAGACATCGCCGTAACCTCACGCAGTCCCAGCGCGAAAGACCTCTTATGACCGACATTCTCTACGGCACGCGAGCCTCCCTCTTCACTGGCAAGGCGCGCGCCTACCTCGATTGGAAGGGCATCGACTATCGCGAGATCCCACCCGATGCGAAGATACGAGAAGAGGTGATCCTGCCGGCGGTCGGGCGCATGGTAATCCCGGTCATGCAGCTTTCCGATGGCACAATTCTGCAAGACACAAGCGTGATCATCGATCACTACGAAGCGGCTATAGACGGGCCTTCGGTCTATCCGTCGACACCAAGACAGAAATTCGCAGCCATGCTACTCGAAACATATGGTGACGAGTGGCTCGTCATCCCCGCGATGCACTATCGCTGGAACTACAATGAGGGCTGGATCTACGGCGAGTTCGGCAAGAGCTTCCTGCCCGATGCCAGTGCGGAACAACAGGAAGCCGCTGGAAGGATGGTGGGCGAGCGTTTCAAGGGCTTCGTCCCGATGCTTGGTATCAACGATGCATCAATCCCAGCGATTGAAGCGAGTTACGAGGCATTGCTCACAGACCTGAATTCGCACTTCGAGCGCCACGATTTCCTTCTGGGCAGCCGACCTTCGATAGGAGACTATGGCCTGATTGGACCGATGTATGCGCACCTCTATCGCGATCCGGAGAGCGGCAAGGTCATGAAACGGCTCGCACCGCGAGTAGCAGACTGGGTCGAGCGGATGGTTGAGCCGACGGCGAAACAATCGGGCGAATTTTTAGGTGACGATGAGATCCCCGACACGCTGGTGCCTGTTCTTCAGCGCATGATGCAGGAGCAGATCCCAAATCTGCTCGAGACTGCGCAGCTCATGACCGAATGGGGCAAGTCGAGCGGGGAGCGAGAGCTACCCCGCGCCGTCGGTCAAGCCGGTTACTGGGTCGAAGGACACGCATCGGCCCGATTCGCCTCGACCTTCAGCCTGTGGATGTTGCAGCGCGCCACGGACTACCTCGCAACGCTGCAAGGCGAAGACCGCGCGGCATGTGAAGCGCTACTGCGCGAGGCCGGTGGCGAAACGCTGCTCGATTTTCCAATGCCGTTCCGGCTCGAATTCAAAGACCACCGTTTGTGGCGCGCGTAACGGCCTAAGGGCCGTCCGGCCTATCCTCCCAACCAAGCTCCGGTTGTAAGGGTGGAGGGTACGGGCGGCCAGCACTCAACGTGTATTCGATCAGCGCATCAACCCGCCGATCAGGTTCCGCACAAAGCGCCCCGCGATCGGTCCCGCCAGATCAGTAGCGATCGAGCCGGCCGCAGAGGTAATCCCTGACCTCATTGGATTGGCGCGGCTCTTCTTGCCAAGCACGGCTGCAGCAGCAGCGCCAGCCATCCCCCCAGCGGCGACCTTGGTGCCGCGCGAGATCGCCTTTTCCCATATCGACTTGGTCTTGCGGGGACGCTTACGAACTTCTTCTTCCCCCCTTTCCTCGACCTCTTTTGCGGTCTCTGCCGCATCGACCGCTTTGGCCGCTAGCACTTCTTCCGCGCTCTCACGGTCTACCAGCTCGTCATATTTCCCATCGTGCGGGCTGATCGAGTGTATGATCGCCCGCTCTTTCTTTGTCACAGGGCCAAGGCGGCTGCGCGGCGGCTTGATCAGCGTGCGCTGAACGACTGTCGGTGCGCCGTCTTCGTCCAATGTCGAGACCAGCGCCTCACCGACCTTCAACTCGGTAATTGCCTCTTCGACATCCAGATCGGGATTGATGCGGAAAGTCTCCGCTGCCGCCTTGATCGCGCGCTGGTCACGCGGGGTGAACGCGCGCAACGCGTGCTGCACGCGGTTACCCAACTGGCCGGCCACTTCTTCAGGGATGTCGATGGGGTTCTGCGTGCAGAAATAGACACCCACACCTTTGGAGCGGATCAGGCGAACCACCTGTTCGATCTTGTCTTCCAGCGCTTTGGGCGCATCATCGAACAACAAGTGGGCTTCGTCGAAGAAGAACACGAGCTTGGGTTTTTCCGGGTCGCCCACCTCAGGCAAGCTCTCGAACAGCTCGGCAAGTAGCCACAAAAGGAACGTCGCGTAGAGCTTCGGACTGCGCATCAATTTGTCTGCAGCGAGCACATTGATGTTTCCGCGTCCTTGCTCGTCGCATTGCAGGAAATCGTCGATCTCCAGCGCGGGTTCGCCAAAGAACATGTCCGCGCCCTGGCTTTCAAAGCTGAGCAATTGGCGCTGAATCGCACCCACTGATTGTTTTGAGACATTGCCGTATTTGCCCGAGAGTTCTTTGGCATTTTCGGACGCCCACATCAGCACCGCCTGCAAATCTTCGAAGTCCAGCAGAAGCAAGCCGTTGTCATCAGCGTGGCGGAAAACAATCTGTAGCACGCCTTCCTGAGTGTCGTTCAGATCAAGCAAGCGTGCGAGCAGCAATGGGCCCATCTCCGAAACCGTCGTGCGGATCGGATGGCCTTGCTCGCCATAGAGATCCCAGAACACTGCCGGATTGTCCGAATAGGCATAGTCATCCATGCCCAGTTCCTTGGCGCGGCCCTCCAGCTTGTCTGCATGTTTGAAGGTGGGTGAGCCAGGCATGGCAATGCCGGACAAATCGCCTTTGACGTCGGCGACAAACACCGGCACGCCATTGGCAGAGAAGCTTTCAGCCAGTCCCTGCAAGGTGACTGTTTTACCTGTGCCGGTCGCGCCAGCGATCAGCCCGTGACGGTTAGCAAGGCCCAGATCGAGATATTGCTTTTCGCCATTGCCGGCGAGACCTATGAAAATACTGCTCATGGTGTGTTCTTGCGTCCCCAAAGCTTCAAGAAATTGCAGTAAACTGTCTGGCGCAGGCGGGCATGGGCGGTCAAGTGCTCGACTTGTCCGGCTGAATAGCTAAGGCTGACGAGACAATGGGACAGCGCACGCCTTTCATCCTGCTTGACGATGCTCGCCGAGAGGGCGGCGCGCTTGCGCATCTGTTTGAGAATCCGCGCCAGATATTCGTTGCAACCCGCGGTGATGAGGTTGCAGATGTGCTGACTGCGGCAGATGCGGCGCGTCAGGCTACGGGCGGCACGCTAGCTGGCTATATCGCCTATGAGGCCGGTCTTGCGCTTGAGCCAAAGCTTGCCTCTCTGGTCAACGCGCGCAGCGGTGCGGCCGGGCCGCTCGTATGGCTGGGCCTGTTCGAAGACGAGCAAGAGATCACCGCTGAGGACGTGCCGCAATGGCTCGCATCGCATTCGGAAGGCACAGGCTCGTTGGGGCCGCTTGAGCCGCAGCTGTCAACAGGCGGCTATGAGGCGGCTTTCAAACGGCTGCAGGAGGCAATCCATGCGGGCGATATCTATCAGGTCAACCTGACATATCAGCTCGCCGGATCCTATCGCGGCGATCCCGTTGCGC
>JABDKI010000036.1 GCA_013002295.1 Altererythrobacter sp.
GAGACCGAGCCCGAAACCGCCGAATGGTTCGATTGCCGTCATTCTCAAAGTCCTAGCATGGAAAGGTGGCCCGGTGCATCTCTCGGGATTCAGGGGCTATAAGAGATTAACGCCCCGGGCCACCCAACCAATCAGTTAGCGATCAAAGATCGCCGATTGTGCCGCCAGCCGAAAGGCATTCACCAGCTTTCATGGCCTTGAAGCCGTGGCCGGCACATTCGTTTTGCCCCTTGCAGGCGTTTTCGCTTGTGGCGCAGTCAGCCTGGCCCTTGCATGAGTGTACACCGTAACAATGGACAACATCGTCCGCGTTCAGCGCCTTTCCGCTGCTGCCAGCAGGCGCGTCTGCGCCGAATGCAGCAACCGATGAAAGCGCCATTGCGCCGGCGAGGGCTGCAAAAGCAGTCTTGCGTGTCTGGGTATTCATGAAACTCTCCACTTAATGTAATGTGATATCCGCAGGATGGATATCGAGGGGGATGATTGTCCAAGCGGACACTTGCTTGTTCGCGCGGGAGTCGGTCACGGTTACTTGGATGAAAAATTTGTTCCAGTTGTAACGGATCGCAGAATGCGCGCGAACCAGCCGATGTCACCGGCTTGACGCCGGATCCTACAACAAAAATAGAAGCTAGAGAGATCCCCAATGAGTGAAAATTCAATCGCAAAGCTGGCTGGAATCGCGTTGACTGCCGGCATCACTGCTGGCCTTACCGCAGCACCAGCAGCTGCTCAAAAGCAGCCCATGGAAAAATGTTACGGCGTTTCGAAAGCTGGCCAGAATGATTGCGCTGCTGGACCGGGCACAAGCTGCGCCGGTTCGTCGACCCGCGATTACCAGGGTAATGCATGGAAACTCGTGCCAAAAGGCTCTTGCGAGAACATCGAGACACCAAAAGGGAACGGCTCGCTGACACCGGTCAATCGTTGATTGGATCAGTGAGGACATAGGAGGAATGTCATGAACGGAATTGTTGCACTTTATGATCGCGCTGTTGGCCTGGTGGCCAATGCGTTCGGCGAAGGCGTAGCTTTGCTATTGGCTCGCATCGCGCTCGCCGGAATATTCTGGCGATCATATAAGACCAAGGTTGTTGATGGAACTTGGCTTCAAATCGAAGATACGCAGTATTTTCTATTCGAAGACCAGTTCTCTGGTTTACCAATCCCGACGGATATTGCCGTGCCAATGGCAACCTATGCAGAATTCCTGTTCCCGATCCTGCTTGTGCTGGGCCTCGCGACCCGCTTTTCAGCCAGTGCGCTGCTGATCATGACGCTCGTCATCCAGTTCTTCGTTTTCCCGACCAGCGACCACTTCTTTGGTTGGGCGATGATGCCTATCGCATTGGCGGCAGTGCTTATCGTGCGCGGCAGCGGAATGCTTTCTGCAGATGCATTGATCGGCAAGGTTCGCGGTCAGTGATTGCCGAAGAAGCCACCTTCGTTCGCCTGATGGCGGCAGCACAAAAGGGCGACAAATCAGCCTATAACGTGCTGCTGTCAGAGGCGAGCATGTGGCTGGAGCGGTATTTCCGCAAGCGCGTACCGCCGCATCAGCAGGATGATCTGGTTCAGGATGTCTTGATGGCGGTGCACAACAAACGGGCAAGCTACGACGCGACACGGCCGTTCCTGCCCTGGCTCGCCGCCATCGCACGCTACCGCTGGGTCGACCACCTGCGCAAAGTCTACAAGCATGAGAGCGACCTGCTGGAAGACAATGATGCGTCGGTCGATAGCGACGAAGACGTCGTCGAAGCTCGTGTCAGTCTCGAACGTCTGTTTGTGCATCTTCCCGATGCGCAGGCCGAAGCCATCGAACTTGTGAAGATCGAAGGACATTCGATCCGCGAAGCATCTGAAATGACTGGCCAGAGCGAAAGCCTGGTCAAAGTGAATATCCATCGCGGCCTCAAAAAGCTGGCCTCGATTGTTGAGAAGGCAGAATGACAATGAACAAGAACCGCGACAATCTGATCGCCGGCCTTACCGAGGAATTGACCCCCGTTCGCAGCTTTAGCGAGCGTGACGGAATGAAACTGGTCGTCATCGCTGCTGCTGCAACCTTTCTCGGCGTGCTTGTTATAGAAGGCCTTTGGGTCGGTGCATTCCAGGGTGAGGCTGCACCTTTCTTTTGGGTAACCAATGGCTTGCTGCTTTTGCTTGGTCTCGCCAGCGCCGGAGCAGTGATTGCTATGGCATCTCCGGGTGTCGGCAACCATCATGATGCGCCCAAATGGGCATTCGCCATGTTAGGCGTGCTGCCATTGGCAG
>JABDKI010000242.1 GCA_013002295.1 Altererythrobacter sp.
GATCGCATCTCCATCCGCAGGCGCGATGATATCGCCATCCAGAACAAGCCGCCCCGCCCGCACTTCAGATACCTTGCCGGGATAGCCCGGGGCAAGGCGCACGATATCACCGTTCTTCTGCACGATATTGGCGTATATGCCCTTGGCGTGGCCAAGCCTCGCCTGCTCATGCATATGTCTGATCTCACCATGAACCGGAACCAGAATTTCGGGTTTCAGCCAACCGTAAAGCGCTTCGAGTTCAGGCTTTCCGGGGTGGCCAGATACATGGATCGCGCTTTGCCGATCTGTCACCATCACAATGCCGCGATCAGCCAGTTGGTTCATCACCCGTCCAATTGCGATCTCATTGCCTGGAATTTGCCGACTGGAGAACAGGATCACGTCACCGGGCGCCAGCTCCAGCGGGTGATTGCCTTCGGCCACCCTTGCCAGTGCGGCGCGCGGCTCGCCTTGCCCGCCAGTGGCAATGATCAACACTTCACCGCGCGGCAAGCCCATTGCCGTATCAAAATCGATTGGTTCAGGAAAATCATGCAAGTAACCATTGTCTTGTGCGACACTGATAATGCGATCTAACGAACGCCCGGCCACACACAGCTGCCTGCCGGTTTCACGCGCAACCTCTCCCAAGGTCTGGAGGCGCGCAACGTTCGAAGCAAAGGTGGTTACCATCACACGCTTGCCGCTGTGTTTGGCGACCTCTTCCATCAGACTGCGGTGCACCGCACCTTCTGAGCCACTGGCTTTGGGATTGAAAACATTGGTGCTGTCGCAAACCAGCGCTAGGACACCTTCCTCGCCGATTTCGCACAACTCTTCCTCTGTGGTTGGCTCTCCGATGATCGGTTCTTCGTCGAGCTTCCAGTCGCCGGTGTGGAAGATGCGCCCATAAGGCGTGTCAATCTTTAGTGCATTCCCCTCGGCAATCGAGTGCGCCAAAGGAATGTAAGTGATATCAAACGGACCTAGGTTGAATTCGCCGTGATCTTCCTCGACGATAAAAAGATCGACTTCTTTGGCCAGGCCCGCTTCTTCCAGTTTGCGACGGACCAACTCTGCGGTAAATGGCGTTGCATAAAGCGGCACGCCCAATTCTGCCGCAAAATACGGCACCGCGCCGATATGATCCTCGTGCCCATGGGTCAGGACAATTCCGAGCAAGTCCTTCCGGCGCTCCTCAATGAATTCGAGATCGGCGAACACCAAATCTACGCCCGGATAGACATCGCCAGAAAATGTCATGCCCAGATCGACCATCAGCCACTTGCCGTTGCATCCGTAAAGATTGACATTCATGCCAATCTCTCCCGATCCGCCTAGTGCGAGGAAGAGCAGCTCTTTTTCCGGTGTGAAGTCCTTCTTCACGAGGCGGCATGCTCCGCCAAGATTGCGAGCCCCTGAATAGTCAGATCAGCATCGACATGGTCAAAGATATCGGTTTTCTCATCGAACAGGATCGCGAGCCCGCCGGTGGCTACAATCTTGGCCGGGCGGCCTATCTCTGTCTGCATACGTGCGATCAATCCTTCCATCATGGCGACATGCGCCCAGAAGATGCCAATCAGCATCTGATCTTCTGTATTGCGCCCGATAACGCTGTCATCGTCAGGCGCACGGATTGCGATGCGCGGCAGCTTCGCGGTCTTACCGACGAGCGCGTCAAGCGACAGGTTGATGCCAGGTGCGATGATCCCGCCCTTGTAAGTGCCATTGAAATCAATCGCTTCGAATTTGGTTGCGGTGCCGAAATCTACCACAATCAGATCGCCACCATATTTGTCATGCGCCGCGAGTATATTGAGAGCGCGATCCGCACCTAAAGAACTAGGCTGCTCGACATCTATGGCAAATGGCCAATCCGCTGCGCCCTGCCCGGCGATCATCGGCGTGATGCCGAAATACTTCTCCGACAACACGTTGAGGTTATGGTTCGCACGCGGGACGACCGAAGCAAAGATAATCTGCGTGATTTCTTCTCGCTTTACGCCTTCAATCTCAAGCAATTGTAGCAGCCATACAGCATACTCATCCCCTGTACGGCGGGGATCGGTCGCAATGCGCCAGCGCGCTTTGATCTCACGCCCGTCAAACAGCGCAAAAACGACATTGGTGTTTCCGACATCAGCTGCGAGCAGCATTGCAAACTCCTAATCCAGATCCACGTCACCGGCGTGGATGATGCGCGTCTTGCCATCGCAATCGCGCAACAGCAAGGAACCACTCGGGTCGAGCCCAGCGAATGTGCCCGCCAACTTCTCTCCCGAGGGGTCATGAACGTTCAATTGCGCGCCGAATGGATGCGCAGCTGCCTGCCAACGACGCAGCAGCAACTCAAGGCCATGATTACGCCAACGCTCGAGCTCAGTATCGAAACTGGCCGCCAAACGATCAGCAAAGTCCTCAGGCGATGGCGGACTCGTCACTTCCGAAAGTGCTACCGTTTCGCGGTCGGGCAAGTTCGGTGCTGCGCGCAGGTTGACGCCAATGCCAACCACAACCGCCCCGCCCGAGGATTCAAGGAGAATGCCTACCAGTTTTGCACTGCCGAGCAGCAGGTCATTGGGCCATTTCAACATCAACGCGGACGGGTCCGGGCAGTACGGCAGAAGAGCTTCATACACAGCCAGTCCCGTCATCAAAGCCAGCGTGGCTGGCGCAGGGTCGCTTGGGGCAGGACGAACGATGGTTGAGCCCATGAAATTGCCCGCGCCATCAAACCATTCGCGCCCTTGACGTCCGCGCCCGGAAAACTGTCGCCTAGCGACAAGCCAATCACCTTCGCGCAGCGGCTCGCCTGCGCTTAACTTCGCGAGCAAATCTGCGTTGGTGGAGCCAGTTTCGTCTACGAAGTGAATCAAGAGGCGAGAAACAGCGCGCTTGCGGCCTTGTCCGCCAAGTCACCCAGTGAAGGCGTAAGCAGGTAACCCAGCGGTGAAATGATCAGTGTGGTTATGCCAAGCACTGCCCAATGGCTAGCGTTGCTCTTGCCGGTCACAACACCCGCAGGGTCGTCGAACATGATGACCTTGCAAACCTTGAGATAGTAGAACGCGCCGATCACGCTGGCAGCGATACCGATAGCGGCCAGAATTATCATATCGGCCTCAACTGCCGCCTGGAATACGACGAACTTACCCCAGAAGCCGAACA
>JABDKI010000250.1 GCA_013002295.1 Altererythrobacter sp.
GATTCGAAGCCGCGGCATTTGGCTGCGGCTTGTTTAATTTAGGAATGTGAACCCATGAAGGCGCTTAGCAAGCAGACTCAGTCGGCAAAGCCGGCAGAGGTCGAAAAGAAATGGCACCTGATTGATGCGGATGGCCTGGTTGTTGGCCGTGTTGCATCGATTATCGCCAATATCCTGCGCGGCAAACACAAGCCGAGCTATACCCCGCATGTTGATTGCGGTGATCACGTGATCGTCATCAATGCCGACAAGGTGAAATTCACCGGCAAGAAGATGTCTGACAAGATCTATTACAAGCACACTGGCCACCCTGGCGGCATCAAGGAAACCACTCCGGCGAAGGTCCTGGAGGGCCGTTTCCCAGAGCGCGTGCTCGAGAAAGCTGTTGAGCGCATGATCCCGCGTGGCCCGCTTGGCCGCGATCAAATGCGCGCACTGCATCTCTACAATGGCACCGAGCATCCGCATGACGGCCAGAGCCCGACTGTGCTCGACGTTGCTTCCATGAACCGCAAGAACAAGGTCACCGCATAATGGCTGACGAAACCAAAAACGAAACCGTTTCGGATCTGGCGGATCTGAAGGACATCGCTGGCGACGCACCCGAAGGTGATGCCGTCGAGATCGCTGCTGTTGCTGAAGTTCCACTGCGCGAGCAGGAACTCGATCAGTATGGCCGCGCTTATGCAACTGGCCGCCGTAAAGACGCGGTTGCCCGTGTTTGGCTGAAGCCAGGTACGGGTAAAGTGACTGTCAATGGCCGCGATCAGGAAGTGTATTTCGCACGCCCTACGCTGCGCCTGATCATCAACCAGCCGTTCGCAATCACTGAGCGCGAAGGCCAGTATGACATCGTGGCTACCGTGCGTGGCGGCGGTCTCTCGGGCCAGGCGGGCGCGGTGAAGCACGGCATCAGCCAGGCACTCACCAAATATGAGCCTGCGCTGCGCGCGACAGTGAAAGCCGCTGGCTTCCTTACTCGCGACAGTCGTGTGGTCGAGCGTAAGAAATACGGCCGCGCAAAAGCACGCAAGAGCTTCCAGTTCTCGAAGCGCTGATTTTCAGCTCTTTGGCTCAAAACAAGAGGGCGGCCTGTTCAGGTCGCCCTTTTTGTATGTGCACTCAGCGAGCGAAATCGCGCTGTTCGACGTCGATCAATCCGGTCTGATCAATCCGCAGAACATTGTAGGATGGCGGTGCACCTTTGCGCAGACGCGTTGACAGAGTGCCAGCCCCGATCATCCGCATGGCGAAATTTTCACGTGAGCGGATCTGGTCAAACGGAAAATGGACGTGCCCTGTCAGCACAACCGTTGCGCCCGCTGCGGCCAGCTCCAAGAACGCCATTTCTCCTCGGATCGTCGGGTTTTTCGCACCATCGCGCTCCGGCAAGAGAGGATGATGGCACGCGATAATCTTGGGCCTGGGATCATCGCGCAATTCCGCTAGCCGAACGAGCGTTGTATCTAGTTTCGTGCGAGTCACCACTCCATCTGACCATGGCCAGCGCATTTGCGCAGGCACATTGGTGTCAAACGGCACGATCAGCGCGTGTTTAAGTTCGAGCTGCGCTCCTACTGCCGTTTCAAGCGCCCCGAAACGCGCATATGGACTGCGGAAACGCTCCCACAAATTGTAGTAGGGCATGTCATGATTGCCCGGCTGAAGCATGATGGGAATATTGAGGCTAGCAAACCATTCAGCAGCAACCGCATATTGTTTATGTGTGGCGCGCTGAGTTAGGTCACCAGTGCAAACAATCGCGTCAGGTCGCTCTTCCCGCACTGCATCCTCAAACCATGCCATAGCCGCACGGTCCTCGACCCCGAAATGCGTGTCGCTGACATGGAACAATGTGGTGTTTGCGTGTGTTGGCATCGCTCCTCGCCTAGCAGATCGGCAGCGCGGGTGAAGATGCTAAACGCGATCGGTCAAGATCAGCCAGGCTGCAACCGCGTTGAGGCCGGTATAGGCAAGATACGCCCAGGCCAGCCCCTGCCAACCGTTCGCCGCCAGCAGCAAAGCCGCCAACAAAATCAAGAACTCGGTTGCCATGGTTATTCGTCCACCAAGCATGTGAACAAACCATGGCATTTGACCGAGCAGCGGGTGGCCGCTTTCAAGCACCGCTTTGTGCAGTGCGAAGTTGCCGATCCCCAAAACAAAGATAAACACTAAGGCCATTGTTACATTATTGCGTATTCACTCGTCGGGTGGAAATAGCTGTTCGTCGGGTGGTTTATGCAATCGGTCAGGCTGCCCTCGCACCGGTCGGACTGCTTGCTTCCATCGTCGAGCTTACGCTGATGCCTCCTCGCCAGCTGGTATAACACACTCACACAGCGCGAGATCACCCCCTTTTTGAAGCTCGGCTGTGAATGGAGGATAGCATGAAAAATGGCATACTCGCAGCAGCAGGTGTTGGCGCGATCTTGATCGCAGCCCCTGCCATTGCCGGCAGTGACAAACAGTCCAGCCAGTCCAATGTCACCTATGAGGATTTGGATCTCTCGACCGAATCTGGTCAGAAAGAACTCGATCAACGTATCACGATCGCGGCACGCAAGGCTTGCGGTGTCGGCAGGCATACAACCGGAACACGCTCGGTAACGCGCGAGCAGCGACGCTGCATCGTATCCGCAGAGCGCCAAGCCAAAAGCGCACTGGCGCCGGTTATTGAAGAACAACGGCTAGGCGGATGACCTGGCTCTAAAACCCTGCACAGTACTGTGCAGACTGGCGGCCTGAACCCATTCCAGTCCCGGGGTTCAGGCCGCTGATTTTTTATCTGGAGATCAAGCTGGCGAACTAGCGGCCCGCCATTGCCTTCACTTTGGGAAGGTATGTCCGGCCGATCCGCAAGGCGTCACCGCTTTCCAATTCCGCCGACCACACACCTAAACCATCATGGCGCAGGCCGCGAATGCGGTCTTTGCGCAGTATCGTTGAGCGGTGGATACGGATGAATTCCGCGGGATCGAGCCGCTGCTCCAACCCAGCGATGGTTTGCAACAACAAATAGCTGCGTTCGCCCACATGCAACCGAACATAGTCTCGCTCGGCATCGATCCGGCTCACTTCGCTCACCGCTATACGCAGCAGTTCAGAGCGATGCGGCACCCAAAGTTCTTCGAGCCATTGGCCCTTGCTTCCACCGTTATCGCCCCGGCGCGAAGCCGCGCGTTCGATGGCCCGCGCTAGTCGGTCTGACGCGACTGGCTTCAACACATAATCGATTGCATCGAGATCGAACGCTTCGACTGCGAAATGGTCATGCGCTGTGACAAAGATGACCGCAGGAGGGTTGCTGTGCTTGGCAAGCTCCTTAGCTACACCCAGCCCGTCGAGTTCCGGCATGGTCATGTCAAGCAAGACCAGATCTGGCGACAGCTTTTCGGCTAAGCGCAGTGCGGCAGCACCATCGCTGGCAGTGCCAACGACATTGATAGACTCAACCTCGGCGCAGATCACCTGAATCCTCTCCACCGCAAGGGGTTCGTCATCGACGATCAATGTGCGCAGCGGCGCTTCGTGGGTTTCAGTGTCTGCCATTACGAGTCAACGGTATGCGCATTTCGGTGCGATAGCCACCAGGAACAGGCCCGGACTCAAGCACGATGTCCGAACCAAAGCGAGCCTCCAGCCTGTCTCGGACATTGGCCAGGCCAATACCGAAACCATGTTTGGCGTCCTCTGGTACGCCTGGTCCATCGTCGCTGACAGTTATGACCAGGCGGTCAAACTCTTCGCGCGCTTCGACTGTGATGGTCACGGGGCGATTCACGGGCGACACAGCATATTTGACGGAGTTTTCAATTAGCGGTTGCAGAATCATGCCCGGAACACGCGCGTCAGCGATATCCACGGGCAAATCGAACACGCTCTTGAGGCGTTCTGGGAAGCGGACGGCTTCGATCTCGAGATAGAGTTGCTGCAAGTCAAATTCGTCATCTAGCGGAACATCGCCGGTGGGATCGTCAGCCAGACTATGCCGATAGAACCGCGACATGGTCTGGATCATCTGCTCGGCTGCTTGCGATTTACCTGTCATCACCATCGACGACAACGAGTTCAATGTATTGAATAGGAAGTGCGGATTAACCTGGTAGCGGAGTGATCGCAGCTCAGAGGCCTTGGCTGCCTCGCGAAACTCACTGGCGCGTCGTTCTGCCACGCGCGCCTTTGCGCCTGCAAGCATAGCAAAGTATAGCGAAGACCATGCTAGCAATAGAAAATACCGGCCAAGCGCAATATCGATCAAGGCACGCCACATGTCACCACGCGATGGCGCAGGCGCAATTATGATGCTCTCAGAGCGTGTGGTGTAAGTGAACTCGCCATCGAGTTCTTCTTTGATCTCGACCGGCACATCAACAAGTAAATTGCCGGCCTCGTCTCGGCGCAGATTCACGCCGCGATCATTGCCGTAGGCTTCTTCTTCCTTTGCTTGAAGGTCGGTGAAAGCCCACTGATTAACTTGCGCAATCACGCCGGCGGCTGGCATGGCGATGATCAAGGCCGCTGCCACGCGCATCCAGAATGGTCTGTTATCAAATAAACGAAGTAGCGACCACAATACGAGGGTCATGCCAATGCCTGCGACGGTCACGATTCCACGTCGCGCGAGCATCTCTTGCTGAAACTCGAACTCGCCAAGATAGGCACGCACAGTGATAATAATGAAGTAGGTTGCCCATAGGACGACCATTGTCAGGAAGACGCGTGGGAATGGTACGCGCGCATCAGTTTTGGTTGCGACTTTTTCCATTTGAATCGCCACTACCCGCACCTGTCCGCAAAGGCGAATCCGTCGTCGGGCGCGATATGCCGTTCATCGAAAGTTCATCGAGTCAGCGCGTTTCGCCGATCAGCTGTTTTCGAGCAGTTTTTCCTTTGCGATCCGCTCTTTCCACTGCGCCGGTGCCAACTTGTGCACATTTGTGCCTTCGCTATCGACGGCAACAGTCACAGGCATATCTTTCACAGTGAACTCGTAGATCGCTTCCATGCCGAGGTCTTCAAAAGCCACCACTTTGGCTTCTTTGATCGCGCGGCTGACAAGATACGCCGCGCCGCCAACTGCCATCAGGTAAGAGACTTTGTAACGGCTGATCACATCGACTGCATCATGCCCACGCTCCGCCTTTCCGATCATCGCCAGCAGACCCAGATCCAGCATCATCTCGGTGAACTTGTCCATACGGGTCGCGGTGGTCGGACCAGCTGGACCAACGACTTCGCCCATGACAGGGTCTACCGGGCCGACATAGTAGATAGCACGGCCCTTGAATTCGACCGGTAGCTCCTCGCCTTTGTCCAGCATATCCTGAATGCGCTTGTGCGCCGCATCGCGCCCGGTCAGCATTGCGCCGTTGAGCAGCAAGCGATCGCCCGCTTTCCAGCTTGCGACCTCCTCTTGCGTCAGATTGTCGAGATCAACCCGCTTGGCTTCGCTATCTGGTGCCCATTCTACCTTGGGCCAAGCGTCCAGATCGGGTTGCGGCAGATAGGCCGGGCCAGAGCCGTCCATGGTAACATGTGCATGACGCGTAGCGGCGCAGTTCGGGATCATGGCCACGGGCTTGCCTGCTGCATGGCACGGCCAGTCCAGGATTTTCACATCGAGAATAGTCGAAAGCCCGCCCAGCCCCTGCGCACCCACACCTTGCGCATTGACCGCATCGAAGATGTCGATCCGCAGCTGTTCGATATCATTCTGGGCCCCGCGCTGTTTCAGCTGCGCCATATCAATCGGATCCATCAGGCTTTGCTTGGCCAGCTTGATGCAATGCTCTGCCGTACCGCCAATTCCGATTCCCAGCATGCCAGGCGGACACCAACCCGCGCCCATCGACGGGATCTGCTCGACCACCCAATCGACGATATTGTCCGATGGGTTCATCATCTTGAACTTGGACTTGTTCTCGCTGCCGCCTCCTTTCGCCGCAACATCGATGTGAATCGCGTTACCCGGAACCATCTCTACAGAAAGCACGCAAGGCGTGTTGTCGCGCGTATTGCGGCGTGTGAACGCCGGGTCAGCCAGGATCGAAGCGCGCAGCTTGTTTTCAGGGTGATTGTACGCGCGGCGCACCCCTTCATCGACCACGTCCTGCAAGCTCTTGGCCGATTCGAGGCGGCAATCCTGGCCCCATTTAATAAATACATTGACGATACCGGTATCCTGGCAAATCGGGCGATGCCCCTCTGCACACATCCGGCTGTTGGTCAGGATTTGCGCGATCGCATCCTTCGCCGCCGGGCCTTGCTCCGCCTTGTAGGCTTCGCCCAGCGCCTGGATGTAGTCCATCGGATGATAGTATGAGATATACTGCAGTGCGTCCGTGATCGTTTCGATCAGATCGTCTTCGCGGATAATTGTCATGTCGCTCATCGAAGCTGTGCTCCTGTCGGTCGATTCCCGTACCCTTTGGCTTCGTGGCACTTCTAAGTCCATCATCCAATTGCAAACAATAGCGTATGAGTTGCAAAGAACTTGGCTGACGTGCGCACAAAGGCTAGAGATGATTGACGTAGTGTATTGTGCATGTAATACAGCCGGTGAATGCCATGACAAAGACTGATTCCTCCGCCGCCCGCAGGGCAATGATTGACAGCCAGCTGCGCACCAGCGGCGTGAACGAGCCATTCGTAATCGCGCGCATGGGCAGCGTTGCTCGCGAAGATTTCGTGCCAAGCAGCGCGAAGGCTATTGCCTATATGGACCGCGCAATTCCTCTTGGTGATGGCGCGTTTCTCGCCGCGCCTATAGTTCACGGCAAAATGCTAGCCGAAGCTCGCCCTGGTCTCGATGACAATGTCCTCTTGGTCGAAAACGGCTCAGCCTATCTTGCTGAGTTGGTGAAGCCGCTAGTCGGCAAGCTCGACACCAAATCGGTCGAAGATATCGCCAGCGGCAAAAAGGGCCGCAAGACCTATTCGCTAATCCTGATCGATGGCGCCATCGAGGAACTGCCCGAGACATTAGTTAAACGCCTGGAAGATAATGGCCGGATTGTAACCGGTGTGGTCGAGCGTGGTGTCACCCGCCTCGCAACAGGACGTAAAGTGGCTGGAAACGTGGTTCTACAGCCGCTTGCCGACATCGGAATTCCCGTGCTGCACGCTTTCGACAAGCCTAAGGAATGGAGCTTCTAATCTGATGATGCGGAGCAAGACCTGGCGGCGCACAGCCGCGTTACTCGTTCTAAGCTCCGCGATGGTTCCGGCCACTGCGCAGGCTGATACGCTGCGCGAGGCATTGGCGGCAGCTTACGAAACAAACCCCTCTTTAGAGGCTGCGCGAGCACAGCAGCGCGCAACCGATGAAGATGTGCCGATTCAAGCATCGCGAGGCGGAATCGATGTAAGCGCGGTCGCCAATCACATCGAGTTTACCAAGGTCTCACCCAACAGCTTCACAGCGCCCGAGCGGCGTTTTTCGGCTGGATTGGATTTGACGGTCCCGATCTACTCAGGCGGAGCAGTAAAGAACGGCATCAAAGCCGCCAAAGAACGCGTGGCGGCAGGGCAGGCTGATCTCCGCGGCACGGAAAGTTCGATCTTCAGCCAAGTGGTCGCGGCCTATATGGATGTGCTGCGCACTGAAGCGCTGGCTATGCTTGCCGGCAACCAGGTCGAAGTGCTCACCATCAACCTCGAGGCGACCAATGACCGTTTCGAGATCGGTGAGCTGACGCGTACCGACATTGCGCAGTCGCAATCGCGGTTGGCCCTGGCGCTGAGCGACTTCCGCAATGCTCAATCAAATCTGATCTCTGCGCGCGAGACATATATCCAGCTGATAGGTCGCGCGCCGCAGGATCTTCAGGCGCCGCCACCGCTACCGGGTCTGCCCGATACTGTGGGCGAAGCTGTGGTCACTGCGCTCGACAACAACCCCGATCTGATCGCTGCAAAGGAACGTGCAGACGCGGCGGGTTATGATTCGGAAGTAGCGGGCGCGGGACGGCTGCCGACAATCGGCGGTTTTGTGAATTACGACTACACCGATTTCTATGGCACTTTGGGCGGCCCGATTTCTGCCAATTTTGTGCAGGAAGAGACCACCGCCAACGTCGGTGTTCAAGTGACAGTGCCGATCTTCCAAGGTGGACGCCCAGCAGCTCAGCAACGTCAAGCCTATGCGCGCGAAACCGCTGCGCTTGAGAACGTGATTGCCACAGAGCGCAGCATCATTGCGCAAACTCGTGCCGCCTATGCCAGCTGGCAGGCCTCACAAGCTGTGATCGAAAGCTCTCAATCGGCGGTGTCGGCGGCCGAGCTAAGCCTTGAGGGTGTTCGCGCGGAGAACTCCATCGGCAACCGCACGATTTTGGACGTCCTGAACGCTGAGCAAGAATTGCTGACTGCCCGCGCACAATTAGTGACCGCAAGGCGCAATGCCTATGTCGCCGGATTCAGCGTTTTAGCAGCGATGGGTCGGGCCGAGGCACGCGACCTCAATCTCGACACTGGCGGCGTTCTCTATGATCCGCAGGTCAACTACGACCGGGTCAAAAACAAGATCTTCGATTGGCAGCGCGATCCAGAACCAGAAGCAAATTCAACCAGAACCGTTGACATCCCGGCGCCTGACGCGATGATTGGGCCGCCTGATGAATCGGGTGACGTCACAAGTTATTGACGTCACAGAGACCTTAGGCCAACTCGGCAGTTGAGGAATCAGGGGTGTACGGCGCAATGGCGCACAGCAATAACGAAGCATCGGTCGAAGAAATTCTTGAATCAATCAAGAAAGTGATCGCACGTGACAATCGCGAGATTCCGCCTGCTGTGCGCATCCCGGAAGAGGGCGGCGCAATTGCTGATGAAGATGATGTGCTCGATCTGGGCGATATGGAAGTCGCCGATGACAGCGATGTTGCTGACACTCCGCTGACCACAGACGCAGTCCAAAAATCGATGCGCGATAATTTCGAAGCACTAGCGATGCTGGCTGAACCCGGCGCGAGGCCGCAGATCGTTCGCTCCGGCGAAACATCGCT
This sequence comes from Altererythrobacter sp., assembly GCA_013002295.1. Classification (GTDB taxonomy): domain Bacteria; phylum Pseudomonadota; class Alphaproteobacteria; order Sphingomonadales; family Sphingomonadaceae; genus Erythrobacter. The sequence goes on from JABDKI010000250.1 coordinate 9,009, forward strand.
CGAAGGCATGGTCCGCGATATGCTGCGCCCGATGCTGGCCGAATGGCTCGACACAAACTTGCCTGGAATGGTCGAGAAGATGGTTCAAGCCGAAATCGCCCGGATTGCCGGCAAGCGCCGCTAGCCAACTCGGCAAAGTATCAATGCCTGATCGCAGTCCTCTGGAAGACGCCCGGCTAGGCTTAGCAAAGCTCGGCGGTGAAACGATTGACCGTCATATCTTTTTGTGTGCGATGAGCGAGAAGCAGAAATGTTGCGCGCGCGAAGAGGGGGAGGCCTCTTGGAAGTTTCTCAAACGCCGATTGAACGAGCTGAAATTGACCGGCCCCAAACGAATCAATCCCGAAGGTCGGCGTTGCGGTGGGGTCCAGCGCACCAAGGCTGATTGCCTGCAGGTTTGCGCCGCCGGACCCATCGCTGTCGTCTATCCCGACCGCGTCTGGTATCATTCGGCAAGCCCGGAAGTGCTGGAGCGCATTATTCAGGAGCATTTGGTTGGCGGAACGCCAGTCGAAGAGTTCCGGCTTTCGAACAGCTAGCCGAGGCTTCGGTCAATCTTTGAAGCGGCCCAGTCTTAGGTGTGGGCTAGTCTTCGTCATGCCTGGGCAGATTGTTGTCAACCGATGCGTCGTGACCGGTGCCGTTCGATAGGAACACCAATCCCATCAATGCACTGGTGAGCAGCATGGTGAAACCAATCCCCAAAGCCACCGCGATGTAGAAATGGATCGAGACTGCACCATTGAATTTGTAGAGTAGCGCGATTGCAATCAGCACCACGCCGACGGTCAGCATGAACATGAATCGCATGATCCGGCGATAGCGTGCCCAAGCGTATGCGGCGTTCTCCGGATCATCGAGCGGTGATTTACTGACCATGTGCCGAGACATGGCGCCTCGCAACCCGCGATGCAATGTCCATTATGAACTGATAGATTCGCCTTTTCGCAAGGAAAGTGGCATGTTTTGCAAGGAATCGGGCAGCAAAGGAGAAAACCCATGACAATCGCGCGGATCATTGAGGGACGCCGCGGAGCCGAGGTCATCTCCAGCGAGTCCAACCATACGATGCGCGAAGCCGTGACGCTTCTTGCGGATGAGCGGATCGGTGCTGTACCCGTGATGCGTGGTGGATCGGTTGTCGGAATCTTCTCCGAACGTGATGTGATTTACAAGCTCGCGCAGGAAGGGGAAGCCTGCCTCAACCGCCCGCTGGCCGAGGTGATGACGGCGCCGCCCATCACCGTCGAAACTACAACTCTGATCAACGATGCCTTGGCGCTTATGACAAGGCGCAGGATCCGCCACCTTCCCGTGATGGAAAATGGCGCCATGGTCGCGTTTATCTCGATTGGGGACCTTGTGAAGTACCACACCGATGAGGTCGAGCACGAGGCAGAGGCCTTGCGCGAGTATATCCAAACCGCCTGATCGAACCCTCGGAGCTTGCTGTTTGGGCATTCGCACCCTAAATTTGCTCCATCATGGCTGAAACACTCACTCTGACTCCGGCTGCGGCCAAGCGCGTATCCTGGATTGCCGAAAAGCAGTCCAAACCCGCAATCCTGCGCCTTTCAGTTGAGGGGGGCGGATGCTCAGGCTTTCAGTACAAGTTCGATTTGGCCGACGCGCCGGATGGCGAAGATTCGATCAGCGAAACCGCGGGCGTGAAGCTGGTGGTTGATCCGGTTAGTCTTGATCTGGTTTCCGGCAGCGTGGTCGACTTCGTTGAGTCTCTTGGTGGAGCGGCGTTCAGAGTCGAGAACCCCCAAGCTGCGGCGGGTTGCGGCTGCGGATCCAGCTTCGGGATTTAAAGTCTAGGTTGCAGTGGTCAGAATGATCGCCCGCAACAAAGATGTTTGATCGCACGTCATCTTCGGGCACTAGTCGGCCCATGAAAATCTCGACCTACAATATCAATGGCATCAAAGCGCGGCTGCCGCGCTTGAAAGAATGGCTCAGTGAAACACGGCCAACCGTCGCATGCTTGCAAGAAGTCAAAAGCATGGATGAGAACTTCCCGGCGCATGAATTTGACGATGTTGGCTATCACGCGATCTGGCATGGTCAGAAGAGCTTCAATGGCGTCGCCATCCTTGTCGACAAGGAGGCTGGCCTCGGTGAACCCGCGGAGGTTCAGCGCGGATTGGGCATCGATGGCCCCAAGGAAGGGGAGGGCGAACAGGCGCGCTATCTCGAAGCCGATATTGGCGGCGTGCGGATCGTATGTATCTATCTACCCAATGGCAATCCCCAGCCGGGGCCGAAATTTGACTACAAGATTGCCTGGATGGCGAAACTGCGCGAACGCATGGCGCAGATATGGGCTGAAGAGGTGCCTGCAGCGGTTTTGGGTGATTTCAACGTTATACCCGAGGACAATGACGTTTGGGCCGTCAAGGCCATGGCGGACGATGCGTTGATGCAGCCGGAGTCGCGCTCAGCCTACGCCCGTCTGTTAGCTGATGGCTGGACAGATGCGCTGCGGACCCAAAATCCGCGCGGCGGCGTTTGGACATATTGGGATTATCAAGCGGGCGCATGGCAGCGCGATCACGGCTTCCGCATCGATCACATTCTGCTTAACCCGGAATTGGCGGACAGGCTAAAGGCTGTAGGTG
>JABDKI010000068.1 GCA_013002295.1 Altererythrobacter sp.
GCCACGATCCGGCCGTCACAGCAGGTTGCAGACGCATTCGATACGCGGTTCGAGAAATCACGTGAGAAACAAGCAGCTTACGCCAAGCTGCGCGATGTAGAACCCTTCAGTCGCTGCGGCACGCGCATTCAAGTGATGATGAATGCTGGTCTTCGTGACGATATTTCTGCACTTGCGATGACGGGCGCGGATGGTGTGGGGTTGTTCCGTACGGAGTTCCAGTTCCTGGTCTCAGCGACATTGCCCCAGCGCGAGCGACAAACCCGTTTGTACCGCGATGTGCTTGAAGCTGCAGGCGACAAGCCTGTGATTTTCCGCACGGTTGATATCGGCGGTGACAAGGCTGTCCCATACCTTCAATCGGAACAGTCTGAGCATGATGAAAACCCGGCGATGGGGTGGCGTGCGTTGCGGCTGGCGCTTGAGCGTGGCGGGCTGATGAAAGTGCAAGCACGCTCGCTGCTTGAAGCTGCTGCCGGGCGAGACTTGCATGTCATGTTCCCGATGGTCTCCGAGCCATGGGAGTTCGATGCGGCCAAGGAGGTCTTCGAAGCGCAAATCCAGCATATGCGGAAGCAAAAGAAGCATCTGCCGGATACGATCCGGTACGGGGCGATGCTGGAAGTGCCAGCGCTGGCAGAGGTCCTTGATCTGATGCTCCCTCGGGTCGATTTCCTGTCGGTTGGCACCAATGACCTGACACAGTTCCTGTTTGCAGCGGACCGCGCCAATCCCAAATTGGCGGAACGCTATGATTGGCTGAGCCCGTCGATCCTGCGTTTTCTGCGCCGGATTTCAGCGAGCATGGTGGGGCATCAGGTTGACTTGGGCGTTTGTGGCGAGATGGGCGGCCGGCGTTTGGAAGCGCTTGCCTTGCTCGGCCTCGGATACCGGCGTTTATCGATTACGCCTGCGGCAGTAGGTCCAATCAAGGAACTGGTGCGCAGAGTGGATCTTAAAGAGATCACTGAGGCGATGACGGGCTGGTTGTCCGACCCGCAAACCGATTTGCGGAAAGATCTTCAGGAATGGGCGGCTGAACGCGGCATCGAAACCGACTAAGCGCTGCGTGCGTGCCTGCAATAAGCAGTCGCTCTGACGTCTCGCTCGCTTCATCTGATTTGAATTATGTGTTTGTTGCGGGCCGCTTGACACCAAAGAGCCATGACATTCATGTAGCCACCATAAAAATGGGGTCGCACCTAATGGTTGAGGAAATGGATATCGAGCCGGAAAACGAACTCCCTTTGGAGGGCGTCGGACGCCAGTTGCGCCGAGCGCGCGAGGCAAAAGGCATGACGCTTGCGCAGGTCGCAGCCGACACGCGCATCGCTGAACGGCACCTGCAGTTGATTGAACAAGATCAGTTTTCCGAGCTACCGGCGCGTACATATGCGTTCGGCTTTTCGCGGACTTATGCACGCGCATTGGGCTTGGACGAGGCCGAAATTGTCGCTTCGCTTCGCGCTGAACTGGACAATCGAGACGAAGAACGCCCTCGCTACACACCTGCATTTGAACCTGGTGATCCAGCCAAAGCTCCGCCTAGCGGCGTAGTATGGGCATCGGCCATCGCGGTTTTGCTGCTGGCAGCAGGCAGTTACGCCTTCTACGCCCGATTTATGGCCCCGGGGGCTGATCCCGCACCTCTGGTCGCGAAAGAAAGCAACGAAACCGGTGCCAGCATGGCGGCGCAGTCGGAAGCTCAATCTGTGTCGGGCGGCGTAGCTACTGGTGTGGCGCCCGATCAGGTGGTCTTCACTGCTTTGGAAGACGGCATATGGGTGAGCTTTTACGAGGCAGGCGGACGCAGGCTTGAGCAAAAACTGATGGCTATGGGAGAGAGTTTTGCCGTTCCTGCAGACGCGCAAGACCCACGTATATGGACCGGTCGGCCCGATGCATTTGCCATCACCATCGGCGGGCAAGAAGTAGAGCCGTTGTCGGAAGAACAGGTGACAATTCGCGATGTGCCGATTGCCGCAGATGCGCTTCGCGATCGAATGGTGGAAGCGCCGGAACCGGCTGCGATAGACAGCGAGGCTGCATCAGAGGCTCCCGAAGAAGAGCTAACGTAAGGATTCCCACCATTTTGGCATGCTGCCGGGTCGACAATCGTCATCCGAGTGATGCAGGATTCGCCTGAGGTTCATCTGCAAACCGCTATCTGCAGAACATTGAAGACCGAGGAGCGCTCGAAGTGAAATTGCCCCAATTGAAGAATTTAGCTGGTTTGGCTCTGGTCGGGGCGGTTGTTGCGACCACGCCCGTGCCGGCGCTGGCGCAGGACGATGTGTCGGAAGCACGAGTGCGCAAGATTGAAGCAGAGATCCGGGCCTTGCAACGCCAGGTTTTTCCAGGCGGGGATGCGCGGTTCTTCGAACCAGAGATCAACACAGAGCAAGGCACGCCGTCGAATTCGTCTAGCACGACTTCGACCACCGCTGTGACAGACATTCTCGCGCGACTTGATGCGATCGAAGCACAGATGCAACGACTGACAGCAGCCGGCGAAGAAAACCGCAATGCGGTGATGCTGCTAAGCGAGCGTGTTGAGGCCCTTGAAGCTGCCAACGCTCCGGAAACCGAGCCTGAAACGTCTGAGGAGGCTCCGGCAACACAAAGCAATCTGTCAGCGATGACCGGCGGCGCATCGGCCACCGAACCAGCTCGGCCAGCACAAACAGCAGAGCCAGCGCCGGCGCTGCCCGCAGGACCAAGCGAGGAACGCCTGGCCGGTGTTCAAGAGATCATGAAGCCGCAAACTGAAGATGCGGCGGATGACGAATATACCTATGGTTTCCGCCTATGGAACGCGGGCTTCTATCCTGAGGCTCAGCAGCAATTGCGCCTGTTTGTGGACCAGCATCCCGATCACTGGCGCGCTACCTATGGCCGCAATCTTCTTGGGCGCGCATATCTGGACGATGGCAAGGCGCGCGAAGCCGCGCCGTGGTTCCTGCGCAATTATCAGGTCGACAAGCAGGCTGCGCGTGCGGGCGACAGTCTGCTCTATCTCGCCGAAGCGATGATCGCGCTAGAGGACACCAACCGCGCTTGCATCGCACTCGCGGAATTTGGAGATACTTATCCGGCTCTGGCGAGCGGGCGGCTTCAAGAGCAATATGAAGCAAGCCGCCAGAAAGTGACCTGTAATTGATACGGGGCTCGATCCTGAACTGACCCGGCGGTTTCGCGCTGAGGTCGAAAGCGCTGGTCTGAGCGGTGAACGCTTCGGCTTGGCTGTGTCTGGCGGGCCAGACAGCTTGGCGATGCTTTTGCTGGCGCATGCGTCGTTTCCCGGTCAATTCGAGGCCGCAACCGTCGATCACGGTTTGCGGGAGGAAGCGAAAACTGAATGCGCTTTCGTCGAGCAGGTGTGCTCTGAGCGGGACATTGCGTGCGCTGTGCTGATTGTGCAGGTGCTCGAGGGTAACTTGCAGGCTCAAGCGCGTGAAGCACGATACGCAGCGCTTGAGCACTGGGTGAGCGATCGCGGTCTGGCCGCTATCATGACGGCACATCATGCGGACGATCAGGCCGAAACCCTGCTGATGCGGTTGAACCGCGGAAGCGGCGTTGCCGGTTTGGCGGGTGTGCGCGCAGATCAGCATACCGAGCACTGGACCATGCGCATTGTCCGCCCTTTGCTTGGCTTCCGTCGCGCAGAGCTCGAAAGCGTAGTTTCAGCAGCCGGGCTGCAAGCGGTAAAAGATCCATCGAACCAGGATGATCGTTTCGACAGGGTGCGTATCCGCCTGGCGCTGGCAGATGCCGATTGGATTGATCCGCTTGCGGTAGCGCAATCGGCCCAGCATCTTGCCGATGCGAACGAGGCATTGGACTACGAAGTTGAACGGTTCTGGAAGCAGAATGCACAGCGCTCAGGTAATGTGATCCGCTTGCGGCTTCACCCGATGCGTGAAACGAGACTACGGTTGATGACCCGCGCGATTCACGAGCTAGGCGGCTCTCCGCGCGGCAGTGACATCGCAAATCTCGACGACAATTTCTCC
>JABDKI010000116.1 GCA_013002295.1 Altererythrobacter sp.
GCAATTTCGCAGATCAGCGAGGCGAATTCCTCCGGATGGCCAAGCCGTTTGGGAAAGGGCACGCTGGCGTTCAGCTGCGCCCACATCGCCGGATTGCGATCCTTCATTCCCAGCATCAGCGGGGTTGCGAAAATGCCCGGCATTACTGAATTGATGCGGATGCCGATGTCCATCAAATCGCGCGCCATCGGCAGGACCAGACCGTTTACGCCAGACTTGCAGCTGCCATAGATGACTTGCCCGATCTGGCCGTCTTGCGCGGCGACACTTGCGGTCAAAGTGATGCAGCCCCGCTCACCATCTTCATTCAGCGGCTCACTATTGGCCATGCCCAGGGCGGAAATGCTGGCGATGCGATAGCTTGCGATCAGGATACCCTCTGCGCCAAAGGCGTAATCCTCTGTCGGCAATCGTTTGTAACGGCCGTTCTCCTTGTCCCAGCCCAACGTCTTTCCGCGTCGGCTGGCCATGGCGCAATGCACGGTCACGCGTTCCTGACCGTTCGCTTCGCGGGCCGCGGCGAACCCATCTTCGACCGATTGCTCGTCCATGATGTCGACATGGTGAAAGGTTCCGCCAATCGCCTTGGCATGCGCTTCGCCGTCTTCGTCATTGATGTCGAAAATCGCGACCTTCAGTCCTTGATCAGCCAGCGCCTGCGCGCTTGCACGCCCCAGTCCCGATGCGCCGCCGGTCACGACCGCTGCCATTCCGCTTTCGAGTTTCATAACCTCTCCTGATGCTGTTCGAGCTTTCTAAAGAGCTTTAGTCGCAATTTGCGGCTTATTTCGCCTCCCCAAATGGTGCATGGATGCGCGATGGACCTGCCGATGATCATCATGTTTGCATGCTTCTTGGCAGCCTTGGGTGGCGGTGCGCAGCAGATCGTTGCTGGATTGGCAGGTACATTGCCCAAATCCCCCATCCTCGCAAATCTGGTGGTTCTGACGAGTGCTTTGACAGCGTTTGCCATGGTCTATCTCGGTTCCTGGCTGTCTGGACAATTCATCGGGCTACAACGCGCATTGCTTGTGGCGGGTGGGTCGCTTTTTGCTGCGATCGCTCTGTTTAGGAGCGAGCCAATCGCGTCCATGCGCGAACCAACTCGCTCGATAGGGGCAATCTTCCTGGCGTTGACTGGCAAGCAGGCATTGGATGCGCCGCGCTGGCTGGCTTTCACGGGAGGGGCTGCCATCGCTGAGCCGCTTGGCATCGCCCTTGGCGCGACTTTCGGCTCCGCGATGGCATTGCTTAGTGCATGGATCGCTCCAGAAATGGGCCGGCACAGCTCCAAATTGCGCCTACTCAGGATCGGGCTGGCAATGTTGGCATTGTCTGTTGCCGCTTTTGTGGTGTGGATTGGCGCAACGGCAGGTGGCTAGCCCTTGGGCTATGCATACGAAGTTTTACATTTGGCCCGCGATTTTCGCTATTTAGTGACCGGTGCTATAGCTATGATCGGATCATGAAAGCGGTTGATGTGATAGAAGGTGTAGGCGCCGGCGTAATTGCCGATTGGCTTGATGCGTGCATCTCAAGCGCGCTGGAAGCCAGCGAAGGTGTGGTCGCCATCACAGTGCCCGGGGGATCAACGCCTTTTCCGATTATGCAGCAATTGGTGATGAGTGATCTGGATTGGTCGCGCTTGGAAGTCTGGCCGGGCGATGACCGTATTGTGCCGGAAGATCACGAATCTTCGAATACAGGCAAAGTTCGCGCACTGTTTGAACCTGTGGGTGCAAGAGTTCAGGCCTTGGACCAGCACGTTCCGCCGCCGCATTTCGCATTGGCATGGTTGGGCATGGGTGACGATGGCCACATTGCGTCGTTGTTTCCTAACACCGATCCACAAGTGGATGATCGTCAACTTGTTCGCAGGCTGACGCCGGATCCGCTCCCGCCGCATGCGCCCTTTGACAGGATTACGCTGACCATCCCGGCACTGCTTAATTCAGATGCGCTTCTCTTTACGCTGGGCGGCAATCCGGAGAAACGACAGGTGTTCGATGCCGCCGCACGCGCCGATCATGATTTGCCGATCGCTCGCCTTCTCAGTGCTGCAACCCAACCGGTCACATGCTTCGCTTGATCGAGCGGACGCTTCCCGCTGCCTTGCATCGCCTGGGTCTCAAGATCGCCTATCGAGTGCGACATCATTGGCGCAAGTTTCGCAAGGCACAAGTCATTGGCTGCAATGTGATCGTGACAGACCTCAAAGGTCATGTCCTGATGCTGCGGCACAGCTATGGCCCTTTGGTTTGGGCGCTGCCGGGAGGGGGTGTGAAAGCCGGAGAGGATCCTGCGCTTGCCGCCCGGCGTGAGCTGGATGAGGAATTGAGCATTACTGATGGCAGGCTCAGGCCGCTTGGCTCCGTGACTGGTCAGGTGTCCGGTTCGCCACACATTTGCCATCTGTTTGAGCTCTTGGTGGATCAGCATCCAAAGCCTGACAATCGCGAAGTGATTGAAGCACGCTTTTTTCCGCCACACTCACTTCCTGAACCGATGGGTGAGCCGACACGTCAATATCTCGCGCATTGGCAAGCGAGGAAGAACAGTAGCGGCTAATCCAGCGCCAACTAAAGCAAAGACAATTGCGCCTCGTCGCGAAGTGGTTCTTTGGCTTCGGCGGCGCTGTCCAGCTTTGACAACGTTAGCCCCATAAGCCTGATTGGCAGAGGTAGGGGAAGCAACTCATCAAGCAAGGCGCGGGCAATTTTCGCGAATTCGGGTTTGTCCGCGACCGGATGATCGATTGTTTTGGCGCGCGTGACATTCTGAAAATCGGTGTATTTCATTTTGAGCGTCACCGTACGCCCCTTGGCCTTGGACTTCTCGATACTCGCCCACACAATGTCGATGATGTTGTCGAGCGTTTCGCGTAACGCCGGGCCGGACGAGATATCCTCGCTGAAGGTGCGTTCACCACCCACAGATTTGCGAACCCGGTGTGCACTGACCCGGCGCAGATCAATGCCGCGAGCAGCACGATAGAGATAGTCGCCCATGCTGCCGAAATTGGCGCGCAAGAAGTCAATGTCCTTTGCTGCCAGATCTGCACCGGTCGCAATGCCTAGCTTCGCCATTTTCTCCGCGCCCTTGGGGCCAACGCCGTGAAATCTGCGGACTGGTAGGCCAGCGACAAATTCCGCCCCTTCGCCTGGGCGAATCACGCATATGCCGTCGGGTTTATTCTGATCGCTGGCGATCTTGGCGAGGAACTTGTTGTAGCTGACCCCGGCGCTGGCTGTCAGCCGTGTCTTCGCTTTGATCTCCTGCCTGATCAGTTCGGCAATGCGCGTTGCAGAGCCGATGCCCAGCAAATCATTGGTCACATCAAGATAGGCTTCGTCCAAGCTCAGCGGTTCGACATGCGGCGTGTAGTGCTCAAAGATCTTGCGGATCGTGCGGCTGGCTTCTTTGTAAGCATCAAAGCGGTGTCGCACGAATATCAGGTCGGGGCAGAGCCGTTTTGCGGTGACTGATGGCATCGCGCTTCGCACGCCGAACTCGCGTGCCTCATAGCTGGCTGCGGCCACCACGCCGCGCCCGCCCGAACCGCCTACCGCAACCGGCTTGCCGCGCAGATCGGGGTTATCGCGCTGCTCAACGCTGGCGAAGAATGCATCCATATCGACATGGATGATCTTGCGCAGCCCGCGCGAATCATCGCCGCTTTCGCTCTCATCGCTGTCAGGTGAGTCCGCCATGCGGCCAACCCTACGCTCAGCAGCGGTGCAGCGAAAGCACGCGCACGCGAAAATGCCTCACTGACCAAATTGCTGCTTTCTTTCATTCATCTATCCGGCCAAGAGCATGCCCATGAAGCTGACAGCCGCCTCTGCATCATCCAAATTGGGTGAACGTGAACTGGTCACACTGATGGCACTGTTGATGAGCTTGCAGGCCTTCGGGATCGATTCCATGCTGCCTGCGCTCGGCGTGATGGCAGAGGAACTCGGCGCAGCCGGGAATGACCGGCAATATGTTATCAGCAGTTACTTCCTCGGCGCAGGCCTGGGCGCATTTTTCCCTGGTGCATTTGCAGACAAGTTCGGGCGGCGTCCGGTACTGTTTGTCGGGCTGGCGTCCTACATTTTGCTTTCACTGGCCTGTGCGATTGTGACCGATTTCTGGTGGCTGATTGGCTTGCGGCTCATCCAGGGAATCTCGTGCGCGGGCCTTAGCGTGGTGCCGGCTGCTATTGTGCGCGATCACGTAAGCGGAGACCGGATGGCGCGGTTGATGAGCCTGATCATGATGGTGTTCTTGGTCGTGCCTATCATCGCACCTGCGATCGGGCAGTTGATCCTCATGATTGCAGATTGGCGCGTGATTTTCGTAGCGATGGCGGTCATGGGGTTGGGTGTCGGACTATGGGTGTGGCTGCGCTTGCCTGAAACGCTGACCGAAGCGAACGAGCAAGACATCAAACCGATCACGATCCTGCGCAATATGAAAGAGGCGCTCGCGAAGCGCGAATCCGTGGGATATGTCATCGGTAGTGCGCTAGTGTTCGGATCGCTGTTCGGCTTCCTCAATTCCTCGCAACAGCTGATCGCAGAGAGCTTCGGCGCCGGCGACTATTTCGCGCTCATTTTCGGCGCTTCGATCCTTGGCATGGTGGCCGCGAATTTCCTCAATTCGCAAATCGTCGAGAAGTATGGCGCACGGCGTGTGGGCCATGCGGCGCTGATCGGATTCTTAGCTGTCAGTCTCGTGCAGCTGTGGTCAGCCAGCGGCGGGGACCAGACGCTTTGGGAGTTTGTCCCGCTACTCAGCCTGTCGATGGCGTGCCTTGGCTTTGTCGGCGCGAACTTTGGCGCAATCGCGATGCAACCGTTCCAGCACATCGCCGGCGCCGCATCATCGATCCAGACCAGCATTCGCATGACCACCGGCGCGGTGATGGGTGCGGTGATCGGACAGGCTTATGATGGCACGGCACAACCGCTCGCGATCGCAATGGTCATATGCTCATGCCTCAGCCTCTTGTGTGTCTTGTTCAGCGAGCGGGGGAAGCTGTTTCGTGCACCGGGCGCGGCGCGGCGCTATATGCAGATGCATAAGAATTATTGAGGCGTTTTGTTGCGTGCGGTCAGAACATCCGTCCTGACCTTTACCGAGTCACCCGCTCCCTGCACCCTTCCACCCGGATCCTACTCCGGAGTGATAATCCGGGTGGAAGGGTGCAGGGAGCGGGTGGCCAGGCTCAATCAGACTTCAACTTCCTCCAGGCCAAATCGGCAAACTCGCACAGCAATGGCCGCGTATCGCGAGGATCGATAATATCCTCGACATTGAAGCGTTCCGCGCTGCGGAAAGGCGAGGTGACTTTGCCCAAGCGCTCCTTGATCTCTTCCAGCAGAGCTTCGGGATCCTCGGCCGCTTCCAGCTCTGATTTGTAGGCGACTTCCAGCCCGCCAGCGATAGGCAGGCTGCCCCAATCGCCCGACGGCCAGCAGAAACGATACTGATAAAGGTCCGCATTGCTCATCGCGCTGCCTGCGATGCCATAGGCGCGGCGCAGTACGATGCTCGCAAGCGGTACGGTCGCTTTGTAAATCGCGTTCATCGCTTGCACGCCGTAGCGGATCGTGCCCGCCATCTCTGCCTCGCGGCCGATCATGAAACCAGGATTGTCGACCAAGTGGACGATCGGCAGCCGGAACTGGTCCGCCAGTTTGACGAACCGCTCTACCTTCTCGCTGGTCTTCGCATCCCACGAACCGCCCAGAAAGCTGGGATCGCTTGCGACCACGGCGACCGGCCATCCGTCGAGCCTTGCAAAGGCCGTGATCGCGGCGCGGCCCCACATCTTGCCAATCTCGAACACAGTGCCTTGGTCAAACACCATGTCCATGCAGCGCCGCATTGAATAGACTTGCTTATCCTCGCGCGGGACGAGAGAGAGCAGCGCCTCTTCCTTGCGATTCACCGGATCTGTGCAGTTGGAGCGGCGCGCAAGCTGGCCAACATGCTCGGGCATGAAGCTGAGGAAATGGCGGGCACGGGCAAAAGCTTCGGCTTCGGTGCCGACTTCATCATCGACCACGCCGTTGCGAGTGTGGATGTCTGATCCGCCTAGGTCTTCCTTGGCCTGACTGTGGTCGGTCGAACCTTTGTAGCTTTCGCCCAATCCGTCGACCACGGCAGGGCCGGCGGCGAAAATCTGCGAGAGGCCGCGCACCATGATCGAATAGTGGCTGGCAGCGATCCTTGCTGCGCCCAAGCCTGCTGTGGGGCCAAGCGCGAGCGCGACAACGGGCACTGTGTCGAGGTTCTTGACCGTATCTCCCCAGCCCGGAACGGCAGGAATATAGGTCGCGCCGATCTGTTCGAGTGTCTTGACCGATCCACCTCCGCCGGTGCCATCGATCATCTTGATGATCGGCAGCTTCAGCTCATGCGCCATCTGCTCGGCCTGCACCATCTTGCGCTTGATGCCAGCGTCTGCCGCGCCGCCGCGGATGGTGAAATCGTCCGCTGTGGCCACCACCGGGCGCCCATTGATCGTTGCCTTGCCGAACAGGAATGGTGCGGGGAGCACGCTGACCAGATCGCCATTTTCGTCATAGGTCGCATTGCCCGCAATCTTGCCGATTTCGCGGAACGAGCCTTCGTCGCAGATCGCGTTCAGCCGCGCGCGGGCATCCATCTTGCCGCGCCCATGCTGGCGCGCGACCTTGTCCGGCCCGCCCATTTGCTCGGCGAGAGTCTCGCGCTTGCGTAGTTCTTCGAGTTCAGCCTGCCATGACACGCGACATTTCTCCCCATGCCCACCCCGCTGCGACTACGCCAGCAAGCTGGCAAGTCTCGCTCCCCTCCCGCTTGCGGGAGGGGCTAGGGGTGGGTCTATTTCTCTTCTGCTGGCTCCACAACACACAGCACCGCCTCGACCTGCACCTGCGCGCCTTCGCTGGCGGAAAGTTTGGTGACGGTCCCGTCAAAGGGCGCGGTTAGCGCGTGCTCCATCTTCATCGCCTCGAGCACCATCAGCCGCTGCCCCGCAGTGACCGCATCACCCTCGGCCACATCGACCGCGATAACCTTGCCTGGCATCGGCGCGAGGATCGCGCCGTCGGCGGCGGAGGCTGCAGCATCACTCGCTTCGAAACGGCTCGTGACAAGGAATGTGCGTCCTGCCTCGACCACAGCAGCGCGATGGCCGTCTTCCCCATCCAGAGGATCGACATAGAAATCTCCGTCCCAAGAGAAAGCATCAACCAGTCGCGTCTCGCCCTTGTGAAACAAAACGGTTTGCGTCCGTGGTTCGGCATTGAGCCGCAGACCGTAAAGCGCAGGTCGACCTGTCGCCTCGTAGTGATAGCCAAGGTCGGCTGTGGAATTCAGGCGCAGAATTGCTGCAACATGTTGAAGCGCCTCGTCGCTCAATTCAGGTTCGCTAACGAGCACGTCTTCATGCCGTCCGATCAATCCAGTATCGAGCTCAGCAGCTACGAATTCCGTCATCGACAGAGACGCGAATAGGAACGCCTTGTTTGTCGTGATCGGAAGAACGTGGCTGTTGTTTAGCGCATGGAGAAGTTCGAGCCGTGCGCCTTCGCGATCCTCGGCGTGGGTGATGACCTTGGCGATCATCGGGTCGTAATGCGGCGATACTACATCGCCATCTTCGACGGCGGTTTCTATCCGGGCGGTCCCTTCGAACCAAATATGATCGACGGGGCCGGGGCTCGGCAGAAACCCCTTGGCCGGGTCCTCGGCGTAAAGCCGCGCCTCGATAGCCCAGCCATTAATGCTCAGCTCGTCCTGCTTAAGCGGGATCGCCTCCCCACTCGCCACGCGTAGCTGCCACTCCACCAGGTCCACCCCGGTGATCTCTTCGGTCACGGGATGTTCGACCTGAAGCCGCGTGTTCATTTCCATGAAGAAGATGCGGTCCGCGCGCAGGCCCTCAGAAGCATCGGCGATGAATTCGATTGTGCCTGCACCCTCGTAATTGACCGCCTTGGCCGCGCGCACGGCGGCGGCACATATTTCTTCGCGCGTCGCCTCGTCCATGCCGGGGGCGGGGGCTTCCTCGATCACCTTCTGGTGGCGGCGTTGCAGCGAGCAGTCGCGTTCGAACAGGTGGACGACATTGCCGAGGCTGTCGCCGAACACCTGCACCTCGATATGGCGGGGCGAGGTGATCCATTTTTCCAGCAGCACTTCGTCATTGCCGAAGCTGGCCTTGGCCTCGCGTCGACAGCTTTCAAGGCTCGCTTCGAATTCCGCCGCCGCATCGACTTTACGCATGCCCTTGCCGCCGCCGCCTGCCACGGCCTTGATCAGCACGGGATAGCCGATGGCATCGGCTTCCTTGGTCAATCGCTCAACTGACTGGTCTTCGCCGAGATAGCCCGGCGTTACCGGTACGCCCGCTGCGATCATCCGCTCCTTGGCCGCATCCTTAAGGCCCATTGCGCGGATGCTATCCGGCTTCGGTCCAACCCAGATAAGGCTCGCATTGATCACGGCCTGCGCGAAATCGGCATTCTCCGACAGGAAGCCATAGCCGGGATGGATCGCCTCGGCGCCGGTTTCCTTGGCCGCAGCAATGATCTTCTCACCCACGAGATAGCTTTCGGCAGCAGGCGAGGGGCCGATATGCACCGCCTCGTCAGCCTGGCGCACATGCAGCGCCTTGGCATCGGCATCGGAATAGACCGCGACCGTCGCGATACCCATCGCGCGCGCAGTGCGAATTATGCGGCAGGCAATCTCGCCGCGATTGGCAATCAGGAGCTTTGAAATCATGCGCTCAGCGCTACGCGCTGGCGGCATTCTCTGCAAGATCAGAGCGTCTCCAGCGTGGCTCATCGTCCAGCTTGGGCGGACGGTTCACAACCGCTTCAACGAACGCTGCCATCGCATGGCCGATCTTCTGCGCCTTCGACGTGTAGACGCGGTGGTCCCACGCGGAGGGGCCTTTGGCCAGCACTTCGCGCCCGATCGCGGTATAGATGCGCGCCGCGGACAGGATCGCCCAACGGCAACGGAAGGGCAGCCGTGCCGCACCGATCCGTGAAGAGGCCGCGTGTACTTCCATCCGCCGGACAAGCCGCGCCGCCATGTCGGCCAATTCCTGCCGGTGGTGCGGCTTCGTGTGCTGTCCCGGCTCGATATCTTCTTCGACCAGCCATTCGACGGGCAAGTAGCAGCGCCCTGCGGCATCATCTTCCACCACGTCGCGCGCTATGTTCGCCAGCTGAAATGCGAGCCCCAGATCACACGCGCGATCCAGCGTGTCATCGTCGTCCCGCGTTACCCCCATGACCTGCGC
>JABDKI010000131.1 GCA_013002295.1 Altererythrobacter sp.
CGCGGTGCTGCGCGGCCCGGCCGATGTACATTCCACCATCGCGTTCAAAACTGGCTGCGGCGACAAATTCTGCAGCGCCCTCATTCATCCATTGCGGCAGCGCATAGCGCGATGTGCTGGTAAGAAAATGATGTGCATATTCGTGGAGAAGTACTGTTGTTGAGAAGTGCGGATACCCGTTCTTGAATTTGATATCTTGAACGAACGCCAAGGATCCGCCCGCACGAGGAATGTAGAATCCTGCGACGCTGCTTCGTTTGTCCCCAACAAGGCGTTTGATATCCCTGCTACTGCCAACGACATAGATTGTTACGCGATTGGAAGAGCTGGGCTCTTCGTATGGACGCCCGGTAACGAGCTTCAGGGCAGAGTGAAACCGCTCAAGATTCTCAGCGAAGCGTCTGACGTCTTTCTCGCGATCGTCGGCATAGATCACGAAGTGCTTACTTGAAGCTTCATACCAGTCGGCTTTAGCTGGTTGTGCTACGATCAAACCCAACGCGACAACAACGCTCGCGCAAATTCGCAAAAGCATCCCGATCCCCTAATCAGCGTCGATGCGTTTCCATAAGTAACTGGAAGTATCTTGCAAAATATAGAGAAGGTGGTCAAATATGATTACTCAAAAACTCCTCGGGGATTTGAATTTTTCGCGGGAATTAGACTGTACCCGCAATAAACCGTTCAACATTCGCCGCGAGCACGTTGAGCGGGGCGTTGCCGCCCATCACCACAGCATCGTTGAAGGCCTTGAAGTCATAGGCTGCGCCTAGCTCAGCCTCGGCGCGGCTGCGCAGGTCGACAATCCGGCTATGGCCAAGCTTGTATCCCGTCGCTTGGCCCGGCCAGCTGCAATAACGGTCCACTTCGCCGCGCACTTCAATCGGTTTGGAGCCATTGCGTTCGACAAAGAAATTGACCGCGCGTTCGCGGCTCCAACCTTTGGCATGCAGCCCCGTGTCGACGACCATGCGGCAGGCGCGGAACGCGAGTGATTGCAGATAGCCCAACCGGCCAACCTTGAAATCGTCATAGGCGCCAAGCTCGTCCGCCAATTGCTCGCCGTACAATGCCCAACCTTCGCTGAACGGATTGAAGGCGAGGATCGAGCGGATCAGGGGCAGGCGATTTGAGTATTCGCCTTCCCATACGTGGCCGGGTATGGCTTCATGATAGGTCAGGTCTGCCAGGTCATATTTGCGGTGGAGGTCCGTGCTGCGCAGATTGATCCAGAAGCGGCCAGGAATTGTCCCGTCCTTGCTGCCGGCACCGCCATAAGCGCCCGGCGCGCCGGCTTCTTCCGCGATGGGTATGCGGGTGACCTCAAGATTGGGATCGACCAGCGTGTTGAAAGCGCGCGGCATCTGACCCTTGATCCAATTGATGCGGCCCCAGATGAATTTGAAGATTTCCTCGCGCCCGGCATCGCCCTCTGCAAACATATAGCGCGGGTCAGATCCAAGCACCTGCATACGTTCGCCAACGGTGCCTTGGGTGTAGCCGATCTCGCGCAGGATCGGGTCCATCCGCGAATGAAGCGCTTCGAGCTCTTCCAAGCCTTGTTGGTGGATTTCATCGGGCGTCATGCGGGTTGTGGTGCTGGAACGAAGCGCCCAGGCGTAAAATTCATCGCCGCGCGGACGGGCGGAAATCCCTGGGTCGGACGTCGCAACACTGCGCTCTACGCGTAGCTCTTCCAGCTGACGGGTTAGGGCTTCGGCGATCGGGCCGGTTTCCAGCCTGCTTGCAAGGTTCGCATGACTTTCCGGCATACCGGCTTCACGCAATCTTGCGCGCAATGGCTCTGCAAACAGTTCACCCTTGCCGGCGCTGGCAATGCTCTGTTCCATCTGGTTGATGGCCTTGTCGAGCAGGAAGTCGGGCGGGACAACGCCCATACCGCGCGCTGCTTTGATCCGCGCCAGCTCCCCATCGAAAGCAGAGGGAAGCTGCTCCATCCGCTCAATGTAAGCGTCGGCGTCATCTCCATCGCGCATCGGCGTGTCAGACTGCATGAAACGCGGTGCACCGATGTAGGAGCCGACATTCTGGATCACGACATAGGGTGCTGTGCGCCAACTGCCGACAGGTGTATCGCCATAGGGCAGGGCAAAGCCGTCGAGCGCAAGTTCATAGGCGCTTTCGACAACTTCCAGATTGGTGCGGTTGGTGCTGTCCAGGCCATCCTTCGGAAACGCCCGCACCCGCGCCAGATCTTCACGCAAAGTGCTGGCATAGGCTTGCTGGCCTTCCGGCGATTGATCCTCTAGCTTTCCGCGAAGATAGGCATAGCGACCCGTATCAACGCCGAGTGTCGTTGCGCGGCTCGGCTCGTGATTGAGCAGATTATACGCCACCACTTCGAGTAATCGCTCTGCGCCGATTGTTTGTGCCTGCGCGATACCCTCTGGTCGGGGGATTGCGGAGCAGCCAGACAATGTAAGTGCGGTCGTCGCGCCAAGCCCGGCGAGGGTCTGGCGACGTGTGAGCGAGATGCCGTTTTTAATCATGCGCGTGGTGTTAGCGAGGCGAAAGCCCGAGTCAATCGTGCCCCGTTTGCTACAGGCTGCAAATCGTCTAACGGCTCATGCAAGGAGTTTCACGCCATGAATGCGGTATTGTCGATCATCATGTTGGCTGCGGGCGCGCTGGTAGTTGGTGCGTATCTGCTATGGCGCAGAGGTGCGCCGCCCAAGCAACCGCTTCTAATGTTGCTGCTCGCGGTGATCGCAGTGGTGAATGTGCTGATCTGGACGCTGCCCGGATCAAGCGGAGAGGTTCCGCTTGACCAGGTGCAGCAGATCACGGGTGAGTGACCGGAATTAGTCAGGAAGCTCCCACGAAATCGCGTTCGAATAGGTGCTGGCGACGGCTTGGCCGCTTGCATCGGTCGCGGGTCTGAACCGAGCACGCTTCGCGATCAGCTGGCATGTCGCATTGTCCAACGCATTATGCCCGGTTGATCGTGTGATCTGGCAATTCGTGACACGGCCACTCGCATTGATCTCAAGCGAGAAGCGCGCGGTGCCGGTCCATTCGCGGTTGATCCAGCTTGGACGATAGTCGCTGTCGGTGACCCAACGACCGGGATCATTGCGCGGCGTGGCCACCTTGGGCGTGAAGCCTGGCATGGCTGGGCCGGTGTCAATCGGCGGCAAGGCGAGGGGGATGACCTCACCGCCGATCGGGGGCAAATTCTCGATGGGCTTTACTGTCCAGTCCGAAGTCGGAAGCGCGATCGGCCTGTGAGGCGCTACCACTCGAGTGGACGTGGTATCGGGCTTTGGTTTCGGTTCGATTTTCTCCTCCGGTGGTGGAGGCGGCGGAAGTTTGACTGTTACGCCTTCGAAGGGCTTGTCCTTGATGATCGTAGCGATTGTGTCGACCGCTAGTCCCGAGATAAAGATCGCGCCCAAAGCGGCGGGTATAATGATGGCACCGGCCATGCCGGTGCTGCGTTCCTTCAGGCTTTTCTGGTCTACAAATGCCATGTTCTACTCCTCTCTTTTCAAGCGGGGCCGCAACGGGGCTTTTCTGCCATTTATGGACCTGTACGCGGCACCACAAATATAATGTTACAACATAACATTTATAGATTCAAGGCACATGCGTTTGCGCGCGTGTTCGCACGATTAAGAGCCTAATAAATATATAAAGTTTGGGCGTCGACGTAGAATCTCTGCGCCGCTCACCTCATCACTTAATCGGACAATCCGGATCGAGTCGGAAATCGAGGTAATTATCAACCGAACCCATTAGATCCTCGATTTCATTCTCGAAGAAGTGGTTGGCGCGCGGTATTTCCTCGTGGTGGATGGTGATGTGCTTCTGCGTGCGCAGCTTGTCGACCAGCTTTTGCACGGCGGCCGGCTGAACCACAGTATCTGCAGCGCCCTGAATGAAGATGCCCGAGGCCGGGCAAGGCGCGAGGAAGCTGAAGTCATACATGTTGGCGGGCGGAGCGACCGAGATAAATCCGCGCACTTCGGGGCGGCGCATCAAGAGTTGCATGCCTATCAACGCGCCGAAGCTGTATCCGGCGACCCAAGTGGTCTGCGCCTCTGGGTGGATCGACTGGACCCAGTCCAGTGCCGATGCCGCGTCGGACAATTCGCCGATGCCATTGTCAAAGCTGCCCTGGCTGCGGCCGACGCCGCGGAAGTTGAAACGCAGCGTTGCAAATCCGCGATCAACAAAAGTCTTGTACATCCGCTGCACAATGCGGTCATTCATCGTGCCGCCGCCTTCAGGGTGCGGATGCAGGATCATCGCGACGGGCGCACGCGGGCGCGGTGGAGGAGAGAAACGACCTTCGAGACGGCCTTCGGGGCCGGGAAAGATGACTGATGGCATCGGAAAACCTTATGCAATGGGTTAAGCCAAGTACCGGCTGGCACAGGCTCGCGAGGGCTCTATATAGTGACGAATAACATTCTGCAATTTTTTAAGAATCATTCGCAATAAGGGCTCTTTTGACACAACGCATATATCTCGATCATGCGGCAACCAGCCCGCTGCGCCCCGAAGCCAAAGCAGCGATGGATGAGGGGTTTCGTATCTGGGCGAACCCGTCTTCTCCGCATGCTGAAGGGCG
>JABDKI010000134.1 GCA_013002295.1 Altererythrobacter sp.
GAAGAAAGACTTGCAGAGATCACAGGTGTCAGCCGCACGCCGGTGCGCGACGCAGTACGGCGGCTGGAGAGCGAGATGCTGCTCGTGCGCAATGAATCGAAGCGGATCTTCGTTGCCGATTGGAGCCGAGACGATATCGACGAGATGTTCACGCTGCGCCAGATGCTCGAAGGACATGCTGCCGAACGCGCAGCGCAGCGTATCACGCCGGAGCAAATCGACCACCTGGAGGAAGTTAATCGCGAGCTCCATGAAGCGGTCGAATTGGCAGAACCAGACGTCGCAAGCTTTCTCAATGCCAACCGCATTTTCCACGAAATCATCACCGATGCGGCGCAGTCACCGCGCCTGAAACAGGTTCTGGCGATGCTGGTCGAGACGCCGGTGGTGCTGCGCACTGCGCGCAATTACTCGATCAATGATCTGCAGCATTCCGCGCGCGACCACGACGAGCTTATCTCGGCCTTTCGCGCCGCCGATGCCGGATGGGCGCGCGCTGTGATGGGCAGCCATTTGCGCCGCGCCTTCCACACATTTGCTGACGCCACCGAGGCCGCGGAATAACTCTGCCTACCCCGGAATGATCGGCAGAGAATTCACTCCAGCCAATAACTGCCTATTTGCATTTGTATACAATTTGCGTATCAGGCGTGACCCCTAACCGTCTCACAGAGCAACTCAGATGACGCACACTGCGATTGAATTGGTCGAAGTCGGTCCGCGCGACGGGCTGCAAAACGAACCGGACATCATCTCGACGCCGGTCAAGCTCGAGATGATCGAGCGCATGCTTGGTTACGGCGCGCGGCGACTTGAGGTGGCTAGCTTCGTGCATCCGACGCGCGTGCCGCAGATGGCCGATGCTGAAGATGTGATTGCTGGCCTGCCTGATCGCGCAGACGCGACCTATATCGGCCTTGTGCTCAACAAGCGCGGCGTGATGCGCGGCCTTGCAACCCGCGAAGGCGGCAAAAGAGGTATCGACCAGATCGGGTGCGTGCTGGTGGCTAGCGACACCTTCGGCCAAAAGAACCAGGGGCAAACCATCGCCGAAGGTATTGCGGAGAACCGCGACATGATCCGTTTCGCCAAGGCAGAGGGGATGCGCGCGCAGATCACGATCAGCGCAGCGTTCGGCTGTCCATTCGAAGGCGAGGTGAAGCCGGAAACAGTGCTGCAGATCGCTGAAGAGATGGCCGCTGAAGGCCCGGAAGAGATTGCGCTTGCAGACACAATCGGAGTGGGCACGCCTGCGCAAGCAGGCGAATTGTTCGGGAAGCTGGGCGAATTGCTAGACGGCAAAATCCCGATGCGGGCGCATTTTCACAACACCCGCGGCACCGGCATCGCAAATGCATGGGCGGCCTATCAAGCGGGTGTGCACATCTTCGACGCCTCGCTTGGCGGGCTTGGCGGATGCCCGTTCGCGCCCAAGGCGACTGGAAATATCGCCACCGAAGACCTGATTTACATGATGGAGCATTCAGGGATCGACAGCGGCGTCGATCTGCAAGCTGCCATCGCCACCAACCACTGGTTCGCTGAAAAGCTGGGCCGGCAATTGCCATCCATGGTCGCACGCGCGGCCTGACAGACACACACGTCACGGAGAGAGTATGACTTATCGTTTGGGCGTCGATGTAGGCGGAACATTCACCGATCTGCTGTTGTTCGACGAAGAAAGCGGGAAATTCTGGCGGCACAAAACGCCGTCGACACCGCACGATAGTTCTGAAGGGATCCTCAACGGGGTCAAGGCGATCACCGCCGAAGCAGGCGTATCTGCAAGCGACATCGCATACTTCCTGCACGGAACCACAGTCGCGACCAACGCAGTGCTGGAAGGCAAAGGCGCGAAAGTCGGCCTGGTCACAACAGAAGGCTATCGCGACATCATGCAGATCGCGCGCAGCTTTGTTCCGGGCGGTCTCGCGGCATGGATTGTCTGGCCCAAGCCGCAGCCGCTCGCCCATCTGGAAGACACCGTCGAAGTGCCGGGCCGCATGGATGCCGAAGGCAATGAAGTGCGCCCGCTCAACGAAGACGCGGTGCGCGCGGCATTGCAGAAATTGAAGGCAAATGGCGTTGAAGCGCTGACCGTCAGCTTGATCAACGCCTACGTAAATGGCGCGCATGAGAAGCGCATCGGCGAGATCGCGGCAGAAGAACTGCCCGGCATTCCCGTGTCGCTGAGCCATGAAGTGCTGCCCGAAATGCAGGAATATGAGCGCACGCTGTCAACCGTAGCCAACGCGGCTGTGCGACCGGTGGTGAGCAAATATGTTTCCAACCTGCGCAACAAGCTGGAAGACGAAGGGCTGGAAGGCAAACTCTCGCTGCTGCGCTCTGATGGCGGTTTGATGAGCAGCCACAAGGCGGAAGAACACCCGGTCAACATCCTGATGTCCGGCCCCGCTGGCGGTGTTACCGGTGCGAAATGGGTGGGCAAGAATGCGGGGCTCTCCAACATTCTCACGCTCGACGTCGGCGGCACGTCGACGGACGTGGCGCTGATCGAAGGTTTGGAAGCACGCCGCGTGCGCACGACAGAGGTCGGCCACTTGTCGGTCCGCGCATCTGCGCTGGATGTGAAGACAGTGGGCGCAGGTGGCGGCTCGATCGCACATGTGCCTGAACTGACCAAGGCCTTGCGCGTGGGACCGGAAAGCGCAGGCGCAGTGCCCGGCCCCGTCGCCTACAACAAGGGCGGCACACTGCCGACCGTCACCGACGCCAATGTCGTTCTCGGTTATCTGCCAGAAGATTTGCTGGGCGGATCGTTCAAGCTTGACCGCGAGGGCGCGAAGGCAGCGGTGCAGACCATCGCCGATGCGCTGGGCATTGGTTTGATGGAGGCCGCGCGCGGCATCATCGACATTGTGAACGAGAATATGTTCGGCGCGCTGCGCATGATCAGCGTTCAGCAAGGCTATGACCCGCGCGAATTTGCATTGATGGGCTTTGGCGGCGCTGGCCCCCTGCACGTGAATGCTGTTGCCAAGCTGATGGGCAGCTGGCCTGCCGTGTCACCTGTATCGCCGGGTGTGCTTTGCGCGCTGGGCGATGCGACCACGCAAATGCGCACAGAGACCGCGCGCAGCTTTTCCAAACTCGCGAAGGATACGTCCATCGCCGATCTCGAAGCGGTGCTCGATGAAATGGCGGCGCAAACGCGCCAGGAATTGCTGGCTGACGGTGTGCCCGAAGAACAGATCACGACGCAGTTCGAAGTCGACATCCGTTATGCGGGGCAAGCGTTCGAAGTGCCGCTGACCATCGACAAGACGGTGCTTGCAGCCGATGGGATCGAAGGCATTCT
This sequence comes from Altererythrobacter sp., assembly GCA_013002295.1. Taxonomy (GTDB): domain Bacteria; phylum Pseudomonadota; class Alphaproteobacteria; order Sphingomonadales; family Sphingomonadaceae; genus Erythrobacter. The sequence continues at coordinate 3,320 of JABDKI010000134.1, forward strand.
GGCTCGCTTCGACGCGGAGCACTTGCGGCTGTTCACTTTCAACATGGATACCCCGCACGAAATTGTGAACCTGCGCGCGGTGGCTCTGGGTGAAGCGCCAGCGCTACCCGCTGCCGAACTGCCCAATGGCGGTGACGATCCTTCGCCTGCGAAGATACGCGATCACACGCTGTGGATGGATGGCAAGGAACAGGCCGCAGTAATCTATGACCGCGCCCTGCTATGTCAGGGTAATGTGATCCCCGGCCCCGCGATCATCACAGAAATGGACTCGACCACGCTGGTCGAAAGCGGCTGCATCGCCACAGTCGATGCCGTCGGCAACATCCTTATCAATCCCGTGCAGGAGGGCTGAACCGATGCCAGCACAGATCATTGAAACCAATGACACGCCGTTCGAGAAGATCGAAATAGACCCGGTCACGCTCGACATTATCGAGAACGCCCTGCGCAACGCGCGGATCGAAATGGACGCCACTCTGGTGCGCACCGCGATGAGCCCCGGTATTCGCGAACAGGGCGATGCCTTCCCTCTGATCGCTGACCCCGCGGGCAAGATGATCGTTGGCCAGTTCGGCAGCTTCATCGACGGCTTCCTCAAACAATTCGATGGCACCATCGAGGACGGGGACATGATCTTCCTGTCTGACCCCTATTCATGCGACGGTGCGGTCAGTCACTCGAACGACTGGCTGGTGCTGCTGCCGGTGTTCAAGGACGGGCGGTTGATCGCTTTTACGGCGATGTTCGGCCACCAATCGGACATTGGCGGCAGCGTGCCCGGTTCGATGCCGATCGGCGCAAGCTCGATTTTCGAGGAAGGCGTGCGTATTCCGCCGGTCAAGATCTGGAAAAGGGGCGAATATAATGACGACCTGATGAAGCTGGTCATGCATCAGACGCGCAAACCTGACTGGTGCCAGGCGGACTTGAACGCGCTGATCGCCAGCTGCCGGGTCGCCGCCAAACGCGTGATCGAAATGGCAGAGCGTTTTGGTGACGATGTCTACGTCTCGGCGACGCAGGAATTGCTCGCGCGGAACCACCGCGCGATGAAGGCCCTGTTGTCGCAAGCTGTCGCGGAAAATCCGGTCAGCTTCGAGGACTATATCTGCGACGACGGCAAGGGATTTGGCCCGTACAAGATCAAATGCACCATGTGGCGCGAAGGCGACAAGGTGATCCTCGACTTCGAGGGCACCGATCCGCAATCGGCCGCCTCGATCAACTTCCTGCTCAACGAGAACATGTTCAAGATGTTCTTCGGCATCTACATGATCATGGTGTTCGATCCGCAGATCCTGTTCAACGATGGCTTCTACGATCTGATCGAAGTGCGCATCCCGGAAGGATCGCTGCTGAAGCCGCAATTCCCCGCCGCGCTTTCGGGCCGCACTCACGCACTGGGCCGCATTTTCGACATTCTGGGCGGATTGCTGGGCCAAGGCACACCGGAATTCCTCAACGCTGCGGGCTTCAGCTCATCACCGCACTTGTTTTACTCCGGCTGGGACAACCGGCCTGCCAGCGAAGGCGAATGGTTCCAACTGTTCCAGATCGGCTTTGGCGGTATCCCGGGCAGGCCGCTGGGCGATGGGCCGGACGGGCATTCACTATGGCCGGGCTTTACCAATGTTCCGAACGAGTTTCTGGAAAAGTATTTCCCGCTGCGGATCGAGCGCTATTCAACCGAACCCGACAGCGGCGGCGCGGGCCTGCACCGCGGCGGCAACGGCATACACATGACCTACCGCTTTCTGGCCGATGGCGAGATCGCGGTGCATGATGACCGCTGGTTCGTGCCCCCTTGGGGCGTCAATGGCGGCCATCCGGGCATGCGCGCCAGGAAAGTGCTCGAACGCGCTGATGGCACAACCGAGATCGTCGGCAACAAGGTGGAAGATGTGCCGGTGAAAGAGGGCGATCTTCTCCACTACATCACCTGGGGTGGTGGCGGCTGGGGTGACCCTCTTGAACGCGATCCAGAGACTGTTGGTCTTGAAATTCGCCAAGGCCTCGTCACGCCTGAAGGCGCTACGCACTATGGCGT
>JABDKI010000144.1 GCA_013002295.1 Altererythrobacter sp.
GTCCGTGCAGATGACGGCCACTTGATCCTTCAGACAGAAGGTGTGCCCGAATTGGCACTGGCCTCTGCTACATTCCGCCGTCCGTTAGGTGATCTCGAAGCAGGCGAACTGTCGTTTTTGCGGATGCCCGACGGGACATATCGCTCGACAACTCCGCTAGCCGATGGCCGCTGGATCGTCCGGCTTCAGATGACCTCTGCCGGGCAAAGCTGGAAGAAGGAATACCGGTTGCTGTGAACGCCCTTGCTGCCATCCCGGCTGAAAGCGCTGCCGACTTGATCGACAGCCGCTTTACCGTGCCCGGCATGCGCTGCGCCGGCTGTATCGCCAAGCTGGAGCGCGAGTTGCAAAAGGTGGACGGCGTAGCGGAAGCGCGCGTCAATTTCTCAGCCAAACGGGTGGCATTACGGCACGCACCAGACGTAAACGAGGAAACGCTCGTCAAAGCGATTGAAGACCTCGGTTTCGAGGCCCAGCGGATCGAAGACAATCCACTCGGTACCGACGACGCTGACCGCAAGATGCTGTTGCGGGCGGTTGCGGTGTCAGGCTTCGGCATGATGAATATCATGCTGCTGTCGGTCAGCATCTGGTCCGGGGCGAGCGACATAACCAAGCAGATGTTCCATTGGCTGTCCGCGATTATCGCGACACCGGTTATTGCTTATGCCGGGCGGCCATTCTTCGCGTCGGCCTGGATGGCGCTGAAGCACTGGCGTACCAATATGGATGTGCCGATCTCGATTGGCGTTCTTCTGGCTACGGCGCTGAGCTTCTACGAAACTGCAACAGGGGGAGAGCACGCGTATTTTGAAAGCGTAGTGATGCTCCTGTTTTTCCTGCTTTGCGGGCGCGCATTGGATGCGATGATGCGCGGTAAGACCCGTGCCGGGATTGATGCGCTTCTGGGCAAGATGGGCAAAAGCGCTGCGATCGTTGCAGCTGACGGCAGCACTAGCCGCGTGCCTGCCAATGAGATCACAACCGGCATGGTGATGCTGGTCGCGGCTGGCGAAGCGCTGGCAGCAGACGGCGAAGTTATCGAAGGCTCCAGCGCGATCGACAATTCCATGCTGACCGGAGAAAGCCGGTTAGAACCGGTAACGCGGGGCAACGAGATTCACGCTGGCACGATCAACGTTATGGCACCCATTCGCGTGCGCGCGACCGCAGTGGCGAGCGATACCAAGGTTGCCGAAATCGCGCGGCTAATGGACGAAGCCGGCCAATCGCGCAGCCTCTACGTCAGGATCGCGGACAAGGCTTCGCGCTATTACGCGCCTGCTGTGCATAGTTTGGCTGCGCTCGCGTTTGTCGGCTGGATGATTGCCGGCGCCGGTTGGCATCAATCGCTGATCATTGCGATTGCGGTACTTATCATCACCTGCCCGTGCGCATTGGGCCTGGCTGTTCCTGCCGCACAAGTTGTTGCGAGCAATGCGCTGCTCAAGCAAGGCTTGTTGGTCAAGGATGGCTCAGCTCTCGAGCGTTTGGCCGAAGTCGATTGTGTACTTTTCGACAAGACAGGAACGCTGACACTAGGTGAACCCCGGCCCGATGTCAGCGCGCTGGACGCAGAAGCACAATCGATTGCGCTGGCATTGGCACAAAACAGCCGTCACCCGCTGAGCAAAGGCCTGTCGAAGACTTTGCTTGCGATGAATGTCTTGCCCGCCAGAATTTCCGATGTCTCCGAGCGTGCCGGGGAGGGGCTGTTCGCAATATTCAACGGGCGGCAAATCGCGCTCGCACGCCCTTCGGAATCATCTGATCACCCAATCAGCGAGCTTCGCATTGGCGACAACAAGCATGTCATCCACTTCGCGGATCCCCTCCGTGAAGATATCGGCGCAACGCTCGCCTCACTCGGTCAGTTGGGCCTGGAAGCTGAAATGTTGTCTGGAGACCGTGAAGACGCTGTTGCAGCCGTTGCTGACCGTTTCGCGCTGAAGGGGGCTGGCGGGCTGTCTCCCGCTGACAAGCTGGCGTTGCTGGATGAGATCAAGCAAAGGGGGAATAAGCCCCTGATGGTGGGCGACGGGCTGAATGATGGCCCTGCCTTGGCGGCCGCGCATGCGGCGATCGCTCCTGGAAGCGCAAGCGACGCGAGCCAACAAGCCGCCGATGCTGTCTTCATTGGAGAGCGTCTGATGCCTGTTGCGAAGGCAGTGCAGGTGGCGCGCGCCACGATGCGCATCGTGCGGCAGAACTTCGTTCTCGCGATTGGCTACAATGTGCTGGCTGTTCCGC
>JABDKI010000162.1 GCA_013002295.1 Altererythrobacter sp.
AATCACATGGTGCGTGCCTGCAGGCGAAGCGAAGTCACGCGGCGCAAGCTTGTCCATTTGTTGGCGGGCGTCCCAATCGAGCTGATTGAGAATGGCTTCGACGAGTTTCACGCGCGGAATGGCTAGATCGCGCCGCCCATTCAGCAATGGCCTCAGCCATGTGTCTGCGCTGTCCTGGAGCTGCTGCAGCTCAAGTGCATCAATCTGTGCGAACTTTCCTCGTGCCAACACATCAGCAGGAAGAAGTTCTCCCAAGCTTTCCAACGCCTTTTCCACGAGCTTATCCACAAGCGCTTCCGGATCAGGCGCGGGGTCTGGGCCGCTGGCTAACGTGATCGCGCCAAACCTCCGCTCCAGCCGTGCCTCAACACGCTTTTCATCATTATTCCAATTCATTACCGAACGTTTTTGAACCAGGTGTTCAAGATGCTTTTCGACGTCTTGCGCACTCAATTCCGCTGCTGCAGTGATCCGCGCGCCCTTTGCTTGGCCCTGCGCATCGCCAATAACTATCCACTCCGCACGCGCCAGCGACGATGCCGGATCAAGCTGAAAACCTCTGCCGCCAGCCGACAGCCAATGCTCACCGGACTTATCGCGTCGTTTCGCGACAAAGTCAGGCCGCGCGAATGCGAGGAAAAGTGCCGGATTGTGTGGCTCAGGCTCCGCCACGGAAACGAGCCGCTCTGCTGCACTAGCCCAGCGCTGAGCAAGCTTGCGTGAGGCTTCTGCGCGTTTGCTCCGATCACCGTTCCAACGGTCCAAGCGCTGAATCAAATCCTCACCGCGACCGCCGAGCCCGCGCTCCTGCACGAGCAGAACCAACTTCGCGGCATCAATCGCTTGCGAAACCGCCGCACCGAACAGCACCGCGGCAGCGGCGAAGGGGTCTAGGGGCAATGAAGCGATCTGGTTGCCCTGCAGGGTAATCCGGCCATCGTCGTCAAGAGCACCCATCCGTACGAGGGCGCTGCGCGCGGTGGCAATTGCGGCGTCCGGCGGGGGATCGATCCAGGGCAAGCTCGTTGGGTCCGAGCTTCCCCATTTCGCGAGTTTCAAAACAAGTGGCGCCAAATCGGCTGTCTCGATCTCAGGGGGAGCGAACGCTGGGCGGCCAGCATGCCCGCCCTCTTCCCACAAACGATATGCCACGCCCGGCCCCTGGCGTGCGGCGCGGCCTGCCCTCTGCGCTGATGCCGCTTGGCTGGCGCGGCGGGTAACCAGCCGCGTTGTTCCAGCTGCCTTGTCAAATTCTGCATAACGCGCGAGACCGCTATCGATAACGACAGATACTCCGTCCAGCGTCAGCGAAGTTTCGGCAATGGCCGTTGCGAGAACAATCCGTCTTCGACCACCCGCATCACGCTTAATCGCCGCGCGCTGCTGCGCGGGCTGAACTTGGCCATGCAGCGGCAGCACGGGCACATCTGGCAAGCGCGCTTCCAGACGTTCTCGTGTGCGTTCAATCTCGCCGACACCGGGCAGGAACGCCAGCAAATCCCCTTCTGTCTCTCGCCAAGCCTGCATCACAGCATCGGCCATCGCGTCTTCAATGCGCGCATCGGGTCGCGAACCCAGCCATTCAATTCTCAAGGGGTAGGCGCGCGCCTCACTCTCGACCACTGGCGCTTCGTCGCCCAAGAGCCGCGCGAAACGCGCGCCGTCAATGGTTGCGCTCATCACCAGAACGCGCAGGTCGTCTCTCAGCACAGATCGGCTTTCCAAGGCCAAAGCCAGACCAAGATCGCTGTCGAGATGCCGCTCATGTGCTTCGTCGAACAAGACAGCGGAAACACCTGCCAGCTCGGGATCGTCGATGATGCGGTTTACGAAGATAGCCTCTGTTACGACCAGAATACGCGTTATTGTAGAAGTCTTGCTATCCAGCCGGGTCAAATATCCGACCGTTTCGCCGGGCTTCTCGCCCAGCATCTCCGCCATGCGTTCTGCTGCTGCGCGAGCCGCAACTCGCCGCGGCGAGGTCAGGATGATTTGCCCATCACACCAACCCTCATCGAGCAACGACGGAGCCACAGCCGTCGTCTTACCCGCCCCAGGCGGCGCAACAAGCACCGCAGCGCCTTCTTTTTCGAGCGCACGCGCCAAATCCGGCAAGACATTATGAATTGGCAGCCGATCAGACACGCAATCCTATTGCCATAGTCAGCCGCAACGTGCAGCAATAATCCTGCAAAGGCTTGGCAAAGGGCGAAAATTGCTGTTACCAAGCGCGATCTTTCGTCCGACTAGGCGAAAGCCCGCGCAGCTTCGATCGTTCAATCGTTGTTGTAAAC
>JABDKI010000194.1 GCA_013002295.1 Altererythrobacter sp.
CTCCCTTCGAACCAATCACGTGCGAACATAAATGCGAGCGCGATAATTATGAAAATGGCAAGGACCGTGCCGCGGATAAGCCTTCTTGAAGCCTTACGGAAGTCTGAGAAGAACTGAACCTTCTCACTTTCCGAACATTTTAATGTGGGGCCGTTTTGATTTCTGCGATAAAGAAAGCCATCGTCAACAGGTTTAAACTGCGCCAAGAATATGTCGTCCATATAATCATAAGAACGTGACCTGAAAACGTGACGGAACCAGCCCAATTAGCCCTCGATCGGCGCATCAGGATCCCGCACGGCAATCAGCCCGTTTGAGGTCATTTCCAGCACAACTTCATCGTTCTGATTGAATATTTGCGCGCAGCTCTTGAACAGGCCCATTTCGGGGCGCGACTTGCTGCGACGTTTTGAGATTACTTCGCTTTCGACGCGCAGTGTGTCGCCGGGATAAACCGGTTTCTTCCACATCAGCTGATCAACACCCGGAGAACCAAGGCCAGCCTGCTTCACGTTTTTCATGTTCTCGACCATCATCGCCATGGTCATGGCGCATGTGTGCCAACCGCTGGCGGAAATTCGCCCGAAATGCGTCTTGGCGGCGGCATCGTCATCCAGATGAAAGGCTTGCGGATCGTATTTGTTCGCAAACTCGACCACTTCCTCACGGGTTACTTCGTAACTGCCGAAGCTCTGCTTCGCGCCAAGCTCCAGATCTTCGTAGTAGATCGTGTCGTCGCTCATCGGGCGCTCCGCTTTATACGTTGAATTTGAACAGCATGATGTCGCCATCTTGGACAAGGTATTCCTTGCCTTCCTGACGCATCTTGCCGGCTTCTTTCGCACCCGCTTCACCATTCAGCGCGATGTAGTCATCATAGGCGATCGTCTCTGCTCGGATGAAACCTTTCTCGAAATCGGTGTGAATTTCACCAGCGGCCTGTGGAGCTTTCGCGCCCTTTGCGACCGTCCATGCGCGCGATTCCTTCGGCCCAGCGGTGAAGAATGTTTGTAAATCGAGCAGCTCATAACCGGCGCGGATCACGCGCGCGAGGCCACTTTCATGCAGGCCCAAAGCCTCGAGATACTCTGCGCGATCTTCGATCGGCATGGCAACCAATTCGGCTTCAATAGCTGCCGAGACGACCACCGCCTGCGCGCCCTCAGCCTCTGCTTTGGCAAACACCTGAGCCGACAGTTCATTGCCGTCAGCCGCATCTTCTTCCGCGACATTGCAGACATAGAGCACCGGCTTGGCAGTCAGCAATTGCGCTTGCGCAAAGACCCGCGCTTCTTCCTCGTCATTGGGCTGTGTCAACCGGGCTGGCTTGCCATCGCGCAGCAGGTCAAGCGCTTGGCCCAGCACGGAAGCCATGATCTTGGCTTCTTTGTCCCCGCCGGTGGCGCGTTTCTGCGCGTTGGGAACACGTTTTTCCAGGCTCTCTAGGTCGGCAAGCATCAGCTCGGTCTCGACCACTTCAGCATCGGCGAGCGGATCGACCTTGTTCGCAACATGCTGAATGTCATCATCCTCGAAACAGCGCAGCACATGAACAATCGCATCGACTTCGCGGATGTTGCCCAGGAACTGATTGCCCAGACCTTCACCCTGACTGGCGCCCTTGACCAAACCTGCAATGTCGACAAACGCCAGCTGCGTCGGGATCACCTTCGCGCTTTTGGCGATGGCGGCGATCTTGTCGAGCCGTTCATCCGGGACAGCGACCTGACCGACATTGGGCTCGATCGTGCAGAATGGATAGTTCGCGGCTTGTGCAGCCTGCGTCTCAGTCAATGCATTGAACAGGGTGGACTTGCCGACATTGGGCAAGCCGACGATCCCGCAACGGAAACCCATCGCAAAACTCCGGTATTGTGTGTTGGTGCGCGACTTAGCCGTGTCGTTTGCTGAAGGCTAGCCCAAGCAAGGCAAGTTATACGTTATGCACGTCCTTGATCCATGGGCCGAAGGCGGTTTCACCCAGCCAATCGACCTGAATCTTCGCGGTTAGATCATTGATCGCGATCTGCGGCTTGCTGCCCGGATGAACCGCCTTTCGCAGCGGGCGTGTACCCGGCGGCATGGCGATGATCTCGGCAATGGCATTGGGCACATCCATCGGGTTCGCAGTGCGGCGAGTGCCATCTTCCTGCCCCATGCGTGCAACCAATTGCGGATAGGCGGCGCGCTCATCAAAATTGAGGCGTTCTTTGAGTTCACTGGCGAGTTTGTTGCGGTTGACCCAGACCTTGGTCGGGTAACCGCCCGGCTCGATTACGCATACCTCTACGCCGTGCGGGACCAGCTCGTAAGCCATGGCTTCGCTCATCGCTTCCAGTGCAAATTTGGTTGGAGAGTAATGCCCTGCTGATGGAACGATTACGCGCCCTAGCTGGGAGGAGATGTTGAAGATCAAGCCGCTCTTGGCGCGGCGCATGGACGGCAGTACCGCGCGTGACATGCGGTGCGGACCATAAACATTGGTGTCGAAGATCAACTGCGTCGCCTGCATATCCTGCAGCTCGATCGGGCCAGCATAGCCAATGCCCGCATTGTTGATCAGCACGTCGATTGCGCCGCCAGCCATATCTTCGGCCTTGGCAACGCCAGCTGCTACCTGTTCATCTGACATCACATCGATTTCGATCACATGCAGATCGAGATTCTCTTGATCGGCAAGCGCCTCTAACTCGTCAGCCTCTGGGCGCGGTAAGTTGCGCAT
>JABDKI010000208.1 GCA_013002295.1 Altererythrobacter sp.
TACTCGGCGCGATGATCGGGTTGATTGTGATCGTGCTATTTCTGTTGTGGCTGACGTCACCAGATCCAAAATTCAACCCGGCCAGTTTTGAAGATACACCGCTTGAATCGGGCCTTGCACCGTTGTCAGAGGCGGTCACGCTTGCCCAAGTCATGCAGGCCAACGGCACGCCCGCCACTCTGTTGGTGACCAAGCTCGATGGCGATACAGTCAGCGCGGTTGACCTATCTCGCGCCACAGGCTCGCAGAGCGCAGATCCGTTTTTTATCCTTGCAGCGGCTTCTGTATCCGAGCTGTCAGAACTTGCACGTCAGAGCGGGCTCGAAAGGGAATATGCAGTGGCCGATCTGTTACCCGCGGCGCCTTCAGGAGAGCGGCATATCGGAACCGGCACCAATTTCCCTGAGCATGCCGAAGAGGCACAGAGCGATGCGGTTTTCATGTTCCCCAAGTTCGGTTCCGCTACGCCAGCACGAACGACCGTGAATGCCCGGAGGGATGTCTTACTCGACTACGAAGTCGAGCTTTGTATGCGGTTTGACCGGGCTGTTGCTTCGCTCGAGGATTTCGATGCGGCGACCAAGGGCGTGTTCCTGTGCGGCGACTTCACGGACCGCGCAGCTTTGATCCGCATGATCGACCCTGATAATCTGGTTTCAGGTTCTGGCTTCAGCGACGCGAAAAGTCGCGCGGACTTCTATCCCGCAGGTGCGTTGCTAGTGGTGCCGCGTAACTGGCAGAGTTTTGTCGCGCAAGAACGCTTCATGACATTTGTCAACGGCCAGCCGCGTCAGGATGCACGCGCCCGTGAAATGACGCTCGACTTTCGCGGGCTCGCTGGCAAGGCACTCGGAGATATGGAGCGTGATCGCTTTCTTTATCAAGGCCGCCAATACAGGCTGGCGCCGAACGGTCAGATCGATGCTGACATGACGCTGATGTCAGGGACAGCCGAAGGTGTGATTTTCGCAGCGCCCACGCGCGGCGACATCATTGAAGGCGGCACATGGTGGCTTTTGACCGCAGGCTGGGCACGCGAAAAGGAATTGGTCCCGAGTGTTATTGAAACATTTGTCGAGAATGAATTTGCCAGCGGGCATTTCCTGCAGCCTGGCGATATGGTCCAGTATCGTTCTGCGCGATTGGGCGACATCCAGATCCAAGTGGCTGAATAGGCGGCGCTATCTAAAGTCTTCGCCCGCGGCCTGCATGCGCGCCTTCAGGCCTTCCTGATTGATGTTCTGGATTTCAATGCCGGGGTGCGCGTTGACCTCAATGATCAATGGGCCGTCATTGACGTCCAGTACAATGTCAGAGCCTGAATAACCCAGGCCGATCGCCGGGCCGCATTTGCCCGCCAGTTCCAGCACCCGTTCCCAATGCGGGACCTTGAACCCGATCAAATTCTTGCCCGTGTCTGGGTGGTGCGTGATCTCTTCGCCCTTCACAAGTGCGCGCGTGATCCGCCCAGTTTCAAGCGAAACACCCGCGCCAATCGCGCGTTGGTGCAAGTTTGCTTTGCCGTCGGACTCAAGGGTCGGTAGGCGAAGCATCGCCATCAGCGGCGTAGTGTGCAGGCAGATCACGCGCAAATCGGGCAAGCCTTCCGGTACCAGATGGGCGATTGCCGGGTCGGCGCGGATCAACGGTTCGATCAGCGCGGCGTCTTCACTTGCAGAATCACCGGAGAAACCACCGTCGATAATCTTGTTGATGTGATTGATAACATCATCGGGGGTCATCGGCGTGCCTGAACCCTTGTACCAAGTGTTTCCTTCGCGGCGCAGCGCGAGCAGAATGCCATCCCCTTGCGACCCGCGCGCCGGCTTGATCGCCCAGCTATCTGGCATATCGCGTTCGGGCTTGAACGCCATCATCGATTGATAGTCATCGATTACGGCGATCGTGCCGGTGCAAGCGATCCCCTCAGCTTCAAGCGCGACTTTTGCGGCGACCTTGTCGCGTGCTCGCTCGATCGCGATACGCGGATTGTATTTCGCGATGATCGCATTGCGCATGTTGATGCCCAGAATCTCTTCGAATTTGCCGAGCTCCTTCGGCACATGAGGGGGCAAAAAGTCTTCTGGCGCGTCAATGGCAATTGCCTGCTTGCGCTCGAAGCGCTTCATCATCTCCATAAACATGATCAGACGTCTTCCTTGTCACGAATGACCCAGGCATTGTGCACTAGCGGGCGTTTGCGCTTGGCGCCAGATGCGTCAATGCGGGGCTCAAACTGAGCCCCGCTATCGGGTTTGCGGATGGGTTGAGGAACGCGGCGTCTTCGTCGTCGATCAGTCAGATCTTCCGCGGAGTGGATCACCCACATGCCTTCAACAGGTGGTGCGCGTTCCTTGGCTTCTTCAATGCCTATGTTGGAGCGGCGCTTAAACAGTTC